>CAJXWR010000001.1 GCA_913062675.1 uncultured Trueperaceae bacterium
ACAGGGTTGCGACGTCGACCGGTTCACCGGCCTCGACGTAGCCGGTGTCCATCTGCGCGAGTTGCAGCCTGCCGGAGACGTCGTCGTTCACGCCGTGCCACCACGTGTACGCCTCGAGCACCCACATGCCCGACTCGCGCGTCCCATTGCCACTGCCCTTCGTACCGCCGAACGGCATGTGCGCCTCGGCACCGTTGGTGGTGTTGTTGATGCTGGTCATGCCCGCCTCGATGCGGGTCTTGAACTGGTACGCCCAGTCCCGGTTGTTCGTGTAGATGGCGCTCGAAAGGCCGTACGACACGGCGTTCGCCGTTTCGATCGCCTCGTCGATCCCGTCGACCTTGACGAGATTGATGGTGGGCCCGAAGACCTCCTCCTGGAACTGACGCATGTCGGGCGTGACGTCGGCCCAGACGGTCGGCCAGCCGTAGTAGGCCGCGTCGGGATCGCCGGTCCAACCTGCAGGCGCATTGTCTTGCGTGATTCGGCCCTCCCCGTACAGCAGCGTCGCGCCGTCCTCCTCGCCCCACGCGTAGTGCTCCATCCAACGCTCGTAGAAGCGCTGGTTGATGAACGGGCCGTACATGACGTGCTCGGTCTGGTTGGGGTTGCCGATCTCGAGTTCGCGCACCTTCTCGAGGTAGCGGGTCTTGAATTCGTCGTAGATGGGCGCGTCGATGATGACGTTACCGGCACTGGTGCAGCGCTGCCCACCGGTCGCGAAGGCACTGAAGATCGCGCCGTGAACGGCGTTGTCGAGGTCCGCGTCGCGCATGATGACGAGCGGGTTCTTGCCACCGAGTTCGAGGGTGGGGTGCAGCAGGTTGCGGCCGGCCACCTCGCCGACGTGGCGCCCGACGGCGGTGGAGCCGGTGAAGGCGAACTTGTGGAGTTTGCCTTCGTCCATCATGGCGATGAGGTGCTGCCCGGCGGCGTCCTTACCGCCGCCGAAGACGACATTGATGACGCCGTCGGGCACACCGGCCTCCTGAATGAGTTTCACGAAGGCGTAGCCAACGGCGGGGGCGTCCTCACTGGGCTTCCAGACGATGGTGTTGCCGGTGAGGAGGGCGGGAATGATTTTCCAGGAGGGCACGGCGATGGGGAAGTTGCCGGCGGTGACGATGCCGACCACGCCGAGGGGACGGCGGTACGTGGCGAGTTCCTTGTTCGGCATTTCGCTGGGGACGGTCTGGCCGTAGAGGCGGCGTCCTTCGCTTTGGAAGAAGTGGCAGGTGTCGATGGCTTCCTGCACGCTGCCGCGCGCTTCCTTGAGCGTCTTGCCCATTTCGCGGGTGACGAGGCGGGAGAGGGTTTCCTTCTCGCGTTCGATGGCGGCACCGATCTTGCCGATGATCTCGCCGCGGATGGGGGCGGGGAGGCGGGACCAGGCGGGGAAGGCTTCGTTGGCGGCGTCGCAGGCGGCGCGCACTTCGTCGAGGCTGGCTTCGGGGAAGATGCCGACGACGTCGTCACGGTCACTGGAGTTGCGGCTTTCGAAGGTGTGGGCGGAGGGGACTTCGCGTCCACCGATGAGGTTGGGGAAGGTGCGTGCCATGGCTGCCTCCTTGGGCATGGGTGAGGATCGCCCGCTGCTGCGTTTGTGGCGTCAGGGACGCGCGTGGCGGGGCGTGTTGCGGTGATGCTAGCACGGGGGTCGCGGGCGACGGGGGGTGGCGGGGTGGGTCGGTATCCTCACGTCATGTTGCCCGTCGACGCCGTGACGATTCATGCCGTGCAGTTCGTGGGAACGAACGTGGAGATGACGTACACGGTGGACCTGGACGCGGCCGGCCTCAAGGTCGACGCGGTGGAGGGCGCACTCGACGAGCTGCTCGCGAGCCGCTTGCGTTTGCATGCCATCACGCCGACGGGTGACCTGGATGGGCAGCCTCGCTTCAGCGTGATGGGCTCCCCGCTCGAACGGTTGTTCCACAAGATTGGCCCATCCGTTCCGCTGACGCTCATCAAGCATGCATCGGTGACGCTCGACTTGTCGGAGGTGAACCTCGTGCGGCAGGGGGAGGGTCTCCTGCGTAGCTACCCAGGCCCCGGCGAGAGTGCAGGGGAAGACGAGGTCGAGGTGTGGACACCGTGGGATGCGGGGAAACTGCTCGGCATGCTGCTGCGCAAACCGGACCTGCTCGAGGGGGGCGTGGTGCGCGTGGCGGACGAGGGGGTGGAGGCACGTACGTTTCCACAGGCCGTCCTGCCGACGTTGACCCAGCACGTAGAGGTGCACGACGGGGTGCGGGTGTGGATGGAGCCATCGGTTCGGCAGCGCCTTCGCCCCGCAGCGGCCTCGTAACGCTTCGCTTACCTGCGCTGCATGCGCGAAAACGGCGTACGTGCGCGGTCGTCGTGGCGTTGGGCTCAACGGTCGTCACGGTCCCGCTGGGTACGAATCCATGGTGGCGCCGCCCGGTCGCGGTGTTTTGGTCAGGCTGAAGGCATGCATCGACCCACCCATTCTCCCCAATGGCATATGCTTGCCCATAGGTCTCTCGTAGAGGAGGTGAGCATGAACGAGGAACGACGCGTCGCACTGTTCAGAAACGGTGCCAACCAAGCCGTCCGCATCCCCCGCGACATGGAGGTGGACGCCGATGAAGCGCTCATTCGCCGGGAGGGTGACGCCATCATCCTCGAACCCATCGCACGGTCGAGTCTCGCAACTTGGCTCGAGAGCCTCACGCCACTCGAGCTCACGCTCCCCGAAATCGATGATCCTCCTGCCGAGGAGGATCCCGTCGCCTTCCCTTGAACGACCCCGGTGGGACCGCCCGGCTCCGGTACTTGCTCGACACGAACGTCGTGTCTCCCCTGCTCACGGCGACCGAACCCCACCTCGTGCAACGCATTGCCGAGGTCGGGGAGACCACCGTCTGCACGTCCACCATCGTGCTCGGAGAACTTCGGTTCGGTGCTCAGCTTGCGCAGAGGCCAGACCTGATGGAGCGTATCGATCACCTCACCAGGCGGATGACCATCCTCCCCTTGGCGAACGCGACGGCCGAGCGCTACGGACGCCTTCGCGCGGAGCTACGGAGGCAAGGCACCGGCGTGAGCGCGAACGACCTGTGGCTTGCGGCGCAAGCGCTCACCTTCGACCTCACGCTCGTCACCCGAAACCAGCGTGAATTCTCGCGAATTCCTGGACTTCGGGTGCACGACTGGACCGCTCCCCACTCCCCTGGTGAACGCTGAGGTCGTCTCCCAGCGTTGGCGCGGGAACGGTTCATGGCGAGGCGTCCCACGAGGGCGACGCTTCGCGGTAGGGTCCTCGGCGCGACACCCGACGTTGCGAGACCTGCGCATCGCACCACCGCCGGTATCGTGAACCTTCCAGCGAGGTACGCCCGCGCGTGGCGATTCAGCGCACCGCGCCTCTCGCACGCGAACGGAGATCGTCGCCATGCTTCAACTCACCGGCCTGCACCACGTGAGTGCCCTCGCCAACGACATTCGAGCGAACCACGCGTTCTACACGACCGTGATGGGCATGCGCCTCGTAAAGAAGACGGTGAACCAGGACGACACGTCCATGTATCACCTGTTCTACGCCGATGGCGTGGGTTCACCGGGGAGTGACCTCACCTACTTCGACATGCCCCTCGCCGCGCGGGAACGCAAGGGCAACCGCAGCATCACGCGCACCACCCTGCGGGTGCATGGAGAGGACACGTTCGCCTACTGGGTCGACCGATTCGACGCGCACGACGCGCCGCACGGTGACGTCACCCAGCGGCGCGGCGTCGCGCACCTCGATTTCGAGGATCCGCACGGATTGCCGCTCAGCCTCGTCGATGATGGCGGGCTCGGCACCGCCCACCCGTGGGAAGCAAGCCCGGTCCCGACGCACCATCAGGTGCGGGGCCTTGGCTACATGGAGTTCACCGTGCCTGACCTCGGGCCGACCGATGCGTTCCTCACGGGTGTCCTGAACCTCGAGCGCGAGGCGGTGCACCCCCTGGACGACGGGACGCCGGACCAGGTGCACGTCTACCGCATGCACGCCGAAGGTCCTGCAGGCGAATTGCACGTCGCCGTGCGACCCGAGCTTCCGCTCGCCCGCTACGGATCGGGCGGCGTGCATCACCTGGCCCTGCGCATCCCGAACGAGGAGGAGTACCACGCCTGGACGGCGCGCCTACGCGAGGCGGGTGCGCAGTTCAGTGGCGAGGTGGACCGGTACTACTTCAAGAGCCTGTACGTCCGCGAGCCTGGAGGCATCCTCATCGAACTCGCGACCGATGGGCCTGGCTTTGACGTCGACGAGCCGCTCGACGCCTTGGGCGAGGGACTGGCGTTACCTCCGTTCCTGGAGCCTCGTCGCGCCGAGATCGAAGCGCGCCTGAAACCGCTCGCGTAACGCAGCCCAACGCCTCGACCTCCCATGGAAACACCCTCCGCAAGACCGGTTCGACCGGTCAGGCGGAGGGCGGCTGAAGCTTGAGGCGTGACTTCAGTAGAAGGTGACGAGCGCGACGTAGTACAGCACGACCCCAGCGACGGGGAGTCCCGCTAGTGCGACGGCAGCCTGGTGCGCCTTCGCGAAGAACGCGATGAGGGCGGCGGCGGTCGCGGCGAAGAGCACGAACGGGTAGGCCCAGAACCCCGTCATCCAAAGACCGGACAGTTCGAGTTGCGAGATGAATCCCATGCCTCGTCCGTAACTGATGGCGGCAATGATCCAGAAGAAGAGGACGAACATCGCGCCGGCAAGGCCAGCTCCGAGTCCCAACATGGCGGTCGTGCGGTCGACGGGTTGCATGAAGGGAGTGTAGCACCACCCCCGCAAACTTCGCGGGGGTGGGCCTTTACGGTTGGGGTTGTCGCTCGCTCTACTCGGTCGCCGGGTCGAGCAGCCACTCGCGCAAGTCATGGCGAAGGGCGGGGTGCGTCAGCAGCTCGTCGATCGAGACGCCTTCGAGACCCGTCGGACCGGTCACGAGCCGGTCGAGCAAGACGTCCTTGTTCGGGTACGTCCCACCGGCCTGTGCGTCGAACACTTCGGTGCTCCCGATGAAGTCCCCAGCGTCGATGAACTCGTTGGCGTTTTGATCCACGACCGCGGCGACGTAGGTGACGCCCGGCGTGGCGCTCAGTTGGTAGTTGGGCGCAAACGACGCGCCGTACGCATCACCACTTTCCCGCCATTCAGGCGGATCACTACCCGGCACGAGGCGATAGGCGAAGACGTAGGTCGGTCCCGTGGGGTTCGCTTCGGCCTCCGGCTTGCTGACGAGGATCGTGAACGCGCCATACTCCTCGAAGGCCTCGGGATCATAGAAGACGATGTCGGCGGCGAAGGAGCCGAACCCGTCGATGAACGTCCGATCGACGACGACAGTGAGCGTCGCGGATGCACCCGCGGCAAGCGTTCCCGTCGGCATCATCTCGACCCAACCCTCCTCGAGAGGGGCGGGATTCGTTTCATCCTCGACGTAGCCTGCTTGCCACGTCACGGCTTCGGAACCCTCGTTCGTAACGGTCACGTCGAGCGTCGTGAGATCGCTGCCGAAATCCAGTCGATTGGGTGTGAAAACGAACGTGACGGGTGTGGGCTCAGGGTCGGGCTCGGGAACATCACCATCGAGCACCGCTTGTAGCGCAGCAGGCGCATCGATCAGGCCTCCTCCACAGTCGCTCGCAAGGAACGTACCGCACTCCCCAGCGGTGAGCGGATTGGCCGTGGCGACGAGGATGGCTTCGGCCTCAGCGAACGTAATCCCAGGGTCGAGCGCCTTCATGAGTCCAACGACGCCTGCCACGTGTGGCGCCGCCATGCTCGTGCCCTGGTACGCAACGAATCCCATCGTCAGGTTGCCCAAGGCGTCACGTTCTGCGAGAGCACTCACGACGCCATCGACGAGTCCGTCGCCGTTGGCGTCCACCGTCGTGTCGCCCCCTGGCGCCATGACGTCGATGCGCGCACCGTAGTTGGAGTAGAACGCCCGATCACCCGAGAGGTTCGTCGCACCGACCGTGATGACGTTCCGGCAACTTGCGGGCGTGAAGTTGCCCGCATCGACGTCCTCGTTCCCTGCCGCGACGACCGTCACGACGCCAGCCGCGGTGACGGCATCGAAGGCATCCTGCTGGTAACTCCCGCACGTGCCATAGCCACCGAGACTGAGGTTCAGCACGTCCGCTGGATTCGGATTGGAGGGGGAACCAAGCCCGGCTGCCCAGTACACCCCATCGATGATGTCGACCAGCGACCCACTACCCCCACCCGTGTCCGGGTCGTAACCCAGCGCGCGAATGGGAAGGATCTTGGCGTTCCAATCTACGGCTGGCATGCCATCGGCGTTGTCGGTCGCCGCAGCGATGGTGCCGGCCACGTGCGTTCCGTGATACGAGGGTTGGCCACTGCCGACGGGCACGTCACCCACGTCGTAGGCGTCGTCATCCCTGCCGTCCCCGTCGAGCGCAGAGGCGGGGTTCGTGATCATGTCGCGTCCAGGCAGCACCTTGCCCGCGAAGTCGGGGTGAGACACCGCCGGGCTCGTATCGTCGAGGTCGTAGAGGATGCCCGTGTCGATCACACCAATGACCGTGCTTGCGCTCCCCGTCGTGGTGTCCCACGCCGCGGGAAGCCCAATCTGATCGTAGTGCCAGAAGTAACTGCGGTCGCTCACCCAGAGGGTGTCGTTCGGCACGCGTTGGGTGGAGAGCAGCAGGTTGGGTTCCGCGTACCGCACGTCGGGGCGGGCGGCGAGCGCGCGAATCAGCTCGACCGTCGCATCCTCATCCACGTCGGCATGCAGAAGGCGAGCGCCGGGCACGGGTAGGTCGCGCACGACCTGCAGGGTGACGCCTGCAGCTTGCAGCGTTGAGGCGCTGGCGGCACGCACGCCTGGTTCGAACGCCACGATGACGTCACCCGGCACGAAGCGAACACGCGGATCGTCGAGTTCGTCGAGGATCGCCTGCTGCCGAAGGGACGCATCGGATTCGGTCTCGGACAAGCGAGGTAACGCGCCACCCTGAGCCTCGGAAACGGATGCTGACGTCTCGCTGGAAGCCACGAGCAGCGAACCTGAGATCACCGGATCGGCGGCAGGCGTCCCGCCTCCCCCATCCCCGCCCGATGCTCCACAAGCGGTGAGGAGCATGGAGAGCGTCGCGAGGGTGAACAGCACCAGCGGGATGCGCGCGATTCGGCGGTTGTGCAACATGACGGTCCTTCCTGAACGGCGATGGGACGGTGACTGCAAGAGGTGCGCTCGTCTACCCGCGTGATACCACGCGCATGACGGTTTCCCTGCCACGCAGGGTCGTCAGGTGGCACGGGGAGCGAACCGGAAGCGTGGACTCCAACCGAGGCCGGTACCTCTGGTACACTCGTCCGTTGCCGCGCCGACCCCGGCTGGCGCGATGAACCAGAGTTAGGGAGGCCACCGTTGCAGGACCTCACCATCCGCGGTGCAAGAGAACACAACCTCAAGAACGTCGACCTCACGCTGCCCCGGAACGCGTTCATCGTGTTCACGGGCGTGAGCGGTTCGGGCAAGAGCACGCTCGCGTTCGACACGATCTATGCCGAAGGGCAACGTCGTTACGTCGAGAGCCTCTCGGCCTACGCGCGGCAGTTCCTCGGGGTGATGGACAAACCCGACGTGGACGCCATCGAGGGCCTCAGTCCCGCCATCAGCATCGATCAGAAGACGACGAGTCACAACCCGCGTTCCACGGTCGGGACCGTCACCGAGATTCACGATTACCTGCGCCTCCTCTTCTCGCGGGCGGGCACGCCGCACTGTCCCGTGTGCGACCGCGAGATTGCACGCCAGTCGCCCAGCGAGATCGTCGACCGCCTGCTCGAACGGTTCGATGGGAAGCGCGCCATGCTGCTCGCGCCCGTCATTCGTGGTCGGAAGGGCGAGTACCGGAAACTGCTCGAGGACCTGAAGAAGGAAGGGTTCGCGCGCGTCCGCATCGACGGGACGGTCATGACCGTCGACGAGGGGATCGCGGCGAACCTCGAACGCTACGAGAAGCACGACATCGACGTGGTGGTCGACCGCGTGAAGATCGAGGAGGGCGACCGCGCTCGCCTCGCCGAATCCACCGAACTCGCGTTGCAGCGCGGTGAGGGCCTCATGCGCCTGTTCCTGCCCGACGACGGGGTGGACGAGTTGTTCAGCGAGAAGTTCGCATGCCCCGAACACGGCACGTTCCTCGAGGAGCTCGAACCCCGCGTCTTCAGTTTCAACAGTCCCTACGGCGCGTGCGGCCACTGCAGTGGCCTGGGTTTCCTGCAGCAGTTCGATCCGGAGCGCATCGTGCCGGACGAGACGAAGACGTTGGCGCGCGGCGCGATTCAACCGTGGACCGGTGCGCAAGGCGGTGGCGGCGGGAAGGTCTTCTACTGGGACCGCATCAAGGCGCTGGCCGACCACATGGGGTTCGACATCGACGTGCCCTGGCGCGACCTTCCCGAGGACGCCAAGGCGACCATCCTGTACGGCAGTAGCGAACCCATCGACGTGGTGTACCGGCGGGGTGGACGCGAGACGATGCGCTTTCAGGCGGAGTTCGAGGGGGTCATTCCGAACCTCGAACGGCGCCTCAAGGAGGCGGGGAGTGAAGCCGCTCGCGAGCGACTCGAGGCGTACATGAGCATGGTGCCCTGCAGCCATTGTCAGGGCACGCGCTACAAGCCGGAGGTGCTCGCCGTGCGCGTCGCCGACCGCAACATCGCGGAGTTGTCGAACATGACGGTGCTCGATGCCGTGCAGTTCTTCGGTTCGCTCGACCTGCCGGGCGCGGCGGGCGACATCGCGAGACCGATCGTGCGGGAGGTCGGCAGTCGCCTCGGCTTCCTCGAGGACGTGGGGCTGGACTATTTGAGTCTCGACCGGAGTGCGAACACCCTGTCGGGTGGGGAGGCGCAACGCATTCGCCTCGCCACGCAGGTCGGTTCGGGCCTCACCGGCGTGTTGTACGTGCTCGACGAGCCGAGCATCGGTTTGCACCCGCGCGACAACGAACGGCTGCTGGGCACGCTCACGAAACTGCGCGATTTGGGCAACACGTTGATCGTCGTGGAGCACGACGAGGACACGATGCGCGCCGCGGACTGGATCGTCGACCTGGGTCCCGGGGCGGGGGTGCATGGTGGGCACGTGGTGGCGAGCGCGGAACCGAAGAAGTTGCTGAAGGACAAGAAGAGCCTCACCGCGGCGTACCTTCGGGGCGAGAAGACGATCGACGTGCCCGCCAAGCGGCGTGATGGTAGCGGCAAGAAACTGGTGATCAAGAACGCGCGGGAGCACAACCTGCAAGGCATCGACGTGGAGATTCCGCTTGGCACGTTGACGTGCGTGACGGGCGCGTCGGGCTCGGGCAAGTCCACGCTGGTGCACGACATTTTGCACCGGAGCCTCGCGAAGCAGTTGTACCGGGCGAAGGCGAACCCGGGGGCGCACGACAAGATCATCGGGACCGAGCAGGTGGACAAGGTGATCGAGATTGATCAAAGCCCGATTGGTCGGACGCCGCGCAGCAACCCGGCGACGTACACCGGCATCTTCACGGAGATTCGGGACTTGTACACGCGCGCTCCGGAGTCGCGGAAGCGGGGGTACAAGCCGGGACGGTTCAGCTTCAACGTGAAGGGGGGCCGCTGCGAGGCGTGCAAGGGGGACGGCACGGTGAAGGTGGAGATGTACTTCCTGCCCGACATCTACGTGCCGTGCGAGGTGTGCAAGGGCGCGCGGTACAACCGCGAGACGCTCGAGGTGAAGATTCGCGGGAAGTCGATCAGTGACGTGCTCGACATGACGGTGGAGGAGGGCTTGGCGTTCTTCGAGAACATTCCGGGCATTGCGCGGAAGTTGCAGTTGATGAAGGACGTGGGGCTCGATTACGTGAAGATTGGGCAGCCCAGCCCGACCCTGTCGGGTGGGGAGGCGCAGCGCGTGAAGTTGGCGTCGGAACTGGGGAAGCGGGGGACCGGCAAGACGCTCTACATTCTCGATGAGCCGACGACCGGCTTGCACTTCGAGGACGTCGCGAAGCTGATGGGGGTGTTGCACCGGCTGGTGGAGGGTGGCAACACGCTGCTGGTGATCGAACACAACCTGGACGTGGTGAAGACGGCGGATTGGATCGTGGATCTGGGTCCGCATGGCGGCGCGCGGGGTGGTCAGGTGGTGGCGGCAGGCACGCCGGAGCAGGTGGCGAGCGTGAAGGGGTCGGCGACGGGGCAATTCCTGGCGCGCCTGCCCGGCATGGCGGAGCGCGTGGCGGCGGCGGGCTAAACTCCGGTCGTGACGCGTTCCTCGCTGGCGACGGTGGTGGCGGCGGGCATCTTCTTGGTGCTGGCTGCAGCGGTGTTGGCCATCGCGCCGTTGCCGCTCGCGGTACGCAGCGCAGGGATCGTACTGGCGTTCTACCTGGCGTTCGCCGTGGCGGGTACGCCGTGGGCGTACGTCGCGGCGCTGCTGGCTCCGCCCGTCGGGTTGATTGGTGGGGACGAGGCGTGGCTCGTGATGCTGCCCCTCATCTTGAGTGGCAACCTGTTGGCACTCCTCGCGTTGGAGGTGGGGTGGCGGTTGCCGGCGTTGCTCGTCTCCCCCGTGGCGCTTCTCGCACCCCACGTCGTGGTGTGGGCGTTGTCGCTGCGGGAACTGTTCCGGCTGGACTTGCCTTGGGAACCGAATGCACTCGTGTGGTTGGCGCTGCATGCCGTGGCGAGCCTCGTGGGGGTGGTCGTGGCGGTCACGGCGAGGCGCGAACCCGCCTGACGACCGCGGCATGGGCACGGCTCGGGGCAGGGCTTGGTGGTAGCGTCGCGCCGATGAGGCACACGTCGATTCGGGTGATTGCGTGACGGTCCGGGCGTCCCCCTCGTGGTGGCGTTCGGTGGCGGCGGCGTGGCGGCGGTTGGTCGCGCGGTACCAGCGGGCGCGACTCGCGACGCTGGCGGCTGCCTTGGCGTACTACGCCGCGTTCTCGCTCGGTCCGTTGCTGCTGCTGTTGGGGGGCTGGGCAGCGGCGGTGCTGCGAGCGCGACCCGAGCTGGGTGCGGCGTACCGCGATGCGCTGGCGGAAGTGGTGGCCCCCATTCTCCCTGAGGGGCTCGACGCACCGGATTTGGTGAACCGCAGTTTCGAGCTGGTGGTGCAGCAGTTGTCGGAGGGCACGACGCTGCGCACGGTCCTGTCGGTCGTCGTGCTCGTGTGGGCAGCCAGTGGTTTCTTCGCAAGTTTGCAGCGCGCACTCGAGGTGATCTTCGAGGTGCCGCAGGAGCGCGGGTTCTTCCGCAACCGCTTGGTGGCCATCATCCTCATCGCGGCGGTGGCCGTGGTGATTGCGCTCGAGTTGCTGGGTGGCACGCTGGCCGCGTGGACGTGGCGAGCATTGCAGGCGGCGTCGGAGGGATTGGCGGCGTTCGACCTTGCGCTTCCCGACCCGCCACCGTTCCTAGAGGGACCAGGCTTGTTGCGGCTCGTGTTGGGGCTCGTCGCCTTCACGCTGGCGTACCGCTGGTTGCCGTGGCGCACCGCGCGCTGGCGGGGTGCACTGCTCGGGGCGCTCATCAGCCTGGTGGGGGTGCAGTCGATGCGGGTGCTCCTACCCTTGGCATTCGACGAGGCGCGCTTCAACCTGGTGTACGGGGTGGTGGCGTCGCTGGTCGTGCTGCTGCTGTGGTTGTACCTGGCGTTGTTGTTGTTCCTGTTGGGCGCCCTCGTGGCGGCGGAGACGTCGGCGGAGATTCGGCGGCGCGAGGCCGGCCGCGCGCCGGGCGAGGGTGGGTTGACGCCCGACCCGGTGGACGCCCAGGTCGAGGGAGCGCCGAGCGGGGACCCGCTCGGGTAGCATTCCTGCATGTACCGCATGTTGATGTGGCTGGTGGAGCGTCCCTGGTTCTTCTGGACGGTGCGTTCGTTGTTCCTCGTGTACGCAAAGGTGGCGCATGCGCTCACGTCGCGAGGCAAGGACCACGTGCCGCGCGAGGGAGGCCTGGTGTTGGCGGTGAACCACTTCAGCATCCTCGACCCGCCCATGATGGGGGTGTCGGTCCCGCGCGAGATTAGTTTCATGGCGAAGAAGGAGTTGTTCGAGAATCCCGGCTTGCGGCTGATTTGGCGGGGGCTGCACGCCTTCCCGGTGGACCGGGAGGGGAACGACGTGAGTGCGATCAAGGAGGCGCTGCGGCGGCTCAAGGCGGGGCGTGCGGTGGGCGTATTCATTCAGGGGACGCGCAACGCGTCGGATGCCGAGGCGCTCGATGGCGCGTCGTACCTGGCGCAGCGAGCAGGGGTGCCGTTGCTTCCGGCAGGGATTTGGCGTGAGGGACGACGTTACCGCGTGGCGTTCGGTACGCCGATCGAGGTGCCGGGGCGTGACCGGGCAGCGATACGTGAGGCGACCGATGCGACGGTGCGGCAGGTGAACGCGTTGTTGCCCTCCCACACGAGGATTCTGCCGCCTTCGCGGCCTGCGGACGGTACCGACGTTGACAAGGATGCGTAATTCGTTCCAGGTCAAACGTTAACGATGCGTAATCACGTTTCGCTCGGCTGGGACGGCGTTCCTTGCCTTCGCCCCCTTGCCCGCTCGCCGTCTGCATGCTACGGTGCTGCGTAGCAAAAAAATCCCCAATCAAGGAGGCCTGACATGGCAAGCAGCAAAACGGTTTCGAAGGCGGACCTGGTCGGCATCGTTGCCGATGAGACCGGTCTGAAGAAGAAGGACGTCAAGGACGTGATGGATGCGATGCTCGAGCAAGTGAGCGTCAGCCTGGACAAGGGCGCCAAGGTCCAACTCACCGGTTTCGGCACCTTCGAGGTGCGTGCCCGCAAGGCGCGTACCGGCGTGAAGCCTGGCACGACCGAGAAGATCAAGATTCCTTCCAGCAAGTACCCGGCGTTCAAGCCCGGCAAGAGCTTGAAGGAGCGCGTCAAGTAAACGTCTGACGACGTGTTCGAACGCCCGCTGCGGCGGGTTGCGGGGCGACCTTCGGGTCGCCCCGCGTTTCGTGTGTGCCTCCCCAGGTTGACTTCGTGAAACTTTTCCCGTAGTCTCCGGCTCGACGTCTCGTCATCGGAGGGACGCCAGGCCCACGCCCCTCCGACCGTCCCTCGGGCCCGAGGTGCTCATCATGCCCACCCGCCTTCAGGATCGCACCCCCCCCCACCCGCTCGGAGACCCAGCCAAGCCCCGCGTCCTCGTGATCGGCGCAGGCGTCGCCGGCCTCGAGGTCGCCAAGGGGCTCCGAACCGCACCCTGCGACGTTCTCGTCATCGACCAGCACAACCACTACACGTTCCAAGCCCTCCTCTACCAGGTGGCCAGCGCCCACCTCGACGCCGGCGACATCGCCCGCCCCGTGCGCGCCATCCTGCAGGAGATTCCCAATGCCCGCTTCCGGCACGGCACGGTCCACGCCGTCGACTGGACTGCCCGCGAGGTGCAGCTCGCGGACGGCGCGCGCCTCCCCTTCGACCACCTCGTCGTGGCAGCCGGCGCGATCTACGCCGACTTCGGCGTGCCCGGCGTCCGCAAGCACGCGCACTTCCTCAAGAGCGTCAGCGAAGCGGTCAACCTGCGCAGCGACATCCTGCTTCGCTTCGAGGAGGCCGCCGCCCAACCCCACCGGATGGACGACGGGACCCTCACCTTCACGATCGTCGGTGGGGGCCCCACCGGCGTGGAGATGGCCGGCGCCCTCGCCGAACTCGTCGACGACGCCATGAAGCGCGACTACCCCGAGCTCGACCTTTCCCAGGTGCGCATCACGCTCCTCGAAATGGGGGATGGCCTGCTGCCCGCCTTCAGCGACAAGTCCCGTGCCCACGCGCGTGAGGTGCTCGAACGGCGCGGCGTCGAGGTGCGCCTCGGCACCACCGTGCAGGAAGTCCACGCCGACGCGGTCGAGCTCGACACGGGTGAACGCCTCCCCACCCGCACGGTCGTCTGGGCGGCCGGCGTGCGCGCGCACCCACTCGCCGAGACGCTCGGCACCCCCACGACCCGCGGGGGCCGCCTCGAAATCCTCGACGACCTCTCCCTCCCCGGCCACCCCAACGCCTGGGCGGCTGGCGACGTGGCGGCCGGCAAGAGCTCCGACGGTGCCCTGCTTCCACAAGTGGCACCCGCCGCCATCCAGCACGGCAAGCACATCGCCCGCAACATCCGCGCTCGCCTGCGCAATGAGCCCACGACCCCCTTCCGCTACTTCGACAAGGGCAACATGGCCATCATCGGCCGCAACGCCGGCATCGCCGAAGCATCCAAACGGCTCGGAGGCCTGCACTTCCGCGGTTTCATCGGCTGGCTCGCCTGGCTGCTGCTTCACCTCGTGTACCTCCCGGGGCACCGCAACCGCCTCGGCGCGTTCACGGCGTGGGCGTACCACTACGTGACCCGCGACCGGCATGCGCGCCTCATTACCGAGATGCGGCACTCCCCGCTCGCGCAGACCGGTCGGCGTGGACGCCTCCCCCATCCACCCCGCCGCGCACCCGGAACGGCACCCCAGGCGCACCCGCCACACCGCACCTGACGGTTCCACCGCATCGAACCTCGCGCCGTCAGCCCCTTGAGCCGGCGGCTCGCTATCATGCCGGCATGAATCTCGACGCTGCACTCGCCACCGCCATTCACGCTGCCGAAGAGGCTGCCCGCATCCAGCGCGCCCACCTCGGCGGCGAACTCGACATCACGACGAAGTCGAGCGAGACCGACCTCGTCACGAAGGTCGATGCCGCCTGCGAAGCCAAGATTCGCGAGATCGTCCTGGCCGCGTATCCCGACCACGTCGTCCTCGGCGAGGAGCAGGGGCAGAACGGCGACGCCCGCCACCGCTGGATCGTCGATCCGCTCGACGGGACCCTGAACTACGCGCACGGCTTCCCGTTCTACTGCGTCAGCATCGCCCTCGAAATCGACGGGGAGATTCAAGTCGGCGTGGTCCTCGACCCGTCCCGCGATGAGCTGTTCCATGCGGTGAAGGGTCGCGGCGCATTCTGCAATGGTCGCCCCATCCACGTCAGCGAGGAAGCCGTCCCGATCCGCGCCATGCTCGCCACTGGCTTCGCGTACGTGCGCGACGCGCAACACGAGAACCTCGAGGTGTTCGCCCGCATGCTGCCCGAGGTGCGCGCCATTCGTCGCCCCGGCGCGGCCGCCCTCGACCTCTGCTACGTCGCTGCCGGTCGACTCGACGGCTTCTGGGAACTCAAGCTGAACCCGTGGGACGTCGCGGCTGGCGTCCTCATCATCCACGAGGCGGGGGGCACGGTCACCGGCCCCGCGGGTGCGCCCTACGAACTCGGGGAGCGCATCCTCATTGCCAGCAACGGGGCGCTGCACGCGCGCATCGTCGACCTGCTCGCGCTCGACGGACCCGCCCACGCCGACCCGCCATCCCGCTGAGCGGCCGTTCGCTCCGCCGGGCGTGATTCGTACCTAGGGAGTCCCACGGACTTCGGCGTACGCTTGGCGCTACATGAAGCAGCGATGGCCGTACCTCGTCTCGCTTCTCACCGCGTTGCTCCTCCTTGCCGCCGTGGCCATCGTGCAAAGCATCGGCCTTGCCAGCCGGCACGCCATGCGCGTCGAGGAGGCCACCGCCCGCATGGAACGCTCGGCCGTCCTGATCGCCGAGTGGCTGCGCAGCAGCGTCGCCGTGAACGACGCCGTACTGCGCGACATCGTGTACGCCGTCGACCCCTCCGAACTCCGCGACCCCACGCTGAACCCTGTTCGCTACGCCGCAACGAGCGAACGTCTCCTCGACAAGATGGAGACCGTACCCGGCGCATTCCTCGTCGGCCTATTCGACGAGACGTGTCGCGTGACGCACGGCAACGCCATCCTCGGATTCGACGCGTCGGATCGTGACTACTGCCAGGACCACCTGAACGACCCGACGCTCGAGCGCACCGTCTCGAACGTCCTGTTCAGCAACACCGGCTCCCTCAACGTCACCCAGACGCGCGCCATTCGGCACGACGATGGCAGCTTCGCGGGTTTCGCCGCCCTCGCCATCGACCTCACCACGTTCGACGAGGTCCTCGCCCGCATTGCCGCGCCCGATGGCGCCATGTACGCCGTGAAGATGTCGCACCGCACGCTGCACGGCCTGCCGAAGGAAACGTGAGCCGGGTTAGGCATCGTCGAACAGTTCGGTACTGAGGTACCGCTCGAAGCCATCGGCGGCAAGCGCGACGACGACCTTGCCGGGGCCAAGTCGACGCGCCACGTCGAGCGCGGCGTGCAGCGTCGCACCGGAACTCATGCCGATCGACAGTCCCTCCTCGCGCATCGCGCGCCGCGCGAGCGGGAAGGCGTCCTCCTCGTACACGGCGATCACCTCATCGAGGACCCCCTGATCGAGGTTCTTGGGAATGAAGCCGGGTCCCATGCCCTGAAAGCGGTGCTGACCCTTCTCCCCCTTCGTGAGGATGGGACTCCGGGCCGGTTCCACCCCGACCACCTGCACCTTGGGGTTGCGGGCCTTGAGGGCACGCCCAATCCCGCTGATCGACCCGCCCGTCCCGGTGGCCCACACGAAGGCGTCGATGCGGCCCTGCATGTCCGCCCAAATCTCGGGGCCGGTGACGCGCTCGTGAATCGCGGGGTTGGCGGGGTTCTCGAACTGGTTCGGCATCCAGCCTCCCTCCGCCTCGAGGATGGCTTCGGCCTTGCCGATTGCACCCGGCATGCGCGCCTCGCCGGGCGTGAAGTGCAGTTCGGCTCCGTAGGCACGGAGGGTGGCGACACGCTCGCGACTCATGGAGTCGGGCAGGACGATGGTGCAGCGGTAGCCGCGCACGGCGGCGAGGAAGGCGAGACCAATGCCGGTGTTCCCGCTCGTTGGTTCGACGACGTGATCGCCCCGACCGGGGGTGAGGATGCCGCGCGCTTCCGCATCATCGATCATGCCGAGCGCGGTGCGGTCCTTGATGGATCCGGCCGGGTTGAACCCCTCGAGCTTGATCCACACCTCGGCCATGTCGGGCTCCACGATGCGGTGGAGTCGCATGATCGGCGTGCGCCCAATGAGGGCGTCCATGCGGCGCGTGGGGGCTTGGACGTCCTCGGGTTCCTTGGGGTGCATGGATGCAGGGTACCCGTGGACCGTCAGGTGATGGGTTGGCTGCGGTCCGTGTCGGTGGGTGCGCACCCCGGGTGCGCGCACCCACCCGGTACACTCGAGCATGGCTTCCAAGAGGCGTCTCGAGCGCTCGAGCAAGGACACGTGGATTGGGGGCGTGTGCGGCGGGCTGGGCGACTACTTCAGCATCGACCCGACGATTCTTCGGCTCGTGTTCCTCGTCGCCTTCTTCGGGTTCGGGACGGGGTTGCTCGTCTACCTGGTCTTGTGGTTCGTCATGCCCCGCAGCGAAACGATTTGAGCCGCACGCATCGCGTCACGCCGCGTCGGGGTTCCATCGTTCGGCGGGCGTGAGTTCCACCCACGCTTCACTGCGTTCCCACAGGTCGCGCGCCATGGCGTCGTCGCGTGCCGCACTCGACGGCGTGGACACCTTGCGGTCGACGAGGAACGCGCCGTTGGGTTCGATGGCAGGCGTCGCGGTGGAGGCCCACACACCCGTATCGGCGCCCTGTTCGGGCGTACGCGCGAACCAGCGCTGCGTGAGCGCCACGAGGCGGGACAGCACGCCGGACCCGCCTCCGAAGCCGGTATTCACGAAGCCGGGGTGGAAGGCGTAGGCGCGAACCTTGGGGTCGGGTGCGCGGCGGGCGGCCTCTCGCGCGAAGTGAATGTTCGCCTGTTTCGACCAGCCGTAAGCGCGCCAGGCGCTGTAGGGCGTGCCGCTCGCAGCGCGTTCGAGATCGATGGCGCCCATGCGTTCCGCCGCGGAACTGGTGGTGACGATGCGGGGTTCGGGTGCGGCGAGGAGCAGGTCGGTCACGAGGTGCGTGAGGAGGAAGGGGGACAGGTGGTTGAGCGCGAAGGTGCGCTCGAACCCGTCCTCGGTGAGGGCGCGTTCGTAGACGAACGCACCAGCGTTGTTGACGAGCAGGTCGAGGTGGGGCGTGCGGGCGCGCACGTCCTGCGCGAGGCGGCGAACGTCCTTGAGGGAGGCGAGGTCGGCGGGAAGGAAGGTGACGGCACCGTCGCGTCCCGCATGCTTGGCGAGATCGGCGGCTGCGCGTTCACCGCGGGGGGTGGGGCGCGCGACGAGGGTGACGTCGAAACCGTGCTCGAGGAGGGCGCGCGCCATGGCGAGACCAATCCCACCGCTCGCGCCGGTAATGAGGGCGGTGCGGGTGGGTGCGTCGAACGCGTCGTGCGTCGCGGGGGTTGCGGGGTCACTCATGGGGGAACGGTACCGGCTGGGGTGACGCGTGACCGCGCGCGCGGCTACGCTGCGTGCGTGAAGGACACCCATGAGGCGCTGCGCGTGACGGGGGATGGGAGCCGCACGTTGTTCGACGAGGCGGCGGGCCAGACGCTGCACTCCGAGCATGGGGCGGTGGCGGAGGCGCGGCACGTGTACCTCGAGGGGAGCGGCGTCGCGATGCAGCTCGCGCAGGGCGAGGTCGTGACGGTGTTCGAGGTGGGCCTCGGCGCGGGCCTGAACCTGTTGTTGACGTTGGACCTTGCCGTTCGGCACGGTGCAACGCTGCACTACCGGGCGGTGGAGCGGGCATGGCTGGACCCCAGTGAGGTGGCTGCATTGGGGTGGGGTGCGCACCTGCACGACCCGAGCTTGGTGGCGTGGTTCCTGGCGTTCCTAGAGGAGATGCGAAGCGTCACGGTGGGGTGGGAGCCGAGCCGTGAACCGGTGGCGTGGACGCGTGAGCTGCCGGGGGGCGGCACGTTGACGGTGGCGTACGGGGACGCGGTGGATGAGGCGGGCCTTCCGCGCGGTGCGGTGCGGGACCTGCTCGCGCCCGCGAGCGTGGATGCGGTGTATCACGACGCGTTCAGCCCGGCGGCGAACCCGCGCTTGTGGGAGGCGGGGTTCCTTCGCGCGTGTGCGGGTGCGTTGCGGCCCGGGGGTGCGTGGTCGAGTTACAGCGTCGCGGGGTTCGTACGGCGCGCGCTCGACGATGCGGGTCTTGAGGTGGAGAAACGACCCGGCCCGCCGGGTGGGAAGCGCGAGGTGCTCGTCGCGCGACGGCCGGCGGGCCGGTAGGGAACGAGGGCGTCGAGGATCAGGTCCAGGGGATGAGGCTCTTGCCCCAGGGGGTGGCCCAGAGGATGAACACGGCGGCCACGAGGTACCAGGTGAAGGCGCGGCGGTACTTGCCGCGGTCGTCCTTCGCGCGGCGGGCGAGCGAGGTGCCGAGCTGCGCGGCGACGACGGCGAGGATCATGGTCGTGGCGTGCTCGATGAGCATGAGGCGGCCCGTGAG
This sequence comes from uncultured Trueperaceae bacterium, assembly GCA_913062675.1. GTDB lineage: Bacteria > Deinococcota > Deinococci > Deinococcales > Trueperaceae > SLSQ01. The sequence goes on from CAJXWR010000001.1 coordinate 19,351, forward strand.
CGGCGCGGTGATGCCGGCGGCGATGAGGGGCGTGAGGCCGTACAGCACGATGCCGACAAGGAGTTGGGTGTGCATGCTGATGGTGAAGATGCGTGCCGCGCCGTCCTGCACGCCGGTCCAGGCGACCCGGGTGAAGACCCCGCGCGCCACGAGGACGAGGGCGTAGGCGCCTCCAAGCACGACGACCCAGCGCAGGAGGTTGTGGAACCCTTTGAGGAATACGTAAAGCATGTCCATGACGCGAGTGTACACGGTGGTGACGGCGGTACCCTGCGGCGTGGACGTCGATTCTCCCGTACCGGTGGACCTCGCGATCATCGGGGGTGGCGTGGCGGGCTTGTCGCTCGCGCGTGCCGCTGCGATGCAGGGAGCGCGCGTCGTGCTGCTGGAGCAGAGCGAGGACGCCGCGGTGGGTTGGCGGGGTGGTGGAGCGTCGAGCCTACCCGTCGCGCTTCTGAACCCATGGCGGGGGCGGAAGGGGGACGCGCACGAGGACGATCTTCGTGGCTTGGCGGTGACGTGGCGCTGGGCGGCGGAACTCGAGGGGGAGGGACTGGAGCCCGGTGCCGTGCGGACGGGCGTGCTGCGCATCCCGTCGAGTGCGCGGCAGGCTGCCTCGTGGCGGGAGCGGTGCGAGGCCGAGGCGAGCTTGATCTGGTTGCCGGCGGGCAGCGTCCCGGCGCCCTACCACGCGCCGTTCGGTGCGATGCAGGCGGAGGACGGGGGGCGCATCGACGCAGCTGCATGGCTGACTGCGCTCGCCGCTTCCGCAGCGCGGCATGGCGCCCAACTTCGCCAGGGCGTCGAGGTCCAGGCGGTCGAACATGGCGTCGAGGGCGCGTGGCGGGTGCGGGGTGAAGACGGTGGGATGCTCGTGGAAGCGTGGCGTGTGGTGAGCGCCGTCGGTGCGGATGCACCCCCCAGGGTGCAGGGGGGAGGCGAACCCGCCCCGTGGCCCACCTGGATTCGCACGCAGGGGGAAGAGGTTCGCATCACCGGGGTTCCCACCTTGCCTTGGCCCATTGCTGGAGGCTTGTACGGGGCGAGCGTGCAGGAGGGCGAAGCGTGGATTGGTGGGGGGCATCGGCCCTTGGGTGAGGACGATCCCTCCGCAGCCACGAACCTTCGCGATGCCTTCGCCTGGTCGTACCCTCCCGTGGCTGAGGGAACCATTTTGGAGGTGTGGCACGGCGCACGAGCGAAACGGGAGGGAGCGAGACCCGACGTGCGCGAGGTCGCGCCCGGACTGTGGACGTTCGGCGCGTTCGCCGGTCGCGGTTTCCTGTGCGCCGCAGACGAGGCAGAACGCTTCGCGCGGCGCGTCAAGCCGATGCAGTAAACAACGATTGCCTGACCCGTTACCTGCCCGTCATCAGCGAAGAACGCTCGTTCGCAAGCATGGGCAGCGCGGCCATCCGCCTGGTCCATCTCCGCCACCGGTAACGGTCGGTTCATGTCGATCGGTCCCATCCGAACGTCCGCACTCCGCGCCAACATGCATGGGGCCGTTCCGATCCTTTCGTGAGGCTTCCGTTCCATGATCTGCTATGTTCCACTTTATGAGGAACACGACGTTTTCTGGAACACGTGCGTTGCGGCGTGCCGTCGGCATCGTCGAGGAACGGCTCCCCCCACGATGGCGCATTGAAGCCAGCCTGACCCAACGCGAACCCCACATGACCATCGTGTCACCCGACGGCCAACGAGGAACGCTGGCCCTCACGGCGAAGGCGCACGTCGCTCCCCGTGACGTGGCTGGCCTCAAGCAACGATTCGAAGATCGCGCACGCACCACGTTCCTCTTCGCCCCCTTCCTCAGCCCTCGGACCCGCGTACTTCTTACCGAAGCGGGCATCCACCATGCCGACGCCACAGGAAATCTCCGTCTGGTCATGACGGTTCCTGGCATCTTTCTCGAGGGACGCGGAGCGGATCGGAGTGAACACACGTCACCGAGGACCCTGAAGAGCTTGAAGGGTGCGGCAGCAGGACGCGTGGTGCGCGCGCTCGCGGACTTTCTACCCCCGTTCGGAATCCGACAACTCGCCGAGGCTTCCTTGACACCGGTTTCGACGGTGTCGCGCGTCGTCGACCTCCTCGATTCGGAAGCCCTCTTGACGCGCGACGCGAAGAAACGAATCGAGGACGTCGACTGGGTTCACCTACTCGAGCGTTGGATTGAGGATTACAGCCTCACGGGAAGCAATCTCGTCGTTTCCCACCTCGAGCCCCGAGGCGTACCTGCGTTGCTGAACCACCTATCGCGTCTCGACCGATATGCCGTTACGGGGTCTTTGGCAGCCACCGGGGTCACCTCCGCACGACTCGCCATGGTGTTCGTCGAGGATGCGATCGAGGCGGCAGAAATCCTCGAGCTCGAGCCCGTAGATGATGGAGCCAACGTGTGGCTGATCGAACCCTTCGATGCCGTCGTCTTCGATCGAACACGTTGGATTACCCCCGCGTCACGGAGTACGCCTATCGTCACAGCCGCTCCGACTCAGGTCGTGGCAGATCTTTGGACGAGTCCCGGGCGTGGACCCCAAGAAGCCTCGGCCCTCATCCAGGAAATGCGGAGATCCGAGAATGCATGGAGGACCGACCCCTGACCCAGCGTACGTAGGCGCACGCACCGTCCTGCTTGACGTGCTCGAGTATCTCAACGTCCATCGCGATTCGGTCATTCTGGTTGGAGCCCAAGCCATCTATCTGCACGTGGGCGACGACGACCTCGCCATCGCTCCACATACGACCGATGGCGACCTGGTGATCGACCCCAATCGTCTCCTCGATGAACCACGCTTGAGCACGCTGCTGGCGCAGGCTGGCTTTACCCTTGCGATTCGCCCCGGCACTTGGCGACGGCATGACGTTCCCATCGACCTTCTCGTTCCTACGGCGCTCGCAGGGCCCGGGCGGCGAGGCGCGAGGCTCGGACCTCACGGAAACGACGTGGCGCGACGCGCGGCTGGTCTCGAAGCGACTCTCGTGGACCATGCCCACATGCGGATTCGTTCACTCGAACGAACCGACGTGCGCGAATTCGATGTTCGCGTTGCAGGTGTCGCTAGCCTCCTCGTTGCCAAGGTTCACAAGCTCGCAGAGCGCCAACACGATGTCCGAAGACTCGAGGCGAAGGACGCGCTCGACGTCCTCCGACTCTTGCGGCACAGTCCGACAGCGGATCTTGCACGAACACTCGCACGCCTCGAACGCGATCCGCTCGCAGGCGTGTCGACGACGGAAGCAAGAACGTTGTTGGCCGCCATGTTTGGAAGCCGCGATGGCGTTGGTGCATCGATGGCCGCTCACGCGACCGTCGGACTCGAGAATGCAGACACGGTCAGGCAGTCATGCGAAGTCTTGACGAAACGATTGATGAACGCCTGGGGCGCCCAACGAGACTAGGGTCACGCGATTGCGACCAGCGGACGGACAACCATGTGGAACCCCTTAGCGCCTCCCTCGGGCGCGAACACCGCCCTTCGCCCACTCGAGATAGGCCATCACGCCGCACGCCGATACGATTCACACGCCTTGCGAGCGCTCCTCCCAGCCCCCACAACGGTGAATCGGTTGGGGCGGGTACTTCGGGAGTCGCGGGTGGTCACAGCGCAGGAACACCGAGTCCTTCGCGGAGGTAATGACGCGCGCGAAGGCGCAGGACGCACACACGCCACCCCGAGCGGCCCGTTGTAGCGCAGCGGCGTCGTCGGGCGTCACGGGAACGTTCGCGTCAAACGCGCGGCAAGGCGAACAGCTCGTCGGTCAGGTGCTCGAGCGCAGCGCGGGTGAACGGCCGCCGACCCTCCACGAGACCGCCCCTCTCCTTCGCGAGGGTGAGCTTGCGGTACGCGTGCGAATCGACCGGGTGCATCACGATTTCCTTGAACACCGTGTGCCGCGGACTGGCATTGACGAGCAGAATCGGGCGACCGTCCGGAAGCGACAGGCTGGCCGACATCACGGTCGTCGGAAGGTCGTAGGGTCGCTCCATCCGGTAGATGTAATCCGGAAAGTCCGCCTCCTTCTCGAAGTGCACACCCTCCCGCGCGTCGGCCACCTCGCGCATCCACGAGAGCAGTTCCACCCATGCCGCATAGAAGGCCTTGTCTTGATCCGTCATGGTGCGAGTGTAGCGCGCCCGGGCGGGACGCACGTCCGGACGTGAAGCATCCTCAGGCACGCACGCGCAACTCGGTCAAGTAGCGAAACACGTTCTTCGGCACGTACGTGAAGTCCTCCTGCGCGAGCTGCAGGTTGGGGAAGCGATCGAGCAGCGCATTGACCGAGCGACCGAGCTCGAGACGAGCCAACGGAGCGCCAATGCAGTAGTGGAGCCCCAGGCCAAAGGCGAGGTGCGGATTGGGACTGCGCGTCACGTCGAACACCGTCGGCTCGGCGAACACGGCGGGATCGTGGTTGGCCGAGGCGTAGTACAGCGCAAGTTTCGTGCCAGCTTCGAACGTGTGGGTACTGCCGTCGTCCGCGTCGAAGGTGAACGGTTCGAGGACGAAGCGTTCGAAGAACTGCAGCGGCGTATCGAAGCGCATCATCTCCTCCACCGCCGTGGGGACGAGCTCCCGGTCGGCGCGCACGAGGGCAAGCTGGTCCTCGTGGGTGAGGAGCGCCTTCATGCCGTTCCCGAGCACGTTGACGACCGCCTCGTGTCCCGCGTTGAGGAAGAGAATGCCGTTGGCGACGATCTCATCCTCACTGATTCGCGTTCCGTCCTCCGCCTGAACGTACACCATGCGACTGATCAGGTCATCGCCCGGCTCACGGCGTTTGATTTCGGCAAGGTGACGCAGGTAGGCGGAGAAGTCGCGGGCGGCGTCCACCGCAGCCGCTTCACTCTCGGGCGTGCGTTCAGGTTCGAACATGCCGATGATGGCTTTCGACCAGGGGAGGAGTTGATGCCGGTCGGCCTCAGGAACGCCCAGCAGGTCGGCAATGACGGTGACGGGGATGGGTTCCGCAAACGTGGTGATGACGTCCGCCTGCCCCGCCTCGGCGATGGCGGTCGCGAGCGCATCCGCTTGCGTGCGGGCGAGCGTCTCGATGCGGTCCGCGAGGGCGCGCACGTGCTTGGGCGTGAAGACGTCGTGCACCACCTGCTTGATGCGGGTGTGGTCGGGCGGCTCAATTTCGAGCAGCGACCCGGCCTGGATACGGTCGAACGGTTCGTGCGCCGGGTTGGGGGGACGCTTCTCCACGCCGTCCATGACCCGCCCGAGCCGCTTGTCGCGCAGCAGGCGATCCACGTCGCGGTAGCGCGTCACGACGAGCGCCTCCCAGGGAGCGTGCCAATGAAGCGGCGACGATTCTCGCAGCATGCGGTAGGTGGGGTACGGGTCGTACAGGAAGGCAGAATCGGTGGGGTCGAAACGGACGGCGCCTGGGTCGGTCATGACGGCATGCTAGCCGTTATCTTGTGGACCGTGAAACCCGCGACGATCGAGGAGGACGTTCCGGACCTTCTCGACGCGATCGCCTGACGACCTTCTTGGCGTAGGTTGCGTGCAGCTCGGCGGGTGCGGGGTGCCGACCGACCCGAGCGTGGACGCGCGATACACTGACCGGCCGATGCCCGAGCCTGGAATCCTCGACGTCCTCAACGAAGAACAACGCGCCGCCGCCGCGCACCTGACCGGGCCCGCCCTCGTCCTGGCTGGAGCCGGATCGGGCAAGACGCGTACGGTGGTGCACCGTATTGCGCACCTCATGGCGGAGCACGAGGTGTACCCGCAGCAGATCCTGGCCGTGACCTTCACGAACAAGGCGGCAGGGGAGTTGCGGGAGCGGGTCGAGACGCTCGTGGGACCCACCGCGCGGGACGTCTGGGTGTCCACCTTCCACTCCGCCTGCCTGCGCATCCTGCGGAGTTACGGGAGCGCAATTCAGCTCGACCCGGGCTTCGCAATCTACGACGATGGCGATCAACTCGACCTGCTCAAGGAGGTGCTCGGCACGGTGGTGGGCATGCAGGACGCCAACCCGCGCGTGCTGCGCGCGGTCATCGACCGGGCCAAGTCGAACCTTTGGACGCCCGCCCTGCTTGCGCAGGAGGGCGCGAAGCGGTACGGACACGCGGTGAGCGGCGTGGATCTTGAGCAGATCGTGGAGGTGTACGAGCGGTACCAGGCGAGGCTCGAACGCGCCAACGCCGTGGATTTCAACGACATTCTGGGTCGGACGGTGGAGTTGTTCACGCTGCACCCCGAGATCCTCGAGCGGGTGCAGGACCGCGCGGTGTTCGTGCACGTCGACGAGTACCAGGATACGAACGCGGCGCAGTACCGACTCACGCATCTCCTGAGCGAGAAGTACCGCAACCTCATGGTGGTGGGTGATCCCGATCAGGGCATCTACGCCTTCCGGGGGGCGGACATTCAGAACATCCTCGATTTCCAGCGCGATTACGAGGATGCGGTCACCTTCCGGCTCGAGAGCAACTACCGCAGCATCCCGAACGTCCTCAAGGTCGCGAATGCGGTGATCGAGGCGAACACGGGACGGCTTCCCAAGGAGCTCCGTCCGGTGAAGGAGGATGACGCACCGGTCCGCATCTACCGGGCGGCTGATCACCGCGCGGAAGCGGATTTCGTGGCGCGCATGGTGGAGCAGGTGTTGCAGGAGCGGGGCGGGGATTTGAACCAGTTCGCGGTGCTGTACCGGACGAACAGTCAATCGCGCGCGCTCGAGGAGTCGCTGCGCCGCGCGGGGCTCGAGGCACGCATCGTGGGGGGCGTGGGGTTCTACGAGCGGCGTGAGGTGAAGGATGCCTTGTCGTACGCGCGCGCGGCGTTGAACCCGGGCGATGACGTGTCCTGGCGGCGAATCTTGAATCGGCCGAAGCGGGGGGTGGGGAAGACGAGCGAGGAGAAGCTTGCGGGGTGGGCGGCACGGCAACGCCAACCGTTCAGTGAGGCGGTCCGCCGCGCGGGCGAGATCGTGGGCGGCACCGCGGCGGAGAAGCGCATCGCGGAGTTCGCGGCGTTGATGCAGGACTTGAGTGAAGCGGCGGACGTCATGCCCGCCGGGCAGTTCGTCGCGCACCTGCTCGACGCGAGCGGCATGGTGCGCGCCTTGCGTGAGGAGAACAGTTTCGAGGCGCAGGGGCGCATCGACAACCTTGGCGAGCTGGCGAGTGCGGTGGAGGAATGGGAGTCGAGCGAGGGCGGCACGATTCAGGCGTTCCTCGACGAAGCGGCCTTGATGGCGTCGGTCGATGACCGGGCGGTCGCGGCGGCGAACGCGGGCGACGTGCCCGATGACGCGGTGACGCTCATGACGCTGCACAATGCGAAGGGGCTCGAGTTTCCCGTGGTGTTCCTCGTGGGCCTCGAGGAGGGCTTGCTTCCGCACCGCAGTTCGACGGGCAGCCTGCAGGAGATCGAGGAGGAGCGGCGGTTGCTCTACGTGGGGGTGACGCGCGCGCAGGATGCGTTGTACCTGGTGCATTGCGAGTCGCGCATGACGTTCGGCCGGACCGAACCGGCGCGCCCGTCGCGTTTCCTGGAGGACGTACCGCGCGATTTCCTGCAGGAGATCGACGCGTTCGGTTCCGAGCTCGACCGTTCGGTGCGTACACCGTCCCGACCGAAGGTCAGCTGGCCAGCCGCGCGCAGTGCAGCGGCGGGCGACGCGCCAAAGGCGGGGGGTGGCTACCGGGGCGGGGAGAAGGTGCGGCACCCGAAGTACGGCGTGGGGACGGTGGTGGGCGTGTCGGGTGAGGGCGCGAAGATGGAGTTGACGGTCGTGTTCGACGGGGCAGGCGCGAAGCGGTTGCTCGCCAAGTTCGCGAACTTGCAGGACGCTTGAACCTGCAGCCCGTTGGGAGGCGGTCGTGTGGTAGCCTTCCCCCTCAGGAAATCGCCTAGGGAGGCTCGCTTGTGAACGCCAAAGCCATCGTCGTGACGTCGGGTAAGGGCGGCGTCGGCAAGACCACCACCACGGCCAACGTGGGGGCCGCACTCGCCAAACAGGGTGAGAAAGTGGCCGTCATCGATACCGACGTGGGCCTGCGGAACCTGGACGTCGTGATGGGGCTCGAGGGCCGCGTGGTGTACGACCTGATCGACGTGTTCGAAGGGTCCTGCAAACTCAAGCAGGCGTTGATTCGCGACAAGCGGGTGGAGAACCTGCACTTGATCGCAGCTTCACAAACGAAGGACAAGAGCGCCCTGTCCGAGGCGCGCATGCAGGAAACGGTGCGCATGCTGCTCGAGGACGAGGGGTTCGACCGGGTGATCATCGACAGTCCCGCCGGCATCGAGTCGGGCTTTCAGACGGCCGCCTCGGCTGCGGAGGGTGCGCTCGTCGTGGTGAACCCCGAGGTGAGCAGCGTGCGGGATGCGGATCGCATCATCGGCCTGCTCGAGGCGCGCGAGGTGACCGAGGTGCGCCTGATCGTGAACCGTTTGCGCCCCAACATGGTGGAGCGCGGCGACATGCTTGAGGTGGACGACGTCCTCGAGATTCTCGGCATCAAGTTGATTGGCATCGTGCCGGAGGATGAGAAGATCCTCGTGTCCACGAACCTGGGTTCGCCTGCAAGTCTCGATGAGGACAACCAGGCGGGTGAGGCGTTCCGCTCGATCGCGAAACGCATTCGCGGGGAGGACGTGCCGTACCCGTCGCTCGGGGAGGACAAGGGTGGCCTGTTCGGTGGTCTGCGCAGGTTGTTTGGTGGGGGCCGCTGATGTTCGGTTGGTTCCAACGCAAGCGCAGTAAGGACAAGTTGAAGGAACGCCTCAAGTTGGTGTTGAGTTACGACCGGGCGAAATTGACGCCGGGTCGCATGGAGGACTTGAAGGCGGAGTTGCTCGAGGTGATCGCCAAGTACTTCCCGGCCGAGGATTCGGCGTACGACGTGCGTGTGGAGCAGCAGGGGGAGCGCATGGTGTTGATCGCCAACCTCCCACTCGAAAATTGAGGGTGTGAGCACGTCCTCTCGCGATCCCCTGCGCGTTCTCGTGGCCGAGGGGGATCTGGCCGAACGGGATTTGCTGGACGTGGTGTTGAGTGCCGGGGCGTTCGACGTGTCGTTCGTTTCCGATGGGCGGCAAGCCTTGGCGCGCCTGAAGGAGGACGCGCCGGACGCGTTGATCGTGGCGCGTAACGTGGCTGGCGTACCGGGGGATGAGGTGTGCGCGCGGGTGCGGCGCGTGCCGCGGCTCGCATCCATGGTGCTGGTGTTGATTGATGATCCCGAGGGGGAATTGGGGTTGTCGAAGGCGCAGCGCGCCTTGGCGGAGCGGTTGGGTGTGGATTTGATCGTGCCGCGTCCCTTGGGGGACAAGAACCTCGTGGCGCGCATCGAGGCGTTGCACGCCGAGCGGACGCAAACCCCGCAGCGTGGGGTGCAAATGACGGGCGAATGGCGTGCGTTGGACGTGAACCCCGGTCCCGGCGGGGTGGACGGGGCGTCCTCGGCTGCACCGCTCGCGGCCAACACGCAAGGGGGTCGCGTTGGCGAGGAGCGCGAGGTGCGGGAGGTGGATGCCGCGTCGCTGCATCAACGCGTGCTCGACCTCGAGGCGCAGGTCGAGGCGTTGGCGAGGGAGAACGATGCGTTGCGCGAGGCGCTTGAGAAAGCGGAGAGCGAGCGGGAAGCGGGCGATGAACGACGGTGGGGTCGCTCAGGTCGTTGAAGCCGATTCCCCGTCGCGCGTAACGGCGGGCGGTGCGTGCGTACTGTGCAAGTGCAGGACCGACCAGGTGTGAATCGCATCGATCACCTCGCGGAGGCCTTCCCCCGCTGCGGTGAGTCGATATTGGGGCCGCCCTTGCGCGTCGTCGTGCGTGGCGCGTTGGACGAGTCCGAGCGTTTCGAGTCGGGTGAGGCGATCGCGTAGCGTGCTGGGGTTGCATCCACCGACGGTGCGGCCGAGTTCGTTGAAGCCGCGAGGCCCATCGAGGAGAACCGCGATGATGTGCAGCACCCACTTTTCCTGCAACACGCAAATGCCGCGCGCGGCGGGTTGCTGGGCGAGGTTCAACGCGGAATGGTCGGGCGTGCACGCGGCCATGGGTCAAGGCTAGCACCCGCGGTCGTGACGGCAAGATTCTCGCCCTACACGCACTTCGCGGGGTACGTGGTTGGCGGCGCAGGGCGGTTGCGTGGTGGTATTCTGACGTATCGAACGCAGACCCCGACCCCCATGCGGGGGGTCGTGTAGGCACGCGAAAGGGGCACCATGAACATCTACCAGGTGATCGGGCGCAACATCGACGTGACGGACGCAATGCGGACGTACGCCGAGGACAAACTCGAGAAGCTCAACCGCTTCAATGACCAAATCGTCGATGCGAAGGTGGTCATGTCATACAACGAGCGGGTGGGCGGTCAACCCGCGAAGGTCGAGGTGCAAGTCAACGTGCCGAACGGCATGGTGCGCGCCGAGGAGCGGGGGCCGGATCACTACGGAGCGGTCGACCTCGTCGTCGACAAGCTCGAGCGGCAACTGAAGAAACTCAAGGGCCGGCAGGTCGCCAAGCGTGGCGAGGAGAAGCCCGAACCGGTCGTCGAGGAAGCGGAGGAGGAAGCGCCGCGCATCGTGCGGACGAAGCGGCACGTGATGCGTCCCATGGCGCCCGAGGATGCGGCGATGGAGATGGATGCGTTGGGTCACGACTTCTACGTGTTCCGCAACGTCGACACCGACCAGGTGGCCGTCATCTACCTGCGGGAGGATGGGCATTACGGGGTGATCGAACCCGCCTGACGCGAACGCGTGGAGGTTCGTCGTGCGGCCCGGCATTCGCCGGGCCGTTTCTTCGTTAGCTTCGTCGGCGCGGGTCGATGAAGGGGGCAAGAACGAGGCCGAACACGAACCCGCCGACGTGCGCCCACCAGGCCACCCCGGCATCGGCGGTGGCGCCGGGTGCGAGGCTGCCTCCCGCCTCGAGGAACTGGATGACCGCCCAGTAGCCGATGTAGAGCCAGGCGGGCAACCACCACAGGTAGAAGCGGGGGATGCGCCCGAGGATGCGCGCGAAGATCCAGGGGAGGAAGAGCGGGGCGATGAAGGCCTGGACCTTGCGGCGCGGGAACCACAGGATGTACGCGCCGAGCACGGCACTGATGGCGCCCGACGCGCCGATCATGGGTCGCCAGCCTTGCGGGTCGATCGCCCCATGCGTGAGGGCGGCCGCCGCGGCGGCGGTGAGGTAGAAGGCAAGGAAGCGGCGGGATCCGAGGCGCGCCTCCACGTTGTCGCCAAACACGACGAGGAAGAAGGCGTTGCCAATCAGGTGGAACGGGTCGGCGTGCAGGAAGGCGTGCGTGACGAGGCTGAAGGCGTGCGCGAACGGTTCGGCCCAGAAGGTTTCGGGGATGAAGGCGGCGGCGTACATGAGGGCGAGGAGCGTCTCGTCCCGTTGCGCCGCGATGAAGACCTGCGTGAGGTAGCCGGCGATGATGAGCGCGAGAAGCGTCCACGTGACGGGCGCTGCGCGGTGGCGTGGATTGATGTCGCGAATGGGAAGCACGAGCGGGGCGTCCTGCCTGGGATTACGTACCGGGCGGCCCGCCGGGCAGCCGTTCAACGATCTCCCCCACTGCCCGGTGCTTGACGATGTGGTCGGCGGGGATGGCTCCGCGAACGGTCGCACCGGCGTAGATGAGGGTGCGCGCGCCAATCACGGCGCCTGGACCGAGGACGGCGTTGCAACCGACGTGCACGTCGTCGCCGAGGGCGGCACCGAACTTCCGGAGGTGCGTATCGACCGTTCCGACGTGGATGGTGGACCCGTCGTTCTTGAGGTTGGCGATCTTGACGCCCGCACCGAGGTTCACGTCGATGCCGAGGATGGCGTCCCCAACGTAGTTGAAGTGGGGTGCCTTGGCGCCGGGCAGGAGCAGGCTTCGTTTCGCTTCGCTGGCGTGTCCGACCTTCGCGCCGGCTGCGAGGATGCACCCATCGCGCACGAGGGCGGCATGCCCAACGGTGGCGCCGGCCTCGATGAGGGCGGGTCCGCGGACGTGGGCGTGGGCTTCGATGGTGGCGCCGGCGCGGACGGTGACGGCGCCCTCGAGGATGGCGGTGGGGTGCACGGTGGCGCCCTCTTCGACGATGACCTCGTCGGGCAACGCCTTCAGGTGGCGATCCATGGCGGCGAGGACGTCCCAGGGTCGTGACTGGTCGACGAGTTCGCGGAGCGCAGGGTCGAGGCGCGTGAGGTCGAAAAGGTCGCTCGGGCGCGTCATGGGGGCAGCATACCGCTCGTCGCCTTGCCTTCCGGGCCATGCGCCGACCGTCTTGCCGCGCGATAGACTCCGTCGTGTCCACGTTCCTGGTGGTGAATCCGGTGGCGGGTCGCGGTCGCGCGTTCGCCTTGTTGCCGACCGTCCGTGAGGCGTTCGCGCGGGCGGGCGTCGCTTTGACGGTCCTCGTCACGGAACGGCCGGGTCACGCAACGGCGTTGGCTCAGGCTACGCCGGGTGACGCGACGATCTTGGCGATGGGCGGTGATGGGACGGTGCATGAGGTGGGGCGTGCTTGCATCGACTCGGGCCGTACGCTCGGCGTGGTGCCGGTGGGTTCGGGTGACGATTTCGCGTTTGCCTCGGGGTTGGCGCGGGGTGACGTCGAGGCTGCGGTGCGCGTCGCACTCGAGGGTCACGTACGGCTGGTGGATACGGGTGTGTGTAACGGCGAGCCGTTCGTGAATGCGGCGGGCATAGGTTTCGATGCCGAGGTGAGTGCGCGCATGCGTTCGGCACCTGCTCCCTTGACCGGCTTCGGCGCGTACCTGTGGGGCGTGGCGGTGGCCTTGAGCCAGTTGGCGTCGGTACCCATGCGTGTGTGGGGCACCGACCGCGATGGGGCCGAGCGCCTGTTGTTGGATGGACCGAGTCTCCTGACCTCGGCTCAGAACGGTCCCCGCACGGGTGGCTCGTTCCTGTTTGCACCCCTGGCGGACGTGGCGGACGGCTCGTTGGACGTGGTGATCGCGAAGCGCGTGGGACGGCTGGGCACCCTGTCGTTGCTTCCCAAGGCATTGCGGGGGAGGCACCTGTCCGACCCACGTGTGGCGCAGGCGAGGGTCGTGGCCGTGCGCATCGAGGCGGCGTCACCGCGCGCGTGGCACACCGATGGGGAGGTGTTTTCGCCCACCTCCAGCTTCTCGATTTCGGTGCGCCCAAGGAGCTTGCGGGTGCTGGCTCCGCTGTAGGGAACGGCTCGACGGGCCAACAAGAAAAGCGTGAGCCCCGCCGAAGCGGGGCTCACGTTTCAGGCTATGCGTGCGGCCGAAGCCGCGAGCGTGCCGTCAGATCAGAAGCCGACCTGGTAGGCAACGCCGAACTGCTGGGCCTTGGTCTCGTTGTCGTCGACGTCCGTGTTGGGGTCGAAGTCGTAGAGGCCGTAGTCGAAGACCAGGTCGTAGAAGTTGACTTGGACTTCGAAGCCCGCGACGCTGTTGGTGATGCCGTTGTTGTCCGGGCCGGCCGACATGTCGTCGACGGTCCAGTTGGTCGCGGTGTAGGAGCCGTAGCGCGCGGCGAGGCTCGTGTTGGGGAGCAGGAACTCGGCGAGGTTGAGGCCGACCGACCATTGGAGTTGCTCGGCGACGTAGTCAGCTTCGCTGAAGTTCTTGTTCCGGTAGTTGATGGCCGCTTCGAGGCTGGGCGCGAAGACCGTCTCGAGGGGCGCGGTCACGAGGCCGGTACCGACCTTGAGGTCGGCGGCATCGTTGAGCGGGGTGTCCGCATCGCTGACGAGCTCGTAGCTGACGTACGGGGTGAGCGTGAGGATGCTCACGGTCGCCTCGTAGTCGGCGCTGGCGGCGATGGTGGTCACGTCGAAGTCAACCGTGTCGGCGTCGTAGCTGAGGCCGAGGTTGAGGTTCGAGATGAGCGCATCGTCGGCGGAGCCGTCGTGGCTGAGCGCGACGCCGAAGCCGGTCTCGTAGTCGCCCATGTCGTCTTCGTCGGCAACGTCGCCACCGACGGACACTTGGGTGAAGTCGCCCGAGAGGCTGAAGCCGGCGAACAGGTCGGCCGAGGCGGTGACGCCAAGGGCGACGTTCTCGGATTCGGTGCTCGTGACTTCGTAGCTGTCGTAGAAGGCGGTCACGTCGATCATGAGGAGGCCAAGGCTGGCGTCCACACCGAAGCCGGTTTGATCGACGGCGTAGCCGTACTCGTCAGCGTCGCCAGCGGTCCAGGCGGCATCGATGTCGCGGTAGTTACCGCCGATGCTCACGCCGCCGAGGATGTCGGCGAGGGTGGCTTCACCTTCGAGGAAGAGGACGTCGATCTCGTCGGTCGCGTCGTCCTGGTCCATGGTGGTCGCGTACTCACCGGCGAGGGTGAGTTCGAGGCCGGCCACACCGATGGTGCCGCCGCCGTCGACGCCCACGATGGCGCTGTACTCGAGGTCGGTGTCGAGGTCACTGAGGTTGCTGACGTCGGCCACGACGCTGAAGCCACCGGTCCAACCCTCGATGGGGCTGAGCGTGCCGCGGACGGCCATGGTGGCCATGTCGACGGGGGCGGCCTCGTCCTGGTCGCTCGTCAGGTAGGCGACGTGCAGGGCGGGGTCGACGAAGGCGAGCATGTCGGGGGCGCCGAGGCTGGCAACGAGGCCAACTTCGTCTTCGGCAGCGAGGGTGTAGGGCGTGAAGCTCACGGCCACCTCTTCACCGAAGTCGACGGTGATGGGGTCGGCGCCGATCACTTCGAAGGTGCTGCTGAACGAGTCGAGCCCGAAGACGTATTGGGCGCTCGTATCCGTGCCCGCGATGTCGACTTCTTCGAGGACGAAGGTCGCGGTGGCCGAGAAGCTGTTCAGGCCGCGCGGGGTGCTTTCGCCGTCAAAGGAGAGGTCGTCACCGAGGTTGACGGTGATGGACGCGTCGAAGTCGCTGTTGTACGCCGTGGTGCCGTCGGGACCTTCGTTGGTACCGAGGTCGGCACGGTCTTCGGCGACTTCACCGACGTCGGTGCTGTCGTCATCGCCATTGATGTCTTCAGCGCCGGTCGAGAAGGCGGAAGCGCCCATGTCGACGTTCATGCCGACGCCGTAGGCGCGGTCAACGTCGAAGAAGGCTTCGACGCCACCGAACGCGGATTCGACGTAGCTGAGGTCGATGGTGCCGTTGAAGCCGAGGGGGTTGTTCTCGAGCGCCGTCACGCGGGCATCGAGGTCCAGGGCTTCCATGGCGTCGACGCGACCTTCGAGGTCGGCCACGCGGTTGCGGACGGCCACTTGGTCACGGCGGAGGAGGATGGCGAACTCGCGAATGTTCACGATGTCATCCTGCAGGTCGGCCACGACTTCGCCATCGGCGCCGCCTTGGACGGACTCGATTTGGTCACCCAGGAGTTGGATGAGCTCGTTGAGCGCGGCGATTTCCGCAGCGTTGGCGTCGGCAGCGCTTTGGGCGGTGTCGACGGCGACGCCTTGCGAAGCAACGTCGTTCTCGAGCGAACCGATGGCCGCAGCGTTCGCGTCGGCAGCGTTCTGAGCACCATCGGCGGTGCTCTGCGCGGCATCGACGGCGACGCCTTGCGAAGCAACGTCGTTCTCGAGCGAGGCGATGTCGGACGTGGCGCTCTCGACGGCCGAGAGGCGCGCACCCATCGTCGCCATGTCGGCTTCAACGATGTTGAGCAGGCGGCTCACGACGAGGGAGGCTTGGTAACGGGTGAAGGCTTCGTTGCCGCGGAAGGTTCCGTCGGGGAAGCCGATCACGATGTTGAGGTCCGCGATGCGCTCCACGGCGTCCTCGGCCCAGTGGCCGGTCGGGACGTCGGGGAACTGCGCGAACGCCATGCTGCCGAGGGTGGCAGCGAGGAGCGTGATGAGCAGTTTCTTCATGTGTGTGACTCCTTGAACGATGTGATTTGAAGGGCGCGACGGCCGGGGTCCGGAGCGAGACGGGGCCGGGAGTTTCCGTGTTTCCTCCTCGACACGTGCAAAGCGGTGGAACCGCGGGGTCGTCGCCATTTCGCGTGCCCGTCACGAAGCCGGTTCAAGAGAGTGCACCTCCTTCCGGTGCGACCTCGTGGGCAGACGAAACCAGACTGATGATGGCACGAATCAGGCCACGGTGTCAACGAAACCCGAAGGGGGAAAGCGCCGTCTGGGAGCCGATTTCGACGATTCTTGGGCGAATTGTGAACAACTCCACTCA
The DNA here is from genome assembly GCA_913062675.1 of uncultured Trueperaceae bacterium. GTDB lineage: Bacteria > Deinococcota > Deinococci > Deinococcales > Trueperaceae > SLSQ01. The sequence continues at coordinate 35,497 of CAJXWR010000001.1, forward strand.
CAATTCTCTCATGAAGGCCGGTTTCGTGAGAAACCCGCACCCAGAGCGCCTCGAGGCCCGATTCGGCGATCGGCCCTTCACTCCGCTATGATCAACCACCATGAATCGACCCCACGTTCCCGAAGCCGACGCCCTCCTCGGCGAAGCGATCCCCGTCCTCGACCATGGGTTCGTTCGCCTCGTCGACTACCTCGGCGGTGACGCCCGCATCGTCCAATCCGCCCGCGTCAGCTACGGCGCCGGGACGCGCACCGTCCGCGAGGACGCCGCCCTGATCGACTACCTCCTGCGCCACGCGCACACGAGCCCGTTCGAGCAGGTCGTTCTCACCTTCCACCTCAAGATGCCGATCTTCGTCGCGCGGCAGTGGATGCGCCACCGCACCGCACGCGCCAACGAGATCAGCGGCCGGTACTCCGTCCTCCCCGGCGACTTCTACCTCCCAGAACCCGACCAGCTTCGGCCCCAATCCACGCGGAACAAGCAGGGGCGCGGCGCGGAAGCGGTCTCCCCCGAACTGCAAGCCAAGATCCTCGACCTTCTCAAGGCCGGTCAGGAACGCAGCTACGCCGAGTACGAGGGCATCCTCGAGGACGGCGTGGCGCGCGAACTCGCTCGCGTTCACCTCCCCGTCTCGCTGTACACCGAGATGTACTGGCAGATCGACCTGCACAACCTCATGCACTTCCTGCGCCTCCGCATCGACGACCACGCCCAGTACGAGATTCGCGTGTACGGTGACGCACTCGCGCAATGCGCCAAGGCGGTCGCACCGCTCGCCTACGCCGCCTTCGAGGAACACGTCCTGCACGGCCGCCGCATCTCCAAGAGCGAACTCGACGTGCTCCGCGCCGCCCTCGACGAATCCACCCTCCGCCGTGCCTTGGCGGACAGCGGTCTGCGTCGCACGCGTCGCAACGAGCTCCTCGAAAAACTCGGGCTCGACCCGGAACCGGCGGGTGAGGACGCCACGCCGGAACCCACCCGCGCCGAACCTGGCGCCTGACGCGTGCGTTACCGCATCCTCGCCATTGGCGCTGCGAGCCGCGACCTCGCGACCGCCATGGACCGGTACGTGACGCGTCTCGCCCGCCACGGTGAGGTCGAGGTCATCGAGGTCAAGGGCAGCAAGGTGCATGACGCCGAGCTGGCGCGCACGAAGGACGCCGAAGCGTTACGCAACCGCGCGGACGGCTACCGCGTCGCGCTCGACGAGCGTGGTCGCGCCTTCGGCACGGCGCGTCTCGCCCGCCACGTCAGCGACCTTGAGCAGCGCGGCGTGTCCCGCATCACCCTGATGATCGGTGGGGCCGAGGGGCTCGACGAGACGCTCCGCAAGGAAGTGGACGAGACCTGGCGGCTCTCCGACCTCACCCTCGCGCACGACGTTGCTCGACTCGTGCTCCTCGAACAGCTGTACCGCGTGGAGTCGCTCCGCGCCGGGCACCCCTACCACCGCGCGGGCTAACCCGCCGAGGCGGCGACGCGCAGCGCGACGGCAACCCCCAGCATGCCGACGGTGACCTGCTCGAGGTCATCGAAGGGCGGCTCGACGGGTCGTTGCGCCCGCCAGGCCACGTGCCCGGTGGTCACCACCAACGCCGCTTCGATGCCGTCCGGTGCCGCGAGCACGTCGATCAGCGAGACCCGCAACGCGGCCGAGCGTTCCGCAGCCAGGAGGTCCACAAGGTGGTCCTCGCGCGCCACGATGCCCACGCGCTCGTCGAAAATGCCGACCCCCGTCGTGAGCTCGCGTCCACCCGAGCGACCGGCCTCAAGCTGCGCGAGGAGTGGGTGGGAACGCGCAAACGCTCGAAACGCCACGCCGGTCTGCGCGGGCTTCGCGTCACGCACGATGACGACGGGTCTTGGGGGCCGCACGGGAGCGCTGGTGGACGTCGCCGGTTGCGCATCGTAGGCATACACCGTGAGGTCGCCCGCCTCGGCGGTGGTCCACACGACCCCCGCGGGTTGCTCCTCCGGTGGAATCGTCTCGAGCCAAGCGTCCCGGTTGGGCCCATCGAACGGGACGAGACCGAGGTTGGCCGCGAAGGCCTCCCAGGCCGCGTCGCGTGGATCGACGGCGACGGCGCGACGCCGGAACATCACGCGGTCACCGGTGCGCACTCATTGCGCCGCGGTGCGAGGAACGGGCTGCGCTGCACGTGGGTTACAGGTTGAACCCGAACATGCGCATTTGCTTCTTGCCCTCTTCGCTCATCTTGTCGGTACTCCAGGGCGGCGACCAGACGAACTCGACGTTCACGCGACGCACGCCTTCGACCTTCATCGCAGCGAGTTCGGCGTCGGCTTGAATCATGTCCTGCACGGGGCAACCCATGCTCGTGAGCGTCATGTTGATGTCGACCACGCCATCGTCGGCGACCTCAATGTCGTAGATCAACCCGAGGTCGACGACGTTGACGGGAATCTCGGGGTCACGCACCACCTTGAGCGCTTCGCGGATGGCGTCCTTCATGGCCTCCTTGTCGGCCACGGAGCCAGAGCCGCTCGATGCGTCGGGTGCAGGGGTCACGGAGTCGGTCATGGAGTGGAGCGTAGCAGACGAGGGCTAGGCCGAATCGTCGTCCAAGTCGCGTTGCGAGGCTGCGTCACCCACGCCACCGCTGGGCGGAAGTGCGCCGAGCCCCTGCCCGAGCATGCGCCGCAATGCGTCCTCGGCCTCCCCCACGTCGGCGGCGAGTTCGTTGCGGACGGTGACGACGCGCTCCTCGAGCGCGGCGAGTCGTTGCGCTTCGCGGCTGTCGCTCTCGGCCAAGGCTTCCCCAAGCCGCGTTTCGGCTGCACCGACGCGGGTGTCGATGCGGTTCTCGAGCGAGCTGCCCCACGCCTTCACGGCGTCGCGCACCTCGGCGATTTCCTTCAGGGTGCGCGCGTCGAGACGGGCGCGGGTGGTTTCGAGTTGCTTCTCGAGGTGGCGAATCTCGCGGAGTTGCGAGGCGCGGTCGAACAGGGCGCCCGCGAAGAAGAGGATGGCGAGGGCGACCGTCACGCCGAGGAGGACGAGTCCGACGGGCACCTCGACGCGGAGGACGATGAGGTCGACGGGCAGGAGGGTCGTCAGGGTGCCCCAGTTGAGCGCGGCGAACAGGCCGAGGAGGACGACGAGGAGCGTGAGGAGGATGCCGCGACCCTTCATGCCGCCATCCTACCCGGGTCGCTCCCTGCGTTCGGGGCGGTCGTACCCACGAGGCTCACCAGTCGGCGTAGCGGTCGCGATGCACGACGAACGCGAGCGCGAGCGCGGTGAGGGTGGTGATGAGGCTCGTCCCTCCGTAGGAAACGAGGGGCAGGGTGATGCCGGTGACGGGTGCGAGACCGAGGGTGACGCCAATGTTGACGAGCACCTGGAAGGCGATGAGGACGAGCACACCGATGATGATGAGTTGGTCGCGTTCGTAGAGGCACTCCCCGGCCATGGCGACGAGCCGCCAGAACAGGGCGGCGTACAGGCCGAGCAGCAGCATCGCGCCGAGGAATCCTCCCTCCTCGGCGAGGACGGGGAAGATGAAGTCGGTGTGGCGGTAGGGAATGAACCCGCGTTGCGATTGCGTCCCCTCGCCGTACCCCTTGCCGGTGAGGCCTCCCGACCCGATGGCGATGGTGGATTGGATCACCTGGTAACCGGAGCCTTGCGGATCGGCGGCGGGGTTCATGAAGGAGACGATGCGGGTGCGTTGGTGCGGCTCGAGGTTGGGCCACACGACGCTGGGGAACAGCACGGCGGTGAGGAGGGCGAGGACGGCGAGGTGCCGCCAGGGGAGCCCGCGGACGAGGAGCATGCCGCCGCCGATGGCGGCGATGACGAGCGCGCCACCTAGGTCGGGTTCGAGGAACACGAGGGCGAAGGGCGGGAGCATGAGGGCGAGGGGGCGAAGGTACCCGCGCGCACCCTCGATGGGTCGCTCGTGCATGACCGCGGCGAGCGCGAGGATGAGGGCGAGCTTCGCGAATTCGGAGGGTTGGAAACCGGGGAGCGGTCCGAGGTAGAGCCAGGATTGCGCGCCGTTGACTTCGGTGCCGACGAGGCGAACGAGGATGAGGAGGACCAGGGCTGCGGCGTAGAGGTGGGCGGTGTAGCGCAGGATGCGTCGCTTGCCGATCCGGGCGATGACCGCGATGAGGACGAGGGCGGCGCCGAGGAAGGCGAGTTGCCGCAGGAATTCACCGCCCGGCGCGGCGCTCGACAGGGTGGCGAGCCCCGCGCCGAGGAGCGCGAGGACGAGGATGGGCAGGCTGGGGTCGCTGCGCACCATGTCTTCTGCACGATACCCGCGTGGTGGGTCACGGTTGCCGACCGCGCGACCTGTCAGGCTGGGGGCATGGTGCGAAGCGTTCGTCGAATGACCGTGGGTTGGCTGTTGGCGGTGAGCGTCGTGGCGGGAATCGCCTGGTCACAGTCGTGGCGCGGTTCACTCACCGAGGAGTCGGTAGTGCGCTACGACGCGACGGCGGGCCGGGAGGCTTGGCAGGGCGTGGCGCCGGCGACGTTGACGCAGTTCACCTTCAATGCAGATGACCTGTCGGTCACGCGGTTCGAGGTGCGGGTGGCGAGTGACGCGTTCGATAGCGGCAATCGGTTTCGGGACCGGAATGCACGGTTGGTGACGTTCGAGTCGGAAGCGTTTCCCGAGATCGTGTTCACGTCGCGGCGGTTGGTCGCGGGTGCCGAGGGCGGTCTCGCCCCGGGGGACGTGCGGGAGGTGACGGTCGAGGGCGCGCTTTCGCTGCATGGCGTGGAGCGGGTGATCGAGGTGCCGCTGCGCGTGTCGCGTCCGGAGGAGGAAACGTTGCGGGTGGAGGGTGGCTTCGACGTTTCGCTCGAGGCGTACGGGATGCGAGCCCCATCCATTTTGATCCGCACCGTGGATGACGAGGTGCGCGTTTCACTTGACCTGACGGTGCGTCTCGAGGCGCGCTGAGGGGTCAGGGGCGCGAAGAGGTCAGGGGGCGCGAAGCGCGCGCCGCAGCCAGGCTTCACTCCACAACGCAGCGAAGGCGAGAGCCAACAGAAGGGGTGTGAGGTCCCGCCCAGGGAGGGGCACGGTCCAACCGCGGGGGAGGGCGCGTTCGAGCCGCTCTCCGATGGCCGTCGCTTCTTCCGCTTGGGTATTGGGTGTCGCCACGCCCGTCTCCTGGCTCCTCCTGGGCAGGTTCGTGGCTGCGGGGGCGAGCAGGCTGGCGTGGACGGTGCGCCCTTCGGTGAGGTAGGCGCCGGGGGTGCGCGCTTGCAGGACGGATGAACCGTCTTGCAGGGCGGGTGGGTCGAAGCGGGTGCCGAGGGGAATGCGGCTGGCGTTGCGAGTGGCGTCGATCAGGTTGACGACGAGGGTGGGCCAGGCGGGTTGGAAGGTGAGGTCGCCGCGGGCGGGGTGGAAGGCGAGGTGCAGGTGGACGCCCGTCTCACGCTCGATGCGCGTGATCAGGGGCACGGGGCCCGTGGAGGTTGCGCCGGTGGCGAGGACGTGCGCGGGTTCGGGGTTGGCGTGTGCGGCGTCGCTGGGGGTGACGTAGGCGACGACGAGGTCGTCGAGGTCGACGAAGCGGAGGAGCGGATCGCTGGCGGCCGTGCGGGTGACGGTCGCGGCGATGGCGGGCGCGTCGATGCGCGGGAGGGTGAGCGTGAAGCGGGCGGCGTCCCCACCTGTGGTGGCGCGGGTGAGGACGTGCAGGTCGGCGTCGATGGCGCGGGCGGCGGGGGTGACGCGCAGGTCGACCCCGTCGATGGCGCCGAGCGCACGTTCGAGGGCGGGGAGGGGCGCGTCGAGCGCGACGAGGGTTCGGGGTTCACCGCTCCAGGCGTCGTCGTCGAGGGGGAGGACGTCCCCGTCGTGGCGGATGCGGGCGTGGAGGAGTCCCGCGTCGCCGGGTACGGCGAGGGTGCGGGCCGCTGCACCTCCCGCGGGCACGACGAACGACGTGCTGGCAAGGAGCGTGTCGCCGCGCAGCAGGTCGACCGTGACGTCGGCGGGGCGGGGCTGGTTGCTGGCGACGCGGATCCAGGCTTGCCCGGCGACGCGTTCGAAACCGGTGATGCCAACGTTGCTTCCGGTACCGGCAAGGTCGTGCACCTGGACGTTCGCCGTGGCGGGGGGTGGCTGGTCGGAGAGCCAATGAATCTCGGTGGGGCGGTCGCGCCCGACCGTGCTGGCCACGTCGCGGGCGAGGGTGAGGGCGAGCGCGCCGTCGCGGGTCGCGTCGACGGCATGGAGGGCATCGAGCGCGGCTTGAAGTTCGTTGGCGTCGCGAGTGGGGGGCACGAGGAGGGGGGGGGGCGCGCCGGCCTGGATGAGGACGGTGTCTCCCCCACCGCTCGCGAGGTTGCGCGCAATGCGGCGTGCGACGTCGAGGCGCGTGGCGTCGCTCGCGAGTCCCGTGAGGGTGCGGGTGGCTTCGTCCCCTTCGGCGGCGAGGCTCGTGGCGCCATCGCGCGCGGCCATGCTAGCGAACGTGTCGATCACGAGGATGCGGGTGGGCGTAGGATCGGTCGCGAAGTAGGGGCGTGCGGCGGCGAGGGCGAGCGCGGCGGTGGCGAGGAGTTGCAGGGCGAGCAGGAGGGTGGTGCGCAGGCGTGGGCGGGCCACGCCGCGCGCCTGGGCGCGCGTCCACAGGAAGGTGCCGGCCGCGTCGCGGCGTTCGCGTCTCGCGCGGAAGCGGTGCAGGAGCACCACGAGGGGTAGCGCGAGGAGGCTCGCGAGGGCAGCGGGGACGGCGAAGGTCAGCATCGCAGGGCGACGCGGGGGTTACGCGCCGGGTGGAGGTGCGTCAGGTTCGCGTGGCGAGAACGACGAGCAGTCCGCCGCCCGCGTTCTCGATCACGTGCGTTTGCCCTGGGGGGATGGAGACGAGTTTGCCCTTGCCGAGTCGGTGGCGATCCTCGCCGATGCGGAGCAGGGCTTCACCTTCGAGCACCTGGTAGAGCGAGGCGCCGTCGCGACTGGCTTCCTCATCGCGTTGTCCGGCTTCGAAACAGAGGAGTTCGGCGTGCAGGCCTGCCTCTTGGAGGAGGGTCGAGCGTTGCACGTGGTCGAGGTGGAAGCTGCGCGCGTCGGCGATGGTCGCGATGGTCACGAGGGGACCTCCCAAGGGTTTCGCCCGCGCCCTGCGGGCGGTATGCGTTCACTGTACTCGCTCGCGCGCCGTTTCGGCGTCGGGCGTTCGTCCGGGGCGTCGTGCGGGTTGCGTGGAGGACGTCGTTTCAAGGTTTTTGGGGGGTTGCGAGCGGGGGAAACGCTCGATTCCGCGGTTGTGGATAGCGAAGGGGGCTTGACAATGCCCTGACGCATTTGCTAAGGCGTTTCGATTCGAAAATGTCGAGTTTATGCCGTCCCTGACGCACATTCGCGTCATCGGGTTTACCTTGCGACGAAAACGGTCGCACGGCGTCTCGTTATCCACAGGGCGAATGGGGCCTGTGGACAAGTGTGGATAAATCGCGGACGTGCGACGGGCAGGGCACTTCGCCTGTGGGAAACCGTCAAGCACCTTCCGCAGCGCGCACCGCGGCCACGAATTCGGCCACTTTCGCGGGGTCCTTTTGCCCGATCGAGGCCTCCACGCCCGACGCCACGTCGACGCCCCAGGGCTGCATCGCGCGCACCGCGTCGGCCACGTTGCCGGGGTGCAACCCACCCGCAAGGAGCAGTCGCGGCGCTCCCCGCCAGGCAGCAGCCTCGGCCCAGGAGAAGGTCTCCCCACTCCCCGGTTTCGGACCGTCGAGGAGGATGCCGTCGTGGGGTCGGTCGCGCCACGCTTCGGGCGTCTCGCTCGCCGTCCACCGCAAGGCGCGCACCACGCGGACGCGCGTCTGCAACCGTGCGGCCAGCGCGTCGTCCTCCCCGCCATGCAGCTGCACGACGTCGAGACCGACGCGATCGACGGCGTCGAGAATCTCGCCTTCCGTCTGTCCGGCGAACACGCCGACGCGCAGCACGAACGGTCCAACGGCGGCCGTCACGCGGGCGGCCTGGTCGAGGGTGACGACGCGGCGACTGTGCGCCGCGAAGATCACGCCAATCGCATCGACGCCCGCGGCGTCACACGCCTCGGCGTCCTCGGGCCGCGTGAGGCCGCACACCTTGATGCGGATGCGACTCACGCGAGCATCTCCTGAGCCACGTGCACGTCGACGGGCCGGTCGAGCATGCCGGCGAGCAGGTCGGTCCGGCCGACCGCCGCATTGCGCTCAAGCGTCGCGTCGCCACGCGCGTGGATGCGAACGTCGAAGCGATCGTCATGCAGGTGGGCATCGATGCGCTCGACGCGACCCGCCTTACTGCGTTCGAGCTGCTCAGCGACGTGCAGAATGCCGGCGAGCACCTTGAGTCGCTCGGCGTCCCCCGGCTCGAGCAAGGTCGGGGCGACCGTGGCTTGCGCCTTGCCCTTGCGATGCGAGCGGACGAGGTCCGCGATGATCGCTTGCTCGCGGTGCGTGAAACCAGGGAGCGGGCGCGCCATGACGAGGTAGGCACCGTGCCGGTGATGCCCGTAGTAATCGATGGCCATGCCGACGTCGTGAAGCCAGGCGGCGGCCTGCAACCAGTCACGTTCCACCTCGCCATAGCCGAAGTGGCCTGCGAGCGCGTCGTAGAGGACGAGGGCGAAGTCGGCAACGCGTTCGGCGTGCGTCGTGTCGCCGTGGTAGCGGCGCATGAGGTTGCGGGCGGTGAAGGTACGCACGTCGGGGGCGAGGTGCCCCGGTTCATGCACGAAGAGTTTCGGATAGAACATGCCCTCGCGCAACCCCTGCCCACTCACGAGGTACGCGTCCCGACCAGCAATCTGCAGGAGCTCGTCGAGGACGACGGCGCCGGCCACGATGATGTCCGCCCGGTCCGACCCGAGACCGGGCATGGCGCTTCGATCGGCGAGCGGCATGCCGGCAAGTTCGGTGGCGAGCACGTGAAGGTCCTCGGCGCGGAAGCGATACCCATGGAGGAGGGGTAGTGGATAGTCGACGCGTTGCTGCCAGGCTTCGGCGAGCGAGCGGAGGGTGCCGCCCATACCGACCCACGGCAGGTCGCTCGGTGGCGTGACGCCCTCGCGTTCCGCTTCGCGGTTGCGCGCCTCGAGCCAGGGCTCGACGGCGTCGCGCACCGCGGTCCTCAAGGCCTTCACGTGCTTCTTGCGAGCAGGGTCGCCTGCGAGAAAGCGCTCGGTGGCGCGCACCGCACCGAGTGGCCAGGAGTGGCCGTGAACGGTACGCCGGTCACGCATGACGCTGAGTTGCACGCTCCCACCGCCTAGGTCGACGACGAGCGCATCATCGAGCGAAAAGGAATTGGCGACGGCCCGCACACCGGCACGCGCCTCGGCCTCACCGCTGAGCACGTCGAGGTGGATGCCGGTTTCGCGCCGAACGCGGGCCAAGAACTCGGGTCCATTGACGGCGTCGCGTACGGCGCTCGTCGCGGTCGCAACGATCTCCTCGATCCTGCTCGCATCGCAGTAACGGCGGAACGAGTCGAGGGTGTCGAGGGCGCGTTGCATGGCATCCTCACGCAAGCGGCCGTCCTCGCCCATGCCTTGAGAGAGGCGAACGACGTCGCGAAGTTGATCGAGATGCCGATAGCCGTAGCCGGGGCGGTAGGCGAGGGCGACGAGCTTCGCCGTATTACTTCCAATGTCGATGACCGCGAGGTGACGCTCGGCGCCAGGGGCGTCCATGGGTTGAGGATAGCGCAGGGCGGCCGACGACCTAGGCCGCCCGACGGGCTCAAGGCAGGATGTTCTCGAACGTGATGGAAGGATAGTCAGGGATGAACGGGTCCGCGGACAAGAACTCGCAGTTGGGCGTGTCGGGAGCCTTGAACAACAGCCCCGACACGCGCGGCGTCGTCCCGTCGGGTTCGCCGACGTTCAAGACGGCATCGAACGTGGGGGGAGGGTCGGTCATCGCAGGGGTGATCGCGCAAGACCCGCCCGGTCCAGCGATCGTCACCGAGAGATCGCCCACCGTCGGGACTGCGGGGAGGGACTGATAGCTCTCACCGGTCACGAACCCACCCGGCCGCCGAATCACGACCGTCCAGCCGGCGGGGTTGCTGGCTTCGAAGGTGAGGGTGTCGCCGTCGTGCACGACCCGGGTGCCGGTGACCTCCGGCTCCGCGAGCGTGCCGTCGCCTTCGGCGATCCGGTCATACATCCGCCATGCCGTCGACCCGGCGTCGCCCCCTCCGTCATCGTCATCCGGATCTCCGCCAGGGTTCTCACCAGAATCCCCACCGGAGTCGCCACCGGAGTCCCCACCACCGTCCTCCTGCTGCGGGGGCGGTTCCGATCCGGACGATCCACACGCCGTGAGAGTAAAGGCGCCGATCACGAGCAAGACGAAAATGAGGACATGCGGAACGCGTTGTGAATAATAACTCATGGTGCAGTATGGCATATCACTCGGACAACGTGGGCGGTGCACCTGAATGCGCGCCTACGGCGCCACTCCACGGGTCGAAGCTGCGTCCGTCTGGGCCTACCGAACCCGTCTTCGTCAGCGAAATGCCTGTCACGAGCCTCGTCACACGCGTCGGAAACAGCGTCCTCGCAATTGCAGGGCGCGAGGACGATCGACGCGACGAGAGCGCGAATGTACGCGAGGTTGAGACGTTTTGCATTGTTGCCACCGACGTCCACCAAAGCGACGTCACACCCGGCGCATGGGACGCCCCTGGCCCGACGATAGGGCCCTGCGAGGCATTCGAAGCTGTGGCGGTGGCTGCCCGGGATTCAGGTTCAGGCGGTGGGTTGCACGTCCAGCGCCTTGGCGTCGGCCCAGAGGCCTTCGAGGTCGTAGAACTCACGCGCTTCGGGACTCATGATGTGCACGACGATGCCGCCGTAATCGAGGAGCACCCAGCGGGTGGAGGGCGCCTCGATCCCGCGAGGACGTTGCCCATGCTCCTTCATGCGTTCCTTCACCGCGTCCTCCAAGGCCTGGAGTTGCGGTTGCGAGGTGGCGGTCGCAATCACGAAACAATCGAGGGACGCCGTGAGTTCGGAGAGGTCGAGCACGCGGACGTCTTCGGCACGCTTGTCGTCGAGCGCATCGACGATCCACTGCACGGCTTGCAGGTGTTCGGGGAGGGTGTCGGTCGCGGGTTGGGTCATCGATTCACGGCTCCAGGGGGATGAGGGCGGCGTCGTTGGTGGTGGCGTCGGGCGTGAGGATGGGGTGCAGCGCGGCGGTCCCCATGGGGGTCTTGGTGAAGGCGTCGCCCCCAAGCACGAGTTCGATGTCGATGCGCACCCCATCACGCCAGCCGAGCGATTCGACCTGTTGCTTGCCGGTACCGAGCAGGCTGGCGTAGTAATCGGCGTCGCTCCAGCTTGCCGCCGTGGCGAGCACGCGCGTGCCGCTGGGATCGTAGCTTCCGTCCTGCACCAGGATGCGGTCCTCGGGTGCGCCCATGGCGACGAGGCGATCGCGGTACCACGTGCCGAGCGTCGCGTCGCCGCTGCGGTTGCGGATGAGGAGGGTGCGCTCGGGTGCCGTGTCGAAGGTGGGCGCGGTACCGCCGAAGGTGCTGGCGAGGAAGGCGCGCACGTCGACCGGGTCGGCGACGAGACCCATGGCGCCTTCACGCTCCACCTCGAGGGTGGGGAGGGTGGCGGACCGGATTTCGAGGTCGGCAATGCGGGGCAGGAGTCGGGCCGCGAGGGTGGGACGCACACTGGTCTCCACTTGCTCGAGGTAGGTGGTGAGCAGGTCGGGGAGCAGGCCGACGGTGCGGACGTTGAGTTCCTTGACGCGCGCGAGCATGGCGTAGGCGAGTCGCTTGACGTTGTCGAGCCGGTCGATGTCCCCGCGAATGAACTGGCGGTAGCGGAGGAACTCGCTGGCCGCCTGCCCGTCGAGCGTTTGCGGGCCGGGTTGCAGGTCGATGGTGAGACCGCCCGCGACGTCGCGGTAGTACATGCGTTCGGGCACGTTGACCTCGACGCCACCGAGCGCATCCACGAGGCTTTGGAAGATGGTGAGGTCGATGATGACGTAATCGTCGACGGGCAGTCCGACGGCGGCTTCGACGCGCTGCATGAGACCCTCGGGACCCTCTCGGGCGAGGGTGCCATTGATGCGGCGCGTGCCAGGCCCGACGAAGAGATCGCGGGGAATGGCGATGAGCGTGAGGTCGCTGCCGATCAGATTGACGTAGAGAATCGTGTCGGTGTTCACGCCGCGCGCGCCGACCTCCCCGTCGAACTGCCAACCGGTGATGGTGCCTTCGGCATCGTAGATGGGGGTGGACTCCCCTTCCCCGTAGAACAGGTCGCGTCCCGCCACGACGAAACTGAGCGCCGTTTCGCCGTCCTGCAGGCCGAGCAGTTCACGCTGCGCCGCACCGAGGTCACTGCCGAGGGTGACGCGGGTGACCCACGCGCCGATGAGGCCGGTGAGGGCGATCAGCAGCCCGGCGAGTTGCACCAGCCGCGCTCGCTGGCGGGGGTCAGTGAGGATCGGGGGCCAGTTGATCGTGCACCTCGAGGGTCTTGGGGTGGACGGGTTTGCCGCGGGCGCGGAGGTAATCGACCTTCGTGCGGACGGCTTTGCGGTAGGCGCGGGGAAGATTCCGCATGGCGAGTTCACGCACGTCGTCATTCACGCCGCGACCGGGTTCGCTCACGTCGGCGACGTAGAGCGCCATACCGATGCGGTTGCCGGGCGTCACGCCGTACACGTGACCTTCGATGGCGGTGAGGACGCGGGGGTCGATGATGCCCCATCGTTCGGCGAGGGCGCGGGCGGCACGACCGTGCACGGTGATGGGGTGATTGCGTTCGGTGTCGTCGCCGGGTGGGGCGAGGTCGTGCAGGTCCGCGTCGCTCATGTCGCGTGCGGCGTCGTGCAGGATGGCGGCGAGCACGGTGGCGCGTCGCTCGTCCTCACTGAAGTCGTTGGCGCGGGCGATGGCGTCGGCAAGGTCGACGACGCGCAGGACGTGCGCCCAACGCGCCTCGCTGACGAGGTGCCGAACGCGTTCGCAGTACGGCGCAATGCTGCTCCGGCTGCACGGTCCGTCGGCAGGGAAGATGGAATCGCTCGCCATGCTCTCCTTCGGGATGGCGCCATGCGGGATGCGGGCTGCATCACGCGTTTGCGCGCACGTGGAGCGTATCACGCGCCTCTTCGCGCTGCGGTAACGGGTTTCACGAGGGGTCGACGACTTCGGAATCGTCGATTTCGGACTCATTTTCTGCGGTCGCGCCATCCTCACCCTCGGCCTGCATGTCGTCCTCGTCCTCTTCGATGCCGGGCTGCGTCTCGTCGAAGTACTCGAACTCGGCCGCACCGATGCGCACGTCATCACCGTTCTTCACGCCGGCGCGGCGCATGAGGGTGGCGAGGCCCATGCCTTCGAAGTGGCGGTGGAGGTACGTGACGGCGTCGGGGTTGGTCGTGTCGAAGCGGGTGACGAGCGGTTCGACTTCACTGCCGGTGACGCGCCAGGCGCCCTCGCCTTCGGGTTCGACCGCGAGCGGTTCTGCACGCACCACGGTGGGGGCGTTCTCGGCGGGCGTGACGTCGCGGCGTTCGGGGAGGAGCGCGAACAGGGTTTCTCGGACGGTATCGAGGCCGTCCCCCTCGAGACTGGAGGCGGGAACGATGGGCAGCCCAGTGACGGCGAGGTCATGCTCGGCGTCGCGCACCTCGTCGGGCGCAGCGAGGTCGGTCTTGTGGAGCACGATCAGTCCGGGTAGGTCGAGCAGGGTGGGGTCGTACGTTTCGACTTCGCGGCGGAGTGCGCGGTACGCCTCGGCGGGTTCCTCGGCAATGTCGAGAACCCAGACGAGCAGGCGGGTGCGACTGATGTGGCGGAGGAACTCGAGGCCGAGGCCCTTGCCTTCGCTCGCGCCCTCGATCAGGCCGGGAACGTCGGCGAGGGTGAAGCGTTCGAAGCTGCGGCCTTCGCGCTCGACGACACCGAGGTTGGGGCTGAGGGTGGTGAAGGGGTAATCGGCGATAGCGGGCTTGGCGTTGCTGAGCGCGGCGAGGAGGCTGGACTTGCCGGCGTTGGGGTAGCCGACGAGGCCGGCGTCGGCAATCGTGCGGAGTTCGAGACGGACGGCGCGCTTCTCGCCCGGCTCGCCGTACTCGGCGAAGCGGGGGGTGCGGCGGGTGGCGGTGGCGAAACTGGCGTTGCCGCGCCCGCCGTCACCGCCGCGGGCAACGACGGCGGTCTGGCCCACCTCGATCAGGTCAGCGAGCACCTCGCCGGTGGCGGCGTCGCGGGCGATGGTGCCGACCGGGACGGGGAGGGTGAGGTCCTTCCCATGCTTGCCGCGCTTCTCACGTCCTTCGCCGGGTTTTCCAACTTCGGCACGGTAGGTTTTGTGGGGCGTGAGTTTGGCGAGGGCGCCGACGTCGTCGACGGCGCGGAGGAGGACGCTGCCTCCCTTGCCGCCGTGACCCCCGTCGGGTCCGCCCTTGGCGATGTACTTCAGGCGCAGGAACGACATGGCGCCGTCGCCGCCGCGACCGCCTTGCGCAGTGATGTCGAGCGTGTCACGGAACGTCATCCTGGGGTGCGCCTTCCTTCACGACGTCGGGCGCGACCGTTGGCCGCGCCCGACGAGATGTCTTGCGTGGGCTGGGGTCAGTCGGCGGCGAGCGCCTCGCCGGCCGGTTCTTGAATGGTGACGAAGCGACCCTTGCGACCCTTGTTGAGGAACTTGACCGAGCCGGTCTTGAGGGCGAAGAGGGTGAAGTCCTTGCCCATGCCGACGTTCTGGCCGGGCTGGAAGCGAGTGCCGCGCTGGCGAACGATGATGCTGCCGGCGTGGACGACTTGCCCGTCGAAGCGCTTCACGCCGAGGCGCTTGGACTGGCTGTCGCGACCGTTCTTGGAGCTACCGACGCCTTTCTTGTGAGCCATGGTGCCTTACCTCCTGGCGATCAACCGTTGACCGCGGTGACGCGGACTTCGGTGTAGGCCTGCCGGTGCCCGGTACGGCGCCGGTAGTTGGACTTCGCTTTGAACTTCTTGACGTAGATCTTGTCGCCGCGGCCGTGCTCGACCACCTCGGCGCTGACGGTGGCGCCGTCGACGAGGGGCGTGCCGATCTTGGGCGTGTCGCCACCGATCATCAGGACCGGAAGGTCGACGGTGGTGCCGACCTCGGCTTCGATGGCTTCGAGGCGCAGGACGTCACCTTCTTCGACGCGGTACTGCTTGCCGCCGGACTTGACGATCGCGAACATGGTTCTCCTTCGTGCGGCCGTGTGCCGCGCACCCGCGTGGGGTGTCGAAATCTGGGGTGTGCGGCGTGGGGGCGGACCCCTTCGCGGCGCAGAGAAGGAGTGTAGCAAAGATGCGGCCGCCTGCGCAAGGCGCACGGCGCGTCAGTCGGCTGCGGGGGAGGCGCCCGCACGAACCCAGAGGCGCACGGTGAGGAACAGGGCGAAAGCGGCGAGGGCGAGGACGGCGGAGGTGGCGATGGCGGCGTCGAGGTCGCGTTCGAGCGCAGCGTAGATTTCGAGTGGCATGGTGCGGGTGCGTCCGGCGATGCTGCCGGCGAAGACGATGGTGGCGCCGAACTCGCCGAGCGCGCGCGCCCAGGCGAGCACGCCGCCCTCGATCATGCCGGGCACGGCGAGGGGGAGCGTGACGTGGCGGAGGGCGCCAAGTTGGCTGGCCCCGTCGATGCGGGCGGCCTCCTCGACCGAGCGGGGAACGGCGGCGAAGGCGACCTTGAGAGCGCGAACGTAGAAGGGGCTTGAGACGAAGAGTTGGGCGAGGACGACTGCGCTCGTGGTGAAGGCGAGGTCGATGCCGGCATCGGCGAGGGGTGCGCCGAGCAGGCCGCGGCGACCGAAGACGAGCAGGAGGGCGACGCCGGCGACGACGGGGGGCAGGACGACGGGGAGGTCGACGATGGCTTCCAGGAGTCGCTTGCCGGGGAAGGCGTAGCGGGCGAGGAGGTAGGCGAGGGGCGTGCCGAGGAGGATCGTGAGCGCGAGCGTGAGGCTGGTGGTAAGGAGGCTCAAGCGGAGCGCGTCGAGGGCGGTGGGGAGGGTGAGGGCGGCGAGCACGTCGGGCCTCATGGCGCGGAGGAGGAGGGTGGCGACGGGGAGGGCGAGCAGCAGAGCGAGAACGCTTGCGGCGAGGAGCAGCAGCGGTGAGGGTGCGCGGTGCTGGGAGGCGGAGCGCGAGGATGGGGGGCGTCGGAGCACGGGTCAGGTTACGGCGCGGTGAAGCCTCGCGCGGCGAGGAGCGCCTGTCCCTCGTCCGAGAGGACGAAGTCGACGAAGGCGCGAGCGAGATCGGCTTGGCGCGTCGCATTGAGCACGGCGATGGGGTAACGGGCGGTCACGTTGTAGGCATCGTCGATGGCGAGGGTGGTGACCGCCCCGGGGTCGAGGATGGCCGCGTCGGTGGCGTAGACGATGGCGGCGTCCGCCTCGCCGAGGGTGACCTTGGCGGCGACTTGGCGCACGTTGGGTTCCTCGGAGACGACGTTGGCGAGAACGGCGTTGGCGTACCCGTCGCCGTACAGATCGTCGAGGCGGTGGAGAACGTCGCGCGCGTAAGCGCCGACGGGGACCTCGGGTCCGGCGAGGACGACGAGGGCGCCCTGCATGGCGAGATCGGCGACGCTCGTGACGGGGGAGCCGTTGGGGGTGATGACGACGAGCCGGTTGCTGGCGAAGGGAACGGCTGCACCGTCGAGGCGTTCGTCGTTGGCCACGAGGTTCATTTGGGTTTCGTTGGCGCTGGCGAAGACGTCGAACGGGGCGCCCTGGCGGATTTGCGTGGCGAGGGTGGAGGACCCGGCGAGGTTGAGGTCGATGCGGACCCCGTCATGGCGGGCTTCGAAGGCGATGGCGACGTCCTGCATGACCTCGGTGAGGCTGGAAGCGGCAGCGATGGTGAGGCGTTGCGCGTGAACGCTGCCGAGGAGGAGCAAGCAAGCGAGGAGGAGGGGCAGGGGTTTCATGGGTTCCTTTCGGTCGCGCGATAGATTTAGTCACAGTGTGACTACATGGGAGTGTATCGGCCCGATGGTCGACACGCAACCACGCTGCCGCTCTCACCTCCACGCAGCCAGCCACGCCAGCAACGCCCGCGCACTCTCGAGGCGCCACGCCAAGACGAGCCGCTCACTCCCCACGGCATTCGGTAAACGCGATTCACAGGAGGCCACCATCCCCTCCGCCCGTTGCCGCTGCGCCTCCACGAGGGGCGCGACGTCGAGACCCCGCCGTTCGAGCAACGCCACCTTCAACAGCAACGCGTGCCGCACGTCGCGCAACCGCTCCACCGGCGTGACGAGCCACGCCGCGACCGCCGCTTCCCCCCGCGGTGTGAGCGCGTACACCACGCGCGCGGGTCCCCCCTGCCCCACCTCCTTGCGCAACGGTTCGGTCCATCCGGCGCGCTCGAGGTGATCGAGCGCTCGGTACACCTGCTGCCGTTGAATCGTCCAGACGAGACCAAGCTCGCCCTCCCTCGCAAAGGCCTGCGCGATGGCGAACCCGTGAGCCGGGCCTTCGGCTAAGACACCCGCCACGCCATGATCACTGAGCGACAACACGCCCGACACGCTACCCCCCGACCTCGCGCTCGAACGCCTCGGTCGCCTCGCGCCGGCCAATCACCACCACGCGGTCGCCCGCCTGCAGCGAGAACGCTGCTCCTGGACTGACGTGCAGATCCTCCCCCCGCGTCACGGCGAGCACCTGCACACCGAACCGCTTCGGCAAGGCAAGCGCCTCGAGCGTGCCGAGCAGCGCCGGCTGGTCATGCACGTCCACCTCCACCACCTCGTGCTCCCGACCGAGCGCGAAGGCGTCGACGATGCTCGGCGAGGCGATCTGCTCGGCGAGACGCACCCCCATGTCGTGCTCGGGCCGCACCACCTCGTCCGCACCCACGCGCGTCAACACGCGTGCCGCCGTCGCGGTATTCGCCTTGGCGATGATGCGCGACGCCCCCGCCGTCTTCGCGGCGACGGTGGCCAGCACGCTCGCCTCGAAATTGCCGCCCATCGCCACGATCACCACGTCGAAGGCATCCACCCCCAACTCCCGCAGCGCCTCCTCGTCACTCCCATCCGCCACCGCCGCGTGCGTCACGATCTCCATCAGGGGACGCAGGGGCGCCTCGTCCCGGTCGATGATGACCACCTCGTGGCCCGACTCGGCGAGCGTCGCCGCCACGCCGGATCCGAACCGACCGACACCCATCACGAGCACATGCTTCTTCACCTTCACGGCGTCACCTCCTGCACGTCCTACCCCATCATGACGTCCTCGACCGGTCGACGGACACGTGGAACGCGCGACGTCT
The DNA here is from genome assembly GCA_913062675.1 of uncultured Trueperaceae bacterium. Taxonomy (GTDB): domain Bacteria; phylum Deinococcota; class Deinococci; order Deinococcales; family Trueperaceae; genus SLSQ01. The sequence goes on from CAJXWR010000001.1 coordinate 53,799, forward strand.
CCACCAGCGCGAGGGCGGCGGTCAGGGGTCCAAGTCGACCCACGAACATCAACAGCATCAACACGATCTTCCCTGCACCCCCGAGTTCGGTGGTGACCCCCATGCTGAGACCTACCGTTCCGAACGCCGAGACCACCTCGAACGCCAGGGCGAGGGGTGGCAGGTCAGGCTCGACGGCGAACAGCGCGGTCATTCCGATGCCCACGACCGTTGCACCCAGGAAGGCGATGACGCCAGCCCGGACGAGCAACGCGCGACCCAGGCGACGGCCCGCCACCTCGAGCTCACCGCGCCCCCGCGCCAGCGACCAGGCGCTCCCAGCCAGGACGAAGAACGTGACCGTCTTGATGCCACCCGCCGTCGAGCCGGGATTCCCACCAATGAACATGAGGAGCAACGTGACGGCAAGCGTGGCCGGTCGCATGGCACCCACGTCGAGCACGCTGAACCCCGCGGTCCGCGGCGTCGCCCCCTGGAACCAGGCGGCGAGCCAGCGCTGTCCCGGAGGCAGGCCCTGCAGCGTCGCCGGGTTCGTGGCCTCCCCCACCCCGACGACCAGCGTCCCGACGGCAAGCAGGAAGGCGGTGCTCGCGAGGGCGATGCGCGCATGCAGGCTGAAGCGCCGACGCAGGCCGCGTACCCGCTCCCCCAGCTCGATGAGCACCGTGTAGCCCAAACCGCCAATGACGAAACCGATGAGGATGGCAGCGAGTCGCACCCCGTGACCGAGCCACCCGGCGAGGCTGTCCTGGAGGGGCGAGAAGCCGGCATTGTGGAACGCGCTCCCCGCATGGAAGACCGCAAGCCACGCCGCCTCGCTCGATCCCACCTCACTCGCCAGGCTGGGCCACAAGGCCAGGGCCACGAGCGCTTCGAAGCCGAGAGCAAGGATGGCGATGGAGCGCACGAGGCGGACGACGTCACCCGCGTGCAGCGCTTGCCCTTCGGCTTGCACGCGGAGCCGTTGACCGAAACCGACGCGGCCCCCCACGATCCAGGCGGCGATCACCCCGAGCGTGATGATGCCCAGGCCACCGGCGTGAATGAGGAGGAGCACGACGACCTGCCCGAAGCGACTGAAACCCGTCCCAAGATCGACGGTGGTGAGACCGGTGACGGTCACGGCGCTCGTCGCGGTGAACACCGCGTCGCTCCACACCACCCGCGCGCCGGGCGCGTGGGCCACGGGGAGCGAGAGCAGCAGGCTGCCCACAATGATCGTCGTCAGGAACGTGACAGCCACCCACTGCGCGGGCCGTAGAGCGGGCGCGCGTGCGCCGGCAGGGTGCGCGCGGCGGATTCGACGAGCGGGACGGCGTCGCGGCATCGATCGAGTCTACGCCCCCACGGGAGCGCCGCGACGTGCCCCTGGGGGTCGCGAACGTTGACAGGGCGCGCGTGTAGGGGGGACGATTCGAACGTGGACCGTGACCTGACCTTCGACCCGACCGAACACCCGCACCGCCGTCACGACCCGTTGAGTGGCGGGACGGTGCTCGTCAGCCCGCACCGAACGAAACGCCCGTGGCAGGGCCGGCAGGAAACACCAGCCACGACCGAACGCCCGGCGTACGACCCGACCTGCTACCTGTGTCCCGGCAATGACCGGGCAGGTGGCGAGACCAACCCGGCGTACGAGGGAACGTACGTCTTCACGAACGACTTCGCCGCCCTGCTGCCCGACGCGCCTGCACCCACCGAGGAGGACCACCCACTCCTGCAGCGCAGTGGCGTGCAGGGCACCTGCCAGGTCATCTGCTTCTCGCCGCGCCACGACTTGACGCTCGCCGAGTTCGACCAGGCGGGGTTGGAGCAGGTGGTGGCGCTGTGGGCCGAGCGGGCCGAGGTGCTTGGGCGCACGTGGCGTTGGGTGCAAATGTTCGAGAACAAGGGGCAGGCGATGGGGGCCAGCAACCCGCACCCCCATGGGCAGATCTGGGCTCTCGACACGCTTCCCGCCCTGCCCGCCGCGGAGGATCACCACCAGCGCGCCTGGCTCGACCATCACGGTGAACCGCTGCTCGTGCAGTACGCCGCACTCGAGCGGGAACGGCGCGAAAGGGTGGTGGCGGAGACCGAGCATTGGGTGGCCGTCGTGCCGTGGTGGGCGGTGTGGCCGTTCGAGCTGCTGCTGATGCCGACCCGGCACGTGAAGCGCTTCCCGGAGCTCACCGCCGCCGAGCGGGTCGATCTGGCCCGTCTGCTGGGCCGCGTCTTGCCCACGCTCGACGCGTTGTTCGACACGCCCTTCCCGTACTCGATGGGTTGGCATGGCGCTCCGACGGGCGTGGGGTTCGAGGTGGAGGACGAGCATGGCGTGCACGATCATTGGCAATTGCATGCGCACGTGTATCCACCCCTGCTGCGCAGTGCGACGGTGCGGAAGTTCATGGTGGGCTTCGAGATGCTCGGGGAACCGCAACGGGATTTGACGCCGGAGCAGGCGGCCGCCCGCCTTCGCGACGTGGCGCCGGGAGGAAACCGGTGAGCGTGCAGGACGTCCGGCGAGCCTTCGAAGAGCGGTTCGGCGCAGCGCCGGCCGTGACCGTGCGCGCGCCAGGTCGCGTGAACCTGATTGGCGAGCACACCGACACGAGCGACGGCTTCGTGCTGCCCATGGCCATCGACCGGGAGGTGCAGCTCGCGCTGACACCGCGAAGCGACTCGACCGTTCGCGTCGTTGCCCTCGACCTCCATCGGGATCACGAGGCATCGTTCGATGCGCGCACGCCAAGCGTGAAGGAAGGCTGGGCGAGCTACGCACACGGGGTGGCGTGGGCGCTCGGTGAGGCGGGACACACGTTGCGCGGGTTCGACGCGGTGTTCAGTGGCGACGTGCCGCGCGGGGCGGGCCTGTCCTCCTCGGCGGCGCTCGAACTGGCCTTCGCTCGCGCGTTCTCCGTGGCGAGCGACTTACCGTGGGACGCCAAGGCCATGGCGGTCGCGTGCAGGAGGGCGGAGAACGGCTGGGTGGGTGTCGCGTCGGGCATCATGGATCAGTTGGTGAGCGCCTGCGGGGAGGAGGACTCGGCGGTGTTGATCGACTGCCGAAGCCTCGACACCTGCGCGGTCCCCCTCCCTGCAGGAACGCAGGTGGTGATTCTCGACACGGGCACGCGTCGCGGGCTCGTGGGGTCGGCGTACAACGAGCGGCGTGCGCAGGTGGATGCGGCGGCCGCCGCGTTCGGCGTGCCGATGTTGCGCGACGTGGACATGGCGACGTTCGATGCGCGCGCCAGCGAACTCGATGAGGTGGTGCGCCGTCGCGCGCGGCACGTGATCAGCGAGAACGCGAGGGTGCTGCACGCGGTGCAGGCCATGGAGGCGGGGGATGCGGTCGCGCTTGGCGCGTTGATGAACGCGAGTCACGCGAGCCTCAAGGAGGACTTCGAGGTGACCGGCCCCGCACTCGACGCGATGACGGAGATTGCGCAGGCGCACCCCGCCTGTTTCGGTGCGCGCATGACGGGCGCCGGCTTCGCAGGCTGCTGCGTCGCCTTGGTGGACGAGGCACGCGTGGCGTGGTTCATGGACGCCGTTGGACCCGCGTTCGAAGCGGCAACGGGGGAATCCCCTTCGCTTTACGCGGTGCGGCCTACGGCAGGGGCGGGCCTCCTGACGACCGGTTGACCGTCAGGACGAACCGGGCTGAAGTCTCCGCTGGCTTCGATCTGGGCCTCGGCGTGGACGTCGAGCCGCGGGGGCGTGCCGACTCGCGAGGAGGAACGCGACGCCCGCGGTTGCGGCGGGCATGGAGAGCGACGCGATGATCGCCTGCCGCGCGAGTTCGCCGGCGGGCGTGAGGATGCGGAGAGCGATGGGTGCGCCGGCGACGAAGAGGAGTAGCCAGCCTGCCTCACGCGGCGTCCGGTGGGCGGTGAGGCCGGCGACGATGGCGAGAACGTAGATGAGGACGAGTTCGACGGGGCCGATGGAATCCGCCCAGCTCGACGCGCCGAGTGGATCGAACGCCTCCCAGGTGGCGAGGCCGATGGGTAGGACGGCGAGCAGGGCGAGCACGGTGAGCGCCGTGCGGGGTGCGCGCACGGCAAGCGCGCCGAGTGCCGCGAGGCTGATGACCCAAGGCGCGAGAATGACCGCGCCCATGAGCAAGCCTTGCGCGCTGAACAACTCCCCCACGACGATGAGTGCGAGGAAGGCGGCCGTGGCGTAGAGCAGGCCCCACCCCGTCCAGATGAGGGGGCGCCGGCGCTTCCGGCGGTGAGCCAGCCAGGCGGCCAGGGCGGTGAGGCTGGGGGGCACGATGGTGAAGAGCAGGGGAAGGATGAACCGTTCCATGGATACGCCTCCGATCCTTGCCTTGCCTCACGGTAGCGCCTGCCGCATCCAACCTTGGGTCAACCATCGCGTTCACGCTGAACCAAGGTCGCCGCTTGCGGGGTGGTTGCTCGGGTCGTGCGTCTGAGCGAAGACGCCGTGGTCTCGCGTCCGGTGGGGAGACGTGGCGCGTCGGGGCCGGTCTAGAGCAGGGTGCCGCGCAGCACCACGCTGGCCACGCTGAAGTACAGGACGATTCCGGTGACGTCGACCAGGGTGGCCACGAAGGGCGTGGAGGAGGCGGCCGGGTCGGCGCCCAGCCGCTGGAGCAGCATGGGGAGGATCGTGCCGACGAGCGAACCCCAGAGGACGACGAAGAGAAGGCTCACGGCGATCGTGATGCCGACGAGGAACCACGTGTCGCCAAACCCCCCACCGAACGCTTCCCCGAGGGCAACGCGCGCGAAGCCGAGGCTCGCAAGGATGAGGCCAATGATGCCTGCCGCGGCCGCTTCGCGGCCCACGACGCGCCAAAAGTCGCGGAGGGACGCCTCACCGGTGGTGAGCGCGCGAATGATGAGGGTGGCCGCCTGCGACCCGGAGTTCCCGCCGGAGCTGATGATGAGGGGAACGAACAGGGCGAGGACGAGCGCTTGGCTGAGCGCATCCTCGAACCCCGCCATGGCGGTCGCGGTGAGCATCTGACCGAAGAAGAGGAGCACGAGCCAGGGGAGGCGCTTGGCGACCATCGTGCCGACACGAATGGCGAGGTACGGCTCGTCGAACGCTTGCGAACCGCCGAGGAGGTGAATGTCCTCGGTGGCTTCCTCCTCGGCGACATCGAGCACGTCGTCGACGGTGACGATGCCGACGAGGATGCCGTCACGGTCAGTGACGGGCAGGGCGGTGCGGTCGTGCTTCCGGAACTCACTGACGGCGTCCTCCTGGTCCCCGTCGACGGAGAGGGCGACGAACTGACGGTCCATGAGTTCAGCGATCAGGTTGCCGGGTTCGGTGAGGAGGAGTTCGCGCATGCGGAGATCGTCGACGAGACGGCCCTGCTCGGTGACGTACACGACGTTGAGCGTTTCGGAATCGCGGCCGTACACGCGGAGGTGTTCGAGCGCCTCGTGCACCGTCCAGTGGGGTTTGACCTGCACGTAGTCGGGGGTCATGAGTCGACCGATGGAGTCCTCGGGGTAGCCGAGAAGTCGTGTGGCCACGTCGCGCTCCTCGGGTGAGAGGAGGTTGATGAGGCGTTTCGTGACGAGGCCGGGAAGTTCGCCGAGGAGTTCGGTGCGGTCGTCGGGACTCATGTCGTCAAGGATGCGGGCGACGTCCTCGTCCCCGAGGCTGCGGAGCAGGCTTTCCTGCGCTTCGAACGGGAGGAGTTCAAAGACGGTGGTGGCGCGGTCCTTGGGCAGCAATCGGAAGGTGACGGCTTCGTTGTCGCTGCCGAGCTCGACGATGAGGTCGGCGACGTCGGGCAGTTCCTGTCCGAGGAGGAGCGTGCGCAGGTCACCGAATCGGCGGGCGGCGATCAGCTCGGCGCAGTGACCGGCGAGGTGTTCGAGGTGCGATTCATCCATGGTGGCTTCCCGGTGGGTCAGGCATCGCGGCGTGCGTGCGCGAGGGTGGCGCGTTCGAGAACGTCGAGGGTGAGGTGCGTCGTGTCGGGGACCTGCACGTCGGCTTGGCTCAGGGTAGCCGATGTACCAACGGCGACGGATGGCATGCCCGCACCGCGGATGGCGGCCACGCCCGCCTCGGCGTCCTCGATGCCGACGCAGTCGTCGACGGGGAGGTCGAGCGCGGCGGCGGCCGTTTCGAAGATTTCGGGGTCGGGTTTACCGAGCGTGAGGGTGCCGGGATCGACGATGGCGTGGAAGCGGTCGGCGATGCCGAGACGCTCGAGGAGGACGGGTCCGTTCTTGGAGGAGGAGGCGAGGGCGAGACGGACGCCGGCGTCACGGAGGGCATCGAGCAGTTCGGGAATGCCGGGAAGCAGGTCGTCGGGCGTGACGTTCTCGATGAGGCTTTGGTAGTGCTCGTTCTTCTTGGTGGCGAGGGCTTGTTTTTCGTCCAAGTCGTAGGTGTGGGTTCCGCGCGCGAGGATCGCTTCGAGGGACGCCATGCGGGGCACGCCGCGCAGGGCTTCGTTGGCTTCGCGGTCGAAGGGGATGCCGAGTTCGTCGGCGAGCGCTTGCCAAGCCTGGTAGTGGTACTCGGCACTGTCGGTGATGACGCCGTCGAGGTCGAAGGCGACACCGCGCAGGGTGGGCCGCGTGGGGCGGGTGACGGTGCCTCCCGTGGGGACGGTGACGCTCTCGCCCCGGTGGCGGATTGTCAGGTCGGCGCCTTGGAGGAGGCGGTACTGGGTTTGTTCGCGGTCGGCGTCGATTTCGAGGGTTCGTCGCCGCCACGCGATGCGGAAGCGGAGGCGCGTCCATCCGTTGGGGAGTCGGGGCTCGAAGGTGGGTGCGCCGTCTCGAATGCGGAAGCCGCCGAACGCTTGCGTGGTGGCAAGCCACGTACCGGCGAGGGCGGCGGCGTGCAGGCCATCGGCGGTATTGCCGTGTAGGTCGTCCAGGTCGATGCGGGCGGCGTGGTGGTAGTGCTCCATCGCTTCGCTGAGGTTGCCGAGGTCGGCGGCCGTGATGGCGTGCACGAATGGCGAGAGGGAGGAGTCGTGGGTGGTGCGGGGGGCGTAGTAGGCGTGGTCGCGGCGGAGTTGGCTGCGCGTGACCCCGTCCGGGAGGAGGTGGTGCGCGAGGAGGACGTCGGCCTGTTTCAGGACTTGGTGACGGTAGATGTCGAGTGGGTGGACGTGGAGGAGGAGGGGGTAGCGATCCTCGGGAACGTCGTCCCAGGGCCATTCGGGCTTGCCGAGGAAGCTGGCGTCCTGCGGGGTGACGTGGAGATCGGGGTCGGTGGGGAGGTGCATGGCGTCGGCTGCGGTTCGCCAGGCGTCCGTTTCGCTGGTTTGGAGATTGAGGTCACGCTGGAGGTTGGACCATCTGGCGGGGTCGTCGCGTTCGAGGCGCTCGGCGAGGTTGGCGGCGTAGCGGAGCGCGAATTGGGCCATGCGGTTGGTGTAGTGGTTGTCGTCGATGAGGGCGGTGTACTCGTCGGGTCCCGTGACGGTGTGGAGGTGGAATGCACCGTCGCGACCGTGGTGGCCGACACTGAGGTAGAAGCGGGCGACCTCGCTGGCGACGGCGGCGCCACCCTTCCAGAGGATGTCGGTGTCGTCGGTGGCCTCGTGGTAGCGGGCGAGGGCGTGCACGACGTCGGCGTCGATGTGGATTTGGGCGGTGCCGGCGGGGAAGTAGGCGGAGGCTTCGCGGCCGTCGATGGTGCGCCAGGGGTAGAGCGCGCCGGCGTGCCCGAGTTCGCGGGCGCGGGCGCGGGCGGCGTCGAGCATGTCGATGCGGTGGTCGAGCAGGGCGCGGGCGAGGTGGGGTGCGGTGTGGATCAGGGTGGGGACGAGGTAGATCTCGCTGTCCCAGAAGGTGTGGCCTTCGTACCCCTCGCCGCTGAGCGCCTTGGCGGGGAGGTTCGCCTTCGCGTCACGACTGGCGGCTTGTTGCAGGTGGAAGAGGGCGAAGCGGACGCTTTGCGTGGCGGCGGGGTCTCCTTCGATTTCGACGTCCGCTTGGTTCCAGAAGGCGTCGAGGTGGGCGCGTTGGCTGGTGAGGAGGTGATCGATGCCGCCGTCGCGGTCGTAGGCATCGAGTTCGGAGGTCGCCCTGTCGACGAGGGTGTCTTGAGCGTGATCGCGCGTGTCGAGGTACACGCCGTGCACGTCGATGGGGTGGGCGTCACCCTTGGCGAGGTTGGCGTGGAGCGTCGCAGTGGCGCGCATGCCCTTCGCCTCAGCGTCGACGGGCAGCTGAATCGTCGCGCCTGCGACGGGGGTACGCAGGTCCGTGCCGACGGTGACGCCGATGCCGCTTCCTTGGATGCGGTGGTGGAGGATGCGGCGCCCGTCGTCGTGCTGCTCGGACGCAATGGGTTCAAGCGGGGGCATGGCGTTGCTGCCGACGCGGGGGTCGCCCTCGCTGCGGCGATGGGTGACGTTCGCATCGACGGTGTGGTGGAGGGTGAGGGCGACGTCACGGTCGAGGGGTTCGAGGGTGACGCGGATTCCGAGGCGGTTGGGGTGGGTGAGGGAGACGACGCGGGTGAAGGTGACGTGGGTGCGTGCGCCGTCGCTCGCCGTCCAGGTGAAGCGGCGGGTGAGCGTGCCGGCGCGGAGGTCGAGCGTGCGTTCGTGCCGTTGCACGCGCGCGTCATCGGGGGTGGCGTGCTCACCGTCGAGGTGAAGGTGAAGGGGGGTGAGGTGGGGGAGGTTGCGGATCGTTTGTGCCGTGCGGGCGAATCCGTAGGCGTCCTCGGGGTACTGGATGGGATGCGTGTCGTGAACGCCGTTGATGTACGTGCCGGGATGGCTGGGGTTCTTGGCGTCGTGGTGTTCGGGGGTTCCGCGGACGCCGAGGTAGCCGTTGGCGAGGGTGAAGAGGGTGGCGTCGGTGGCGGAGTGCGTCTCGGTGACGGGGGCCTGATGGAGGACCCAGGGGTGGTGGGGAAAGCGCGCGTGGTTGGGGGGTCGTCGCGTGGGCTGCGGCACCGGGGTCTCCTGTTGCGGGTGAGGCGGAGGTATCTTCGTTCAGGCTACCGCAGCGTCGTGGGTGGAGTGGGGTCGTGCCGAAGCATGCAACAATGCTCTGGCAATGCCACATTTTCGTTACATTTCGTCACAGTAGCCACGGGCATTTGCCCTTCCTTGAACCGCGTTCGTGATGTATGTTGCCGTCAAGTGTCGAGAAGAACGCGAGGAGAAGTGCGTAACACGGTGAACGGCGTCGCTCGCGACGCCTCGGGTGGCTTGTCGTCGGTGCGCCTCCACGCCTATCGAGCCATCCTCACCATCGGCATCGTGATCATGGGCACCGTTGGCCTCGCGAACCTGTTCTTCCCGTTCTCTTCGCATGGCACGAGCTTGGCCATCATGCCGTTCGTCACGGTCGGCATCACGAGCCTTGCGCTTTGGCGCGCTCGCGAACCGGAGCGGATGGCGCGCGACGCGCCTCTCGTGGCGGTCGCAGCCCTCCTCCTCTATCTCGGTGCCCTGAGTTTGAACGGGGCCGTCTCGCTACCGTTCCTACTTGCAGGCGTCATCGTGTCGTACCTGATCATTGACGTGCGACCCGCGCGCCTTCTCACCGCCGGGTACCTCACGGCGTCCTTGGTGGGCATCGCCACGTTCGGCACCTCCCCAACGAGCTTCCGTATCGTCGCCGTGTCGATCGGCTTGATCGCCGCGCTCGACGTCGTGGCACGCGGCATCGATGAATTGACGCGACGGCTGCACCGCGACAACGCCACGCTGCACGGTGAGAACACGCGCCTCGGTGGCGCCGTTCGCGATCGCACCCGCGCACTGCTGCGCTCCCAGGATGCCCTGACGGTGGCGATGGCGTCACTCGTCGAGCGTCGCAGCAATGAACTCGCGCACCACACGTCGCGCGTGGGTCGTCAGATGCGAATCCTGGCGCACGCCTACCTTGAGCACCTCGGGCGCAACCCCGATCTCGAACGCGATTGGCTCGACGACCTCGCGCGTGCAGCGCCGCTTCATGACATTGGCAAGATCGGTGTGCCGGACGCGATTCTCAACAAGCGCGGCACCCTCACGCCCGAGGAGTTCGTAGCGATGCAGGCCCACACCCGCATTGGTCGCGACGTGCTCGACGACGTTCTGGAGCAGGTGGGCTCCCCGGTGGGCTTCCTCGTCGCCGCCCGTGAACTCGTGTATGGACATCACGAGCGGTGGGACGGAAGCGGCTACCCCGAGGGGATCGCCGGCACCGCCATTCCCCTGTCTGCACGCCTGATGGCGGTGGTGGACGTCTACGACGCACTGGTCCACGAACGCGTGTACAAGTCGGCCATGACCCACGAGGAAGCCTACGCGGTGATCGTGAAGGAATCGGGGACGCATTTCGATCCAGACGTCGTGATGGCGTTCGAGGCATGCGCGGCGACGATGCAAGCGACGCTCCACGGGACCCACCACACCGCCTAGGTGCGCAACGCCTTGCAGAACCTCCCGCGCTCCTGTACGCTTATGTCACCCCACCCCCCGGGGGGTGCCCCAAGGGCAGGAAAGGATCATCGTCATGACCCACCTCAACATCGAAGGCATGACCTGCGGACACTGCAAGAAGGCGGTCGAGGACGCGCTCGGTCGCGTGCCCGGCGTCACGAAGGTCGACGTCGACCTCGACGCCGGAAAAGCGACGGTCGAAGGCGGAGACCTGAACGCCCTCATCACCGCCGTGAGCGAAGAGGGCTACACCGCGACGCCCGCATGACGTCCGACGCCACCCTCCCCACCCATGCGACGGGACCGGCAGCGGGCGTCGAGCCCTGCTTGCACCTCGACCCCGCCACGCGCAACGACGCACTGCTTCGCCTGAAGACCAGCGTCGGTCACCTCAATGCCATCGTTCGCATGCTCGAGGATCCCCACGTGTACTGCATGGACGTCCTCAAGCAGGTGAAGGCGGTGCAAGGCGGCCTGAGCGCCGTGAACGCCAGCGTGCTTCGCGCCCACATTCGCGACCACGTCGCCACCGCAGCCGAGCGAGGCGACACCGAAGCCATCGTCGACGAACTCCTCGACGCGCTGAAGTACCGAACATGAGCGAGACCCACACCCTCCAGTTCGGGGTGCAGGGCATGACCTGCGCCAACTGCTCCGCGCGGGTCGAGCGCACCCTCGCCAAGACCGACGGCGTGAACGACGCCACCGTCAACCTCGCCACCGAACGCGCCAGCGTCACCTTCGACCCCACCCTCACCGACCTCGACACGCTCCTGCAGCGCGTTCAGGATGCCGGCTACACACCCGAACGGCAAACGCTCGACCTCGACGTGCGCGGCATGACCTGCGCCAACTGCGTCGCGAGGGTCGAACGCACCCTCGAGCGCCTCCCCGGCGTGCTCGACGCGACCGCCAACCTCGCCACGGAGCGCGTCCACCTCGAATGGCTTCCAGGCAGCACGCCGTACACCGACCTGGTGGGTGCACTCAAGTCCGCGGGGTACGACGTCGCCGAAGACGCGAGCGGTCAAAGCGCCGACGACGCGCGTCGCAACCACCACGAGCAGGAAGGCGCCCGCCTCCGCCGTGACGTCACGATCGGCGCCGCCTTCACGATCCCCCTGTTGCTGATCGCCATGGGTCCCATGATGATCCCCGGTGGCGACATGTTCGTGATGGAGCGCGTGGGCCGCTTCCCCTTCTGGCTCCTCCAACTCGCCCTCACCCTGCCCGTCATGCTCGGACCCGGCCGCCACTTCTTCCGGCCCGGCATCGCCGCGCTGCGCCACGGCAGCCCCGACATGAACAGCCTGGTGACGATCGGTGCGTCCGCCGCCTTCGGCTATAGCCTCGTCGCCACCTTCCTACCCGGCATCCTGCCCGAGGGCACGGTGCACGTCTACTACGAAGCATCGGCCGCGATCATCACCCTCATCCTCGTCGGACGCTGGATGGAACACCGCAGCAAGGGACGCGCAAGCGACGCAATCCGCACCCTGCTCGACCTCCAACCCGACACGGCCCGCATCGTCCAGGATGGCGAGGAACGCGAGGTGCCCTCCGCGAACGTCGTGCCCGGCGATCACGTCCTCGTCCGCCCAGGTGAACGCATTCCCGTCGACGGCACGATCCTCCGCGGCAGCTCCTGGGTCGACGTTTCCATGCTCACCGGCGAACCGGAACCCGTCGCCGTCCGCGAGGGGGACACCGTCACCGGCGGAACGATCAACACGACCGGCGCGTTCACCTTCCGCGCCGACCGCGTCGGTGCGGACACCGCCCTCGCAAGGATCGTGAAGATGGTGGAGGACGCGCAGGCCGACAAGCCCCCCATCCAAGCGCTCGCCGACCGCGTGGTCGCCGTCTTCGTCCCCATCGTCCTCGCCATCGCCGCCGTCACCTTCGTCACCTGGATGCTCGTCGGTCCCGACCCGCGCCTCAACTTTGCACTCGTCGCCATGACCGCCGTCCTCCTGATTGCCTGTCCCTGTGCCATGGGTCTCGCCACCCCCATCAGCATCATGGTCGGCAGTGGGCGTGGCGCCGAACTCGGCGTGCTGTACCGGCGTGGCGACGCCATCCAGACGCTCGCCCAGGCGAACGTCATCGCGCTCGACAAGACCGGAACGCTCACCGAGGGCGCGCCTGCGCTCACCCACCTCGAAACCGCCGGTGACTGGACCGAAGCCACCCTGCTTCCCCTGCTCGCCGCGGCCGAGCAAACCAGCGAGCACCCCATCGCCCATGCGATTCGCAAGGCCGCGGCGGAGCAGGGAACGGCAGAAATGCACGTCGAAGCGTTCGAAGCCGTCCCCGGAAACGGCGTCCGCGCCACCGTCGACGGTCACGCCGTGCTCGTCGGCACCGCCCGCTGGCTCGATGGCGAGGGCATCGACGTCAACGCCCTCACGCCGCGCGCCGACACGCTCGCAGACGAGGGGCACACCACGCTCTTCCTCGCCGTCGACGGCGCCCTTGCCGGCCTCGCAGCCGTGGCCGACCCCATCAAGCGCGGTTCGGCCGCCGCCGTGGAAGCGCTCAAGGCGCAGGGCCGCCACGTCGTCATGATCAGCGGTGACACCGAACGCACCGCACGCGCCGTCGCACGCCAACTCGGCATCGACGAGGTGCACGCCGGCGTCCTCCCCGGCGGGAAGGTCGACGTCGTCGAACGCCTGCAAGCCAACGGTTCACGCGTGGCGTTCGTGGGGGACGGGGTAAACGATGCACCCGCGCTTGCCACCGCCAACGTGGGCGTCGCCATCGGTACGGGCACCGACGTCGCCATCGAAGCCGGCGACGTGGTCCTCATGTCGGGCGACCTGCGGGGCGTCGTGAACGCCATCACCGTGTCCCGCCGAACGCTCAACAACATTCGCCAGAACCTCTTCTGGGCCTTCGCCTACAACACGGTGCTCATCCCCGTCGCCGCCGGCGTCCTTTACCCCTGGCTCGGCGTCCTGCTCTCCCCCATGCTCGCCGCCGCCGCCATGGGTCTCAGCGACGTGTTCGTCGTCGGCAATGCCCTCCGCCTGCGCCGCGTGCAAGCCACGATCGAGGCCGACACGACCCACCACGGGAACCCGGTCGGCATGCCAGGCTCCCCGTCTCCCATGGCCGCCACCTGACGACCCTCGCTCGAGCGGCTACGAGTGCAACGCTTCAGCCGCACCCTCACCGCCTTCGAACGCCTGGACGAGTTCCGCGAACACGTCCCCGAGTTCGAAGGCGGTGTCCTCCTCAATCGCCCAGCCCTCCTGCAACGTGTCGAAGATCTGCAGCGCTTCGAGACGAATGCGGTCGACGTCGAAAGCGTCCTCCTCCAGATCGAAGCAATCATCGTCGGCCACGGCAATCACCGCGAGCACCGTTTCATCCGACGTCCATGCATGCAGCATGGTCCACGTCGAACCCTCGTAGCGTTCCTCGAGCAGCGCCTCGGCAGCTTCGGGAATGTTCATGTCCACCTCCAGGCCGCAATGTACGCCGAACGGCAACGACGATGCGCGGCTCGTGCGGACTGCAATCCCCAACTTCGCACACCGTGTTGCACGGTCTGCAACGACGAAAGCGACGGAAACCGGACCATGCAATGATGACGTTCATGCCAAGCCACGCCTCGTCGCAGGGCGATGATCAAGCACGTACCGTACACGTCGTCCCGCACACCCATTGGGACCGCGAATGGTACCTCCCGTTCGAGACCTTTCAACTTCGCCTCGGTGACGTCGCCGAAGCCATCGTCGACCTTCTCGAACGTGACCCCTCACGCTACCCGTCCTTCACGCTCGACGGCCAGGCCATCCTCCTCGAAGACATCGTCGACCTCCGTCCCGACCTGCGCGACCGCATCGAACGACACGTGCGTGACGGTCGCCTCCGGATCGGGCCCTGGTACGTGCTCAGCGACGAGTTCCTCACCAGCCCAGAAGCGCTCGTGAAGAACATGGAGCTCGGCATGCGCGCATGCCAAGCGTACGGGGGCGCAATGCAGGTCGCCTACACCCCCGACTCGTTCGGCCACATCGCCCACATGCCCACGATCATCCGTGGCTTCGGCCTCGACGCCATCGTGTTCCAACGAGGCGTCGGTGACGAGGGAGAACGACTGGGAAGCGAGTTCACCTGGCGGAGTCCCGACGGCGCAAGCGACGTTCTCGCCGTACATCTCGTCGGAACGTACTCCCCCATCGTGTCAATAGGTCACGATGACCAGTCCTACTGCGATCCGCTCGACCTCGATCAGGCAGCCACGCACCTCCAGGCCATTCTCTACGGCAATGGTGCGAGCAACATTCCCGAGGCGTGGCTTCGCAGCAACATCGAGCGCGTCGGAGGCATCGCCGCCTACGCGAACGGTCCCCACCTGCTGCTGCTCAACGGGTCGGACCACCTGTTTCCCCAACCGACCCTGCCCGACGTCCTCGATGATGCGCGCCGTCGCCACCCACATCTCACCTTTCTCCACACCGACATCGAGCACTACGTTGAAGCCGTCCGCGAAGACCACGACACGTCACGCGTCCATCAGGACGAGTTTCGAGGGAGCCGGTACTACCACGTCCTGTCCGGCGTCTGGTCAGCACGCATGCCGCTCAAGACGACGAATCACGCGGTCGAAACGCTGCTCGAGCGCTACGCGGGGCCCTTACTTGGCCTTTCCCTCCTCGAGAGAGGTCCGGATGACCGGCACGCACTCGACGAAGCCTGGCGCACCCTGCTGCGCAACCACCCCCACGACTCGATCTGTGGGTGCTCCATCGATCCCGTCGCGGACGCCATGATGGCGCGCTTCGCTCGGGCGGAACGCCTCGCGCACGGCCTCGTGCAACGCGCCGTGACGCACCTCGCGCCTCAACGGGCCGAACGCACCTGGACGGTGTTCACGCCCACCCCCGATGCATCATGGGGCACGGTGGCGTTGACGTTCGACGCCCCACGAGGCTCACGCGACGCCCTGCGCGCCTACGACACCGAAGGTCACGCGCTCCCGATGCAGGTCCACGTCGACGAAACCACCGCGCCTGGCGACGCGCGCGTGCAGGTGGAACGGGTGTCCATGCGCGTCGCCACACCGCTCACGCCCATGGGTCTTTCCAACCTGACCATCGCTGTGGAAGAGGTGGATGCGGGTGCGGCACCCGAACCCACGGACCCGGTGCACACGCTTCGGTATGAGGACGGTTCGATCGTCCTTCGCAACGCGGCACTGGAACTCCAGGTGCATCGCGACGGCACGCTCCTGCTCATCGACCGAGCCGAAGGCCTCCGCCATGCCATGCACCTGTGCTTCGAAGACCAGGCGGACGCAGGGGACAGCTACGACTACTCTCCCGTTCGCGGTGCCGACGTGAGGATGTCGACCCTACGCGACGCACCCAGGCTCGACCTCGATGGGCCGCTGCGGGCAAGCGTGAGCCTCCGGCACCATCTCGAACTCCCAGAGCGCCTCTCCGAGGACCGCTGCAGTTTTGAGGGCGCCTCCACGATTGAGGCCAAGCTCACGCTGCATCTCGATGCGTTTGCCGACACGATTCTCCTGGACGTCGAGGTCGACAATTCAGCACACGATCATCGGCTCCGCCTATGGCTCGATAACGACCTCGTGACCCACACGATCTTGCGCGATACGCACTGGGCAACCCTGCGCAGTCCGATCGATCCTCCCGAAGGCAAAGGTTGGCATCAGGTGCCCACCCGCACCCATCCCATCCGCCGCTTCGCAGCCATCGAGGACGAGGAACGCACCCTCGCCTTGGTGACGCGCGGACTCCCCGAATTCGAGGGTGTGCGCACGCCACGCGGCACCGCGCTGGCCGTCACGCTCCTCCGGTCGATCGGCTGGCTATCGCGCGATGACCTTGCGAGCCGCCCACAAGAGGCGGGACCCGCCCTCGAGGCTCCAGGAGCGCAGCAACTCGGCCCCTTCGAAACGCGACTCGCCATCGCACCGTCACGCGCCGGCGACACCGCCCGATTGACGATGCAGGCGGACCGCTGCATCGCGCCTCCAATGGCCATACCCGCCGATGCCGCCTGCGCTGGCATCGACATGGCCGCCCCCAACGTGATGGCACGCCCTGCACGTGGCTGGACGCTCACGCCACCCCTCACCCTGTCGACGATCACGCCCACCCAACTCGATGGGCCTCTCGACGACGAAGCCACGGTCATCGTGCGCATCTACAACGCAGGCAGGGACACCACCGAAGGCATCCTCCGTGCACCCAGCTCGATTCGCCGATGCCGCATCGTTCGCCTCGACCAGACCCCCATCCAGGAACACGCGTTCGAAGGAACCGACGTTCCCATCGCATTGCCACATGCCGGCGTCCTCACGCTCGCGATCGAACTTTCTGACGACGTCTCGCCCACGATCGGATGACCCGACCAACCGACGCTCCACGTCACTTCCACGCCATGCTGCGAGGCCCTCAAGGAGGATGCCCATGAACGATGCCGTTCCACAAGCGTTCGCCCATCGCGACGACGAGAATGAACGACCCTTGCTCGACGCCCTCGAAGTCGGTGTTCGGCACATCGAGTTCGACGTGTGGCACCTGTTCGGGCAGCTGCTCGTCGCGCACGACCCACAAGACCTTCGGCCACGACGCACCGTCCCACGCCTCTATCTCGATCCCCTCGTCGACGCCTACGACTCGGGTCGCCTCGCCGCCACGGATGCGACATGGCTGTACGTGGACGTGAAGACGCGCGCCATGCCTGCCTACCAGGCCGTCGAGCGACTCGCCGAGCGCTATGGTCCATGGATTGCGCGTCCCGGGAAGCCCCAGAACGGCTCGCCCATCCACCTCGTATTGACCGGCAACCGTCCACCCTATGCAACCCTCGACGAAGAGCGGTCTGGCTGGTGCCACTATGATGGTCGCCTCCCACACCTCGCCAAAGCCCGCAACCGAGACACCATGCCCATCGTGTCCGATGACTGGGGCAAGTTCACGCGCTGGCGTGGCGCAGGCGCGATGCCGGAGCAGGACCGGCGAAAGCTCCGCGATGCCGTTGCTGCCGCCCATTCAGAAGGGCAACTCCTCCGTTTCTGGGCAACCCCAGAAACGCCAGGACCCGAAAGAACGACGGTTTGGACGACCCTACTCGACGAGGGGGTCGACCTCATCAACACCGACGATCTCGTGGGGCTGACGCGCTTCCTTCGCGAACGTCAGGCAGACGCACCCACGAGTTCGAGTTCCTCGGCGTGATGGCACGCCACGCGTGCGTCCCCCACCTCGCGTAACGCCGGTCGCTCATCGCGACAACGCTCGGTCGCGTAGCGGCAGCGTGCAGCAAACGCGCATCCGGCCGGCCGGTTGGCAGGATCGGGTACGCCCCCCTGCAATGGAGGCAGCTCGTTGCGCTTCACCGACGGATCCGGTACGGGAACGGCCGCCAGCAACGCTTCGGTGTACGGGTGCCGTGGTGTCCGGTAGAGCGAGGTGCTTCTCGCCTCCTCCACGATTTCCCCTGCGTACAACACCACGACCCGATCGCACAGCGACGACACGACCGACAGGTCGTGGGACACGAAGAGCATCGTGAGACCCCGCTCGGCCACGAGGCGCTCGAGGAGGTTGAGCACCTGCGCCTGCACCGACACGTCGAGGGCAGACACGGGCTCGTCGGCAATCAGGACCTGCGGGTCCGTCGCAAGCGCGCGGGCAATCCCGATGCGTTGCCGCTGACCGCCACTGAAGGCATGGACGTAGCGTGTCGCGATGTCGGGCGATAAGCCCACCACGTCGAGCAGGTCGCCCACACGATCGTTGCGTTCCCGTCGCGTTACGTCCGTAAGCAAGTCGATGGGTTCTCCGATGACCTCGCGAACCGGGAGACGTGGGTCGAGCGAACCGTACGGATCCTGGAACACCATGCGGACCGAGCGATACAGGTTCCGCAGCTCACCCCGCTCGGCATGCACCACGTCGAGCGGTTCACGGCCGTCGCGATGCAACGTAATCACGCCACGCGTGGGCGGATGAAGACGGACCAGGGTGTGCGCGAACGAGGTCTTGCCACTGCCAGACTCACCGACGAGACCAACGGTTTCTCCCTTTCGCAGCGACAGGGAAACCCCTTCGACCGCACGCACCGTGCCAATACGTCGCTGCAGCAAACCGCCATGCACTGGGTAGTGCACGTCCACCTCACGAACGTCGAGGACGACCGATTCCTGCACCTCATCGTCGACACCGACGTGCGACGGCGCATAGTCATCCTCCACACCGAGCCAAGGGAGTGCTTCGGGACTCGCAGCATCATCCCCATCGAACAGGTGGCATGCCACGCCATGAGCCTCCCCAATCTCAAGCGTCACGGGTCGATCGACGTCGCAGCGACCGGGAATGGCAAAGGGGCAGCGATCTTGAAAGGCGCAGCCCTGGATTTCGGTCATCGCACTCGGGACGTTGCCGGGAATCGCAAAGCGGCGATGGGCACGCTCAGGGTCGATGCGTGGAATCGAGGCGAGCAGCCCCCGCGTATAAGGGTGGTGCGGATTCGCGAAGACCTCTCCAACGGGTCCGGATTCAACGACACGGCCAAGGTACATCACGGCAACGTCGTCCGCCATTTCGGCGACGACCCCGAGGTCGTGCGTGATCAGGATGAGCGACATGTCCTGCTCTCGCTGCAACTCACGAAGCAGATCGAGAATGGTGGCTTGCGTCGTGACGTCGAGCGCGGTGGTGGGCTCATCGGCGATGAGAAGTTGGGGGTCGCAAGCGAGCGCCATGGCGATCATCGCGCGCTGTCGCATACCGCCCGACAGTTCGAACGTGTACGACGCCAGGCGCTTCTCCGGATCGGGCATTCGCACGCGGTCAAGCAAAGTGACGGCACGCGCATACGCCTCGGAGCGCGTGACGTCACGGTGCAGCTGGATGGCCTCAATGATCTGTTGGCCGATGGTATGCACGGGTGAAAGGGCCGACATGGGCTCCTGAAAGATCATGGCGATGTCGTTCCCACGCACGGCACGAATCTCTGCACCGTACGGATCGAGCGTCGTGAGGTCCACGGCTCCGCGGGGCCCATCGAAGTGAATCGACCCACCCTCGATGACACCAGGATGCTGAACGAGCTGCAGGATGGAGCGAGCTGCGACAGATTTGCCGCAGCCGGACTCGCCTACGATACAGAGCGTCTTGCCACGCTCCACGGAGAACGAGGCCCTTCGAACGGCGCGCACCTTCCCCTCGTCGGTGTTGAACGTCGTCTGCAGTTCCTCGACGCGGAGAATCGTGTCGCTTCGCGTCATCGCCTCCACGTCAACGCCTTCCATAGATTGGGTTACTGATGGCCCATGCTCCAGCGTCATCCCAGGCTTCCAGCGTCAGCCAACGAAACGACGTTGCATCGATGTCACGACGATGCTCGCCACGCTCCTCGTTCCCGAGGACTTCCCGCTGACCGTCGATGACGAGGTGCGCGCTCGCGCCTTCGGGAAGGTCATTCCACGCTGCTTCGATGATGACCACACCATCGTCCTCGACTTGGTCTCCCATGTGCACTTGCGAGCTGCTGGCCTCTTGCGTTCCATGGAGTTGCAGGATGGGTCCAGCGGAGACGTAGCTATGGCCACGCTTGAGCGCATCGAGAATCGCATCTGCCCGAAACTCTTGGGCATACACGACGTTCACCGCAGCCCGCGCCTGGCGCGCCGCTTCGAAGTGCTCACTGCGGCCGTGGTGATCGGTACCGCTCGTGGCGACGAGGCGGTGTCCTTCGTCGAGCCAGGATTGCCACAGCGCGATTCCCTCGCCATTCCGGTCGCTCCATACGCCGTTCCAAATCTCCACGCCTTTGGCGTTGCCTGGCATCATGTCGAGATGCTCCCAGCGGCATCCGCAGCACCAAGGGTCGCCCGGCTTGCGTGGGTGACAAATGATGGAGAGGCCGCCCACGTCATGAATCGCATCGGCAAGGCTGGAAACGGCAATGGTGGTGCCATCCTCGTTACGCCATTCGATGCGCTCGTGAACACCAAGGGCAAGCATGTGACCACGGTAGGTCGACACTTCACTCCCGCCGAGGGTGACCATCCCGTCGTGCGCCAGGCTGAGGTGCTCGGGAAGGCCGGTCACGGTGTTGTGATCGGTGAGGGTACAAAAGTCGAGGCCGTGCCGTTGCATGTAGTCGACGAGCTCGCGGTTGCCCCATGCGCCGTCGCTGTGCACCGTGTGGGCGTGCAAGTCACCGCGGTACCAGCCTGCACCACGGCTTCGTGGCTCGGCAGCTGCCGGCGCCTCGGGAAGCGTGATGTTGGAGGCGCCGTTTCGGAAGGTCACCTCGATTTCGAATTGGACGATGGTGTCCACCACGCGGTAGGTGCTGAGGAAGATCGTCCATCGGCCAGGCTCGATCCGCGTGGGAAAGGTCCCGGGGCTGGGGTTGGGACCAATGTCGGTACCTTCCTCGAAGCGATCGCCCGCACGGTTGATCTCCGACACCCACCCGTTTGGACCGTAGACGGTCATGCTGATCTGCTGTGGCAGGGAAGCACCTTCGGTATGGGCGGGATCGTAACGGAGCCGCACGTTGAGGTCCGTCGTGCCCTCGGGTACGTCGAACGGGAAGGTGCGGGTGATCCTCTCGTCGGTGCGCGTGAGGGTACCTTCGAATCGAATCGACATGGAGGTCCTTTCGTGAATCAGTTGGAGGAAAACGGGTCGGCCGCATCGCGGAGGCCGTCACCGAGGAAGTTCATGGCGAGGACGGCAACCACCACGGCACCGCCAGGAACGAAGAGCCATGGGGCCGTGGCCACCGAGCGAATGTTCTGCGCTTCCTGGAGCAGGACGCCCCAGCTGATGACGGGTTGGCGCAGCCCCAGCCCAAGGAAACTGAGTGCCGTTTCCGCGAGGATCATGGCGGGAATCGCGAGCGTGACCGCGGCGATGATGTGCGACAGGAACGAGGGCACCATGTGACGGAACATGACGCGCCAAGGGCTCGCCCCGTCGAGGCGGGCGGCGCGCACGAAATCCTCGTTCTTGAGTGACAGGAAGCGTCCTCGCACCACACGCGCCAACCCCGTCCATCCGATGAGGGAGAGGATCAACGTGATGTAGAAGTAAATGAGGGCAGGGTTGACGTCCTTGGGCAGTGCCGCGGCGAGACCAATCCACAGGGGGATGGATGGAATCGATTGCAGGAATTCGATGACGCGTTGGATCAAGGTATCGACAGCACCACCGTAATAGCCGGACAGCCCTCCGAAGATGAGCCCGAGGATCAGGCTCATGATGACGCCGACGAGGCCAATCGACAACGAGACTTGGGACCCGATGATCGTGCGCGAGAACATGTCGCGACCCAGCCGGTCGGCGCCGGTGAGAAACATGGGTCGGTCGGGATCGGCTGGGCCAAACAAGTGCCGGTCGGCAGGAATGAAGCCAAAGAGGCGGTACTCCGCGCCCCTTGGGAAGAACCGGATGGGGATGACGTTCTCGCGATCGGTTTCGAACACGCGGCGGCCCGATGCGTAGTCGACGCTGACCTTCAAATCGTAGACGTAGGGTCCGAAGATTCGGCGGCCTTCTTCGTTCGTTCGAATCCAGTGCACCGTTTGGGGAGGCGCATAGGTGTAGCGCGACTGGTACTCGTTGGGGCCGAAGGGGGCGATGAATGGCGCGAAGGCAGCTCCGAGGTAGAGCGCGATGGTGAGGACGGCACCCAGCATGGCGAGGCGGTGACGTCGGAACTTGCGCCAGATGAGTTGGGCGGGCGTGACGACGCGCGGCGCGTTCTCGCTCGCCCCAGCGTCTTCCAGCGTGGGCATGGCGACGCTCATCGGAAGCGAATCCTCGGGTCGAGCCAGGCGAGGAGGAGGTCCGACACGAGCGTACCGACGACGGTGAGGAGGCTGAGCATCATGATGAAGCTCCCAGCGAGATACATGTCCTCGGCGCGCAATGCCTCGAGGAGCAGGGGTCCGGTCGTCTGCAAACTGAGCACGACGGACACGATCGTTGCGCCCGACACGAGCTGGACGAATACGTCGTTGAGGCTACTCACGAACGGATTGAGCGCAATGCGCAGTGGGTACTTTCGAATCGCATCGCGCTCGCGCATGCCCTTGGCGCGCGCCGTCACCACGTAGGGCTTCTTGAGTTCGTCGAGCAGGTTGGCGCGAACGACGCGAATGAGGCCTGCCGTTCCGGCCGTGCCGAGCACGACCATGGGAAGCCAGAGCTTGCCAAGGAAATCGCCGAGCTTGGCGAAGGACCATGGGGCATTAATGTACTCCGGGGAGAACAAGCCGCCCACACTTGCGCCGAAATATCGGAACGATACGTACATTAAGACGAGCGCGAAAAGAAAATTGGGGATGGCGAGACCGATGAAGCCAAAGATGGTGGCGAGCATGTCGCCCACGGAGTACTGCCGTACGGCGGAGTAAACGCCGATGGGTATGGCGATGATCCACACGAGCATGAGGCTGGAGAACGACACGACGAACGTCATGGCGAGCCGGGGCCAAATGAGTTCGTTGACGGGCAAATCCCACTGGAAGGAAAAGCCGAAGTCTCCTCGCGTAATGATCGAGCTCGTCCAATCCCAGTACTGCACGATCCAGGGCCGGTCGAGTTTGTAGAACTCGCGGATGGCCTGCTCCTGTTCGGGCGTCACCACTTGGCCGCTCTGGCGGGCGGCGAGGACGTACGTGTCCGCGTAATCGCCTGGCGGAAGAGTAATCACGGCGAACGCCACGAACGAAACGGCGATCAACGTCGGAATCATGTAGAGCAGGCGACGAAGAAGGTAGTTCGTCATGGGCTCCTCAAGACTTCTGGTCGACCCCATGATGCCGCGTGGGCATCATGGGGTCGAGGAATGCGACGGAGTTCGTTACAGCGAAGTTCTAGTTGCCGTAGAAGAACGTTTCGAAGTTGAGCGGTCCAGGCCCGGGGTAGAGCCAACCACCGATGAGCGGGTTGGGAACGTTGCGAAGCGCGCTGTTCACAACCCGGTAGTCACCCTCGGGCATGGCGAGGCCGATGACCCAAAGTCCGTCGGCGTGGAGTTGCAGCAGTTCCTTCATGCGGTCGGACTGCACCTCGGCCGAGGCGGACGTCGGGATGAGCGACACGAGTTCGATCATGCGCTGAATGTCGCTGGGCGGCGTGACGACGGGGTTGGCGGGTTCCGTACCGAAGTAGTTTTCGGCACCCCAGGCGTACCAACCGTAGGCCGCTTCGGGGACGTACTCGTCGGCAGCGAGAATGGGGAGCTGGCCCGTACCGTTCTCACCGGCCCACACGTAGGCATCGACGTCGTTGCCCTGACGGGCGGAACGAGCGAACTCGTCCGAACCCACGATCACGTTGACGTCGAGGCCCACGGCCTCCCAGTCACGCTCGATGAGCTGCATGACGTCGGCCCAATCGGCGCGGAATCCAGCATTGACGAGCACGTTGAAGGTGAAGGGTTCACCGTTAAGCATGCGCATGCCGTTGGCATCCCGCTCCGGGAGGACGCGATCGAGATACTCCGAGGCGAGTGCGGGATCATGCTCGGTGAATTGCGTGGCGAGCTGCTCGTTGTAGAAGGGACCCGAGCGGGGGGCCATCTGGTGCGGGGTGCCTTGGCCGACGTAGACCGTGTCGATGACGTTCTGACGGTCCATGGCAAGCGACAGGCCAACCCGGAAGTCCTTCTCTTGGAACAGCGCAGCGCGCTCCTCGAGGTCGTGCGTGTACTTGATGTGGAGGAGCATTTGGTTGTGATCGCTGTTCGTCAGGTCGACGAAGCGGTAGTCACCCTGGTCCTGCGAGTCGAACAGCACGGCCTTGTTGGGCGGCTGGCAGACGTCGCGGCGACAGAAGTGATCTTGGCCGTCCATCGTACGAAGGACGCGCACTTCCTCGTCGGGGGTGAGGCTCCAGGTGCGGAAATCGATGTAGGGAAGCTGGTTGCAGGCTTCGTCGACCTTGAAGTAGTACGGGTTGCGCTCGAAGGTGAAGCGCTCTTGACCGATGAACGGTGCGGTCGGAATCCAGGCCGTCATGAGCGGGCGGTCGGGATTGTTGTACTCCGAGTTCTGACCGTAGCGTCCGACGTTGGCGGCCCACCACTCGTTGTAGTCGTCGTATCCATCCTCGGCCATCAGCGCCTCGACGGCTTCAGGGTTCTTCTTCATGGAGAACTGCTCAAGGTAGTGCGCGGCGAACTGCGTCACTTGAACGCCGTAGCTCGTAGCGAGGTTCTGCAGCAGCGTGGAGTTGGGGGCATCCCAGCTCATGCTGAAGGTGAGATCATCGATGATTTCGACGACGGGCTTCTGGCCATCGACGAGCATGTAGTCGTTGCAGCAGTTGTACGGCTCGAAGGCGACCTCGTCGAAGTAGAACTGGATGTCGGCGGTGGTGAAGGGGTGACCGTCGCTCCAGCGGAGGCCTTCACGGAGGGTGAACGTGTAGGCGCTGCCGTCCTCGGAGACTTCCCAGCCGGCGGCGATGTTGGGGATGACTTCCGAGCCGTCGGTGTTCCAGCGGACGAGGCCCTCGTAGCCGAACTGGCGGAACTCGGCGAGGCGGCTTCCGTCGTACAGGTCGAGCATTTCGCCACCGTACGTGCCGATCTCTTCGGCGACGGCGAGCACCATGGGGTTGGATGGGATGCGCTCGGCGGCGGGCGGAAGATCGCCTGCGGCGACGCGCTCGGCGAGCATCGGCGCTTCGCCGACGACCTCGCACGTTTGGGCCATGGCTGCACCGGCAAAGAGCGCGAGCGCAGCAAGGGCAGTGACAAGTCTGGTCGTGATGTTCACGGTTCCCTCCTTAAGGGCGGTTTTCTCTCCAAGAGAAGACACAAAGCGACCTGAAACCACTTCGGTGGTTTGAAGTGCGGACGCGTTCGTAAGTTAAGACACTATTGTCATGTCCGTGCAACGTTGCTCGTTGAACCGCCACTTCGCTCGTCGTTCCCCGCCAACTGGTAGGAGCGAGGGATCGCACAGCTTTTTGCGTCCTGCACCGGCATGAAGAGCGAGAACGTCGCCAACTCCATCGTGACCACCGTTCGGATGGGTCGCAGCGGCAGCATGAATGAAGTTGCATGCTGCCTCCCTAGATTCCTCGTTCGCTCGATGCTGGAGGTAGAGCGGTCTTTCGGCCCTCCAGCACTGGAGGATCGGTCTTCAATGTCTTGGCTCCGACCGACCCAGTGGGGCCCCGAGGTACGCTTGGTGGGTGCTGTCGAGCATCGTGGTTCATGCGCTCAAGGGGGCGCGCGGCATTGCCCACGCCACGGCCATGGTGACGCCCATCGGCTTGGCGTTCGATCGCCGCTGGATGCTGGTGGATGATGCCGGGGACTTCGTGAGCCAGCGAATTGCCCCCTCACTCCGACACATCGAGGCGCACGGTGACGCCCGTGGCCTTCATCTCGTCTGGCGCGGCACGCAAAGTACGGTGTCACCGAGCCATATCCACGTCCCTCTTCCCTCGAGCACGGACGACGTCGTGGAGGTGACGGTATGGGACGATCGGGTGCGCGCATCGTCCTGCGGTCATGACGCTCGACTGTGGCTTGACGCGCACCTCGGACATCCTTACGACCTCGTTGCCCTTGCATCGGATCGCGCGCGGCCAATGCGCACTTCACGTGTGCGCCCCGGCGCCCACGTCTCCTTTGCGGACGGGTATCCGTTCCTGATTGCCAACGAGGCGTCGTTGCGTGACCTGGAGTCCCGAGCCGGGCTTCCGTTTGCGATGGAACGGTTTCGACCCAACCTCGTGGTCGACGGTCTTGAGGCGTGGGAGGAGGACGAGCTTGCCGTCCTTCGGATTGGGGAGGTGACGTTCGACCTCGTCAAGCCTTGCGTGCGTTGTGAGGTGACGACGCTCGACCCGGATGGTGGTCCTGCAGGCAAGGAGCCGCTCGCAACCCTGGCGACCTTCCGGCGGGATCCCGAGGGGGGCGTCACCTTCGGTGTGAATGCGGTTGCGCGAGGTGAGGGGCGCGTCCACGTCGGTGACCGGGTCGAGGTGCTTGAGCGTCGCGCGTGAGGAACGCGCAATCCTGCCCCGAACGACAATCGTGGCGTGAACCCTCGGGGTAGACTTTCGGTCACGTTGGTGGCCGCTGCCGCGGGGTAGGGCCGAAACACCAAGTCTCAGACAAGGGAGGTTCGACGCGTGTCGAACGCGCCGGAACCGTCATGCTGACCGCCGTCTTGCTGGGCTTCGTCGCCGCTGCCCTCGCCCCCATCCTCACGCCAACGTTGGGCTCTTCGGTGGGGTGGGCATTCGCACTCGTTCCCGCCGCCCTGACCGCTTGGTTCGCCACGCACCTCCCCGAGATTGCCGCGGGTGGCGTCCTCTCCTCGAGCGTGACGTGGGTGCCGCAACTCGGCATCGAGGCCGCCTTCCGCCTCGACGGGTTGTCGCTCACCTTTGCCCTCATGATCAGCGGCATTGGGACGGCCGTCGTGATCTACGCCGGTGGTTACCTGCGGGGCGACCGGCAGTTGCCGCGCTTCTACCTGCTGTTGTTTGCCTTCATGGCCGCCATGCTGGGCGTGGTCCTGTCCGACGACCTGATCACGTTGTTCGTGTTCTGGGAGTTGACGAGCCTCACCTCGTACTTCCTGATTGGCTACAAGCATGAACTCCGCTCGAGTCGCGATGGAGCGCTGCAGGGCCTGCTGATTACCGGGTCGGGCGGCCTCGCCATGCTCGGGGGGTTCCTGCTGCTCGGAAATGAGGTGGGCACCTTCCGAATTTCGGAGATGCTGGCCGATCCCGCCGCATTGACCGCGTCGCCGATCTACCTTCCTGCCTTGATCCTCATTGCGCTGGGTGCGTTCACGAAGTCGGCCCAGTTCCCGTTCCACGTGTGGCTTCCTAACGCGATGGCCGCACCCACGCCGGTGTCGTCGTACCTGCACAGCGCCACGATGGTGAAGGCCGGCGTGTACCTCCTCGCGAGGCTCGCGCCGGGTCTGGGTGGCACGCCCGCCTGGTTCTGGCTGTTGACGGTCGTGGGCACGCTGACGGTGCTCGCCGCGGCGGGCCTGGCGTTGCTGCAACGCGACGCGAAGCGGTTGCTGGCGTATTCGACCCTCATTGCCCTTGGCGCGCTGGTGGTGCTGATTGGCGTCGGGGGGACGTACGGCGCGAAGGCCATGGTGGTGTTCATGGTGGCGCACGCGCTCTACAAGGCGCCCCTGTTCATGGTGGCCGGCAACATCGACCACGAGGCAGGCAGCCGCGACGTGACCGAACTCAAGGGGCTAGGGCGCGTCATGCCGGTGAGTTGGACGATTGCGCTGCTGGCGGGCGTGAGCGCAGCCGGCCTGCCGCCCATGCTTGGCTTCGTGGCGAAGGAAGTGGCCTACGAGACGTTGCTCCCGCACGTGTGGGCACTCGCGGCCCTCATCGCGGCGAGCGCGGTCATGGTGGTCATCGTCTTCCTCGTCGTCTGGCGTCCCTTCGCAGGTCGGGAGGTCACGGCTCCAAAGTCGCCGCACGAGGCACCCCTGTCGATGTGGCTTGGACCCGTCGTGCTGGCCGCCCTGGGCATTGGTTTTGGCTTCGCGCCCGACGTGCTCGCACAAGGATTGCTCGTGCCCGCTGCCAGCGCCATCCTTGGGGCGGACGCCTCGTTCTACCTGGCGCTGTGGCACGGGGTGAACACGGCATTGATCCTGTCCATCGCGACGGTCACGATCGGCGTGGTCCTGACGATCGCGTGGGGACCCCTACACCGGTTCCTCGTGGCGCGCCTTGGCGGCGTCCGGTTCGGTCCTGCGGGTGCGTATCAGGGGTTCCTCGATGGCTTGGTGCGCGTGGCCACCTGGCAGACGCGGGTGCTGCAATCCGATGATTTGCAGCGTCACTTGACGACCATCATCGGCTTCGCCGTGGCGCTCGCAGCCGGCACGGCCTTCGTGCGGGGCGGCTTGGCGTTAGACCTTCCAGCCGTGTCCGGCACGCTGTACGAGTTCCTCATCCTGATCCTCATCGTGGTGGCGGCCTTGGCGACGGTGACGGCGCATACGCGCCTGCGCGCCATCACCTCGCTCGGTGTCGTCGGTTTCGGCATTGCCCTCGTGTTCACCATGTTCTCCGCGCCCGACCTGGCCGTCACGCAGTTCCTCGTGGAGACGTTGATGGTGATCGTCGTGGCGCTCGTCCTCATGCGCCTTCCCAGCACACTGTTGCGCGGCTCGGCGGATCGCTCGGTGCGATCGGCCGCGGCCCCCATTGCGGTGCTGGGCGGCGTGTTGCTCACCGTCTTGCTCCTCGCCGTATTGAGCGTTCCGCTCGACCAAACGATTCCCGCCTTCTACGACGCGGCCTCGTACCCCGAGGCGAATGGACGCAACATCGTGAACGTCATCCTCGTGGACTTCCGGGCCCTCGACACGCTCGGCGAGATCACCGTTCTCGCCGTCGCAGCGACCGGCGCGTTCGCGCTCCTGCGGCGCATCGGGGCACGCAAGGAGCCGGAAGTGGCGTACACCGCACCCCGCGGGAGCGAGGACGACGATGACGGCAACGACGAGCCGAGGGAAGGCAAGGGGAGCGAAGCGTGAACAGCCTAATCCTTCGCACCACCACCCGCCTACTCATCGGCGTGCTGCTGCTCTTCTCGGTCTTCCTCCTGTTGCGCGGCCACGACCTGCCCGGGGGTGGCTTCATCGGTGGCCTCGTGGGCGCCGCAGCCATCGCGCTGTACGCAATCGCGTATGGCTACGAGCATGCCTTCGCCCTGCTTCGGATTCGACCCCGCGCCCTGATTGGCGTGGGTTTGTCGCTCGCCGTGCTGGCCGGCATCCTCGCCGCCTTCGCTGGGGAACCCATGCTGACCGGGTTGTGGTGGATTCGCGAGGTGGGTCCCTGGACGGTGAAGCTCTCCACGCCGCTGCTGTTCGACGTCGGCGTGTACCTCGTGGTGATTGGCGTGGTGCTCCGCATGCTGTTCTCGCTGGAGGAGCATTGATGGAGGTTCCCGTCGCGCTCACCGTCGGCGTGTTGTTCGGCTCGGGGTTGTACCTCGTGCTGCAACGCAACCTGCTTCGCCTCGTCTTCGGCTTGATCCTCATGTCGGGCGGCGTGAACCTCGCCCTGTTCGTCGCGGGTCGCCTCACGCGCGGCATTTCGCCCTTCGTGCCCGAGGGCGCCTACGCCCCGCCCATGGGGGCGGCGAACCCCCTGCCGCAAGCGCTCATCCTCACCGCCATCGTAATCAGTTTCGGGTTGACGGTCTTCGCGCTCGTGCTGCTCCTCCGCACGTACGAGCGACTCGGGACGGTGGAGACGAACGAGCTGCCCATCCGCTTGCGTGACCCGCACCCCGCGGACGTGTCACCCCCCGCTTCGAGCGTTCCGCACGCAACGCCGAGCACGGAATCGTCGGGCGGAACCTCCGACCCGGAGGTCGGCTCGTGAGTTGGCTCCTCGTCTCCCCAATCCTGATTCCACTCGCCGCAGCCGCCGTTTCGTTCGCCCTGCCCGAGCGGCGCATGGCGCAACGGACGGTTGCCGTGGGCGCGAGCGCGCTTCTACTCGCCACCTCGCTGCTCCTCCTCGTGGAGGTAGCGACGCGCGGCATGGTGGTTATGCAGGCGGGCGACTGGCCCGCCCCGTTCGGCATCACACTCATCGCCGATCACCTCGCCGCCATCATGGTGGTCATCAGCGCCATCATGGCGCTCGCCACCGCCGTGTACGCCCTCGTCGACATCGACCCGGCCCGCGAGGGTCTCGGGTATCACCCGCTGTTCCTCGTGCTCGTCACCGGCATCAACGGCGCCTTCCTGACGGGCGACCTGTTCAACCTCTACGTGTGGTTCGAAGTCCTGCTGATATCGAGTTTCGTGCTGCTGACGCTCGGCAACCGCCGGGCGCAGCTCGAGGGGGGCCTCAAGTACGTCGCGGTGAACCTCGTCTCGTCGCTGTTCTTCCTCGTATCGATCGGCGTGACGTACGGCCTGACCGGCACGCTGAACATGGCGGACCTGGCCATCGCACTGAAGGACGTCCCGACCGGCCTGGTGACGATCCTGGCGATGCTGTTCCTCGTCGCGTTCGGCATCAAGGCGGCCATCTTCCCGTTGTTCTTCTGGTTGCCCGCGTCGTACCACACGCCCCCCGTCGCCATCAGCGCGATCTTCGCCGGGATGCTCACGAAGGTGGGGGTGTACGCCCTCATTCGTGCCTTCACGCTGCTGTTCACGCAGGACGTGCCATGGACGCATGACGTGCTCCTATGGCTGGCGGGCGCCACCATGTTGACCGGCGTGCTGGGCGCCGCGGCGCAAAACGAGTTCCGGAAGATCCTGTCGTTCCACATCATCAGCCAGATTGGCTACATGATCATGGGGCTTGCCCTGTACACCCCGCTTGCGCTGGCCGGCGCGGTGTTCTACCTCGTGCACCACATCATCGTGAAGGCAAACCTGTTCTTCGTGGCCGGGCTCGCGCAGCGCATGGGCGGGAGTTTCGAACTGAAGAAGTTGGGCGGTTTGTACCGCCACTCGCCCCTCCTGTCGATCCTGTTCATCATTCCCGCCTTCAGCCTGGCTGGCTTCCCGCCCCTTTCGGGCTTCTGGGCGAAGTTGGTCGTGGTCCTCGCGGGCGTGGAGGTGGGGAATTGGGCGATCGTGGCCGTTGCGCTCGTCGTGGGCCTGCTGACGATCTACTCCATGACGAAGATTTGGCAGGCGGCGTTCTGGTCCCCCACGCCTGAAGGGGTGACGCTCTCGGGCTTGCCGCAGAAGCGCTTGTGGGTGCCCGTGGCGATGCTGGCCGGGTTGACGGTCGTCATCGGCCTGTTCAGTGCACCGTTCATGAACCTGGCGGAAGCGTCGGCGGCGGAGCTGTTGAACCCCGCCGGGTACGTCGAGGCGGTGCTCGGTGCCGACGCGGCCGCGGAGTACGACGTGCCGATCGTGCTGGAGGAAACGCCATGACGATGTTCGCGGTGAACCTGATTCTGGCGATTGTCTGGGCGCTCGCCACCGGATCGCTGTCCGAACGCAACCTCGTGTTCGGGTTCGCGGTCGGCATGGTCGTGTTGCACCTCATTGGTGCCGCGGTGGGCGACCGCCGCTACGTGGAGCGCCTCTTCCGCATCGTTCACCTCATCGTGATCTTCCTGCGCGAGTTAGTGTCGTCGAGCGTGCGGGTGGCGGGGGACGTGCTTCGTCCCGAGTTGCGCATGAAACCCGCCGTCATCATGGTGCCGCTCGACCTGACCGAGGATGCCCACATCACGCTGCTCGCCAACCTCATCTCCTTGACGCCAGGCACGCTCACCATCGACGTGGCCGACGACAAGAGTTGCCTGTACGTGCACGCCATGTACGGTCGTGATCCCGATGCGTTGGTCGACGAGATCAAGCGCACGTTCGAAGAGCGAATTGCGAAGGCGTTCGCATGATCTGGACGGGCGAAACCACCCTCCTGACGGTCGCGGCGGGCGTGTCGCTCACCCTGGTGGCCATCTCCCTGCTGCTTGGGTTCGTGCGGGTGCTGCGTGGGCCGAGCCTGCCGGACCGGGTGATGGCGCTCGACATGATTGGTCTCGCCTCGGTATCGGTGATCGTGCTCATCGCCTTGATCAGTGACCAGCCGATCCTGATGGACGCCGCTATCGCCCTCGCGCTCGTCTCGTTCCTCGGGACGTTGGCGTTCGCTCGCTTCATCGAGCGGAGGGAGCGTGGCGTCGATGATTGAGGTTCTGGCGGCCGTGGCGATGGTGCTGGGCGGGTTCTTCGTGTTCGTTGCCGCCTTGGGTGCCGTGCGCCTGCCCGACGTGTTCATGCGCATGCACGCCGCAACGAAGGCAGGCACGCTCGGTGCCGGCCTGGTGCTCCTGGCCGCCCTGCTCGTGTTCGCCACGACGGCGGTCACGACGAAGGCGCTCCTCGTGTTCCTCTTCCTGCTCTTGACGACACCCGTGGCTGCGCACGTGCTCGGGCGGGCCGCGTACTACGACGGGGTGGAGCTGTGGGACCGCACGGAGAGCGACGCGCTGAAAGGAAAGTACGACGACTCGCTCGTGGACGCGAGCGAGAACGACGAACACGCCAGCTGAATCGACGGTTACCGAGGTAAGAAACGGCGTGCGTACCCGTCGGGGCAGGTACGCACGCAGCGGCGAGTTGGCGCGACGATCGGGTGGAGCTCGGCATCGCGTCGGCAGATGGAATGCCTTGATCCGACTCTGGGAGCCTCGAGCATCGGCTCGTACCGCGACCGTCAGCCAGGGCCAAGCATGCCGAGAAGCGATTACGCATGGGTAACGCCGCGTTCAGGCGTCCGTATCGTCCTCTTGGCGCATGAACAGGTAACGCACGCGCGTCGCCGTGTCGTGGCTCCGCGGCGTTGCATCGACGAGCCTCCAACCCTGCAAGCCAATCGCGTTGAGGAGATGGACCTCGAACAGGTCCTCGGGATTCACGTCGCTTGGCCCACCCATCCGCGCAATCAGCGTGGTGAGTGGGTCGGTCTCGGCGGGAAAGCCAAGTGAAATGCGTTCATGGGGATTGGGGGGAGACCAGCGAATGCGGGTGGGTCGTTCGTGCCCACCGCCATACCGGAGTTCGAGTTCGGCGTAGCGCCAGGTGCGTGGCATCGGTCCTCCCTTGTGCGCGTCGTTCGGGTGCAATCTACCGCGTGGAGGGAAGCGACGCACATGCGTTCGCGGGACGGTGGCCGCTTGGCGCACCGTCCCGCGTGGACGATCATCGGTTTGACGTGGGTTACTCGGCGGCGCCGATCCCCAGCTCTTGACGCAGGGCGTACACGTCCGCGGCCGTGAGGCCGAGACCGCGGTACGCCTCGAACTCCTCGGGCGTGAACGGTTCGTAGTCCTCGGGGAGGAGCGCATCGTTGCCCCAGGCGTGCATCACGTAGTTCGTGACGGCTGCGAGTTGCTCGTTGTTGAGGACGGCTTCCTGTGCGGTCATCAACTGGTTGTAGGGGTTGCCCAGGACCGTGATCTCTCCCTGGATGCCGTAGAGGGTGAGCTTGACGATGTACTCACGGTACCCCTCGTAGTCGAGAAGCGTGGGGGCATGTTCCACGAGCGGTGGGTACACGCTGGGGAGGCCCAGGCCGGTCATCTGATGGCAGGCGAGGCAGACGGTCATGTAGGTCGTCTCCCCCAGTTCACCCCCATCGGCTCCCTGCGCGAGTGCCGCGGGAGCGAAGAGCACCGTGAGGAGAAGCATGGCGATGGCGTGACGGAGGAGGTTCGGTTGGACGTGCTTCATGGTGGTGCCTCCAAACGTGGCGCACCCTGACGTTTGCGCCTTCGTTCACAAGCATAGCCCTTCTGGTGGCCGCGTGCATGAGAGATGCACGACGCCCCCACGTAGGCATCTTCCTCGTGAGTTGAATCACCTCGCCGCCGATCGAGAACGTCGTGCTTTCCCATCGCCACATCTGCCGAGCGCCGCACCCTGCGCACAGGCCGGCCACGCTTCACAACCATTGATCTCGTTGCTCATCCATAAAGAACGATCCCCACGGACGTGGGGATCGTCGTTCCTTGGTGGAGCCGAGGGGATTCGAACCCCTGACCTTCTGAATGCCATTCAGACGCGCTCCCAACTGCGCCACGGCCCCAAGGGGACTCGCCGTTCGTGCTCGCGAGCGACCCTGAGTGTATCGGGAGGGGCGGTGCGTGTCAACGCGGCGCGCGTCCACCACGGCGTGGAGGGCAGCGAGGCGGGGCGGCTGAGCGGGCCATCGTGACGGCCGCCTGCTAGCATCGTCGCATGACCGGGTGTCCATTCAAGCCTGCGTGCGTCGTACGGCATCGGCTCCGTTCGTTCGTGAGCGCCATGCTCCTCGTCAGCATGGGGATTTGGACCGTCGCGTTGGCTGGTTCACCGACCGCATTTCCCGAGTCCACGCTGAGCGCTTCGCTGGGTGGCGAGCATGCGAGCACGCTTTCCCTGGGCGCCGCGTACGCTGCATCCTTGCGTTACCTCGACGTTCTCGTGGGTGCCGATGCGCACGTGCGTCCGTCTGGCCTTGCGGGCGGGCGGGTGAGTGCAACCGCGTTGTTGTTTCCGACGGTGGGTACCTCACCTCCGTTGGCGTTGGGGGTGGCGGGGGATGTGACGTGGCGGGATGCGCGGGTGGGCACGCACCTTGGCGTCGTGGCGGGCCTCGACATGCTGTACCTTTCGCGCGACGTTCCAGCCGTGATCGACGTGTACCTCGCGCCGGGCTGGACGTTGTCCGAGGGGGTGTCCCTCGCGTGGCACGTGGAGGGGCGTTGGTACGAGGAGGGTTGGGCGTGGCGGTTCGGCATGTCGGATCTCGTGCCGTGGTTCTTGGGCATCCAGGTGCCGTTTTGATCATCCAGGACGTGGTTCACGTTCTTGGCGTACGGTTGCCGTTGCAGCAGAAGACTGAATGCGGTGGGGTGACGGCATGAGGACGCCGATCCGCCTCCCGGTCGCACGTTGGATCGTCTGCCTGCTGTTCGCTGCCGGTTCCTCCATCGCGTCGGCGCAGACGGTGGTGACGTTCTGGCATTCGCAAGATGCGACGGAGGACGTGATTGAAGGGTTCGCTGACGCCTTCAACGCGCAGCAGGATGCGTTCCTCGTGGAGCCTCGGTACGTTGGGTCGTATCAGGACAGCGCGATTCGATTCCTTGCCTCCATGCGCGACGGGGAGACGCCCGCGTTGTTCGATGCGGAGTTGACGCTCTTCATGCGCCTTCACGCCGAGGGTGTGCTGCGCGACTTGTCGAGCGATCTACGCGACGTTCCGGGGGTGTTGATCGACGACCTGCAGGAAGCGATGTGGCAAGCGGGCGAGCTCGACGACGGTCGGTTTGGCCTTCCGTTCCACATGTCGGTACCCGTCCTGGCCTACAACGCGAGCGTGTTCACGCAGCTTGGGCTGGAACCTCCCTCGACGTGGGAAGCGTTCGAGGAGGTGGCCGCTCTCGTCACGACGCGCAACGCGAAGGGATTCGTGGACGTCGCCGTCGCGTTCGTGTTCGAGGCGCAGGTCGCGTCGCGGGGTGGGTCGCTGGTGAGCGAGTCGGGCGAGCCGCAGTTCGCAACCCAGGAGGCAATCGATGCCTTGGCAATGTCGCAGCGGCTCGTCGAGGCAGGGGTGGCCCTCCCGCGCAGTTTTGGGAGCGTGGATCAGGCGCTCGTCGATTTCGTGCGGGGTCGCGTGATGATGGCGTTTGCGAGTGAAGCGTACGTGCCCACGGGGGAGCGATTCACCGCGACGTTCGATTTGGGTCTCGCGCCCTTCCCACGCGAGGCGGGTGGCCACGTCCCGTTCACAGGTGGGCAACTCGTCGTGCCGGAGAGCGCGACGGCGGAGGAACGGGCGGGTGCCGTGGCGTTCTGGTCGTTCCTGATGCAGCCGGAGAACGTGGAGGCGTGGGTGAAGGCGTCGTACTTCCTGCCGGTCCGCAAGAGCGTCGAGGCGGATCTTGGACCATGGTACGCGGCCCATCCGGAGCGCCGGGCGGGCATCGACCAGTTGGACGTCGCGGTGTTGCGCCCCCGCACGCCGGAGTACGCCGTTTGGCAAACCTATCTGGAGGAGGGTATTGAGCGGGCCACGATGGGGGGCATGGATGCGAACGCGGCGCTGCAAGAGGTGCAGCGCCGCGCTTTGTCGACTCGTTGAACGTGCCGGTTAGGCGTCCTTGGTTTCCTCGTCCTCGTCAGCGTCGGCGGCTTCCTCGGCGGGGGCTTCTTCCTCGGCGGGAGCAGTTTCCTCGGCTTCGGCGGGGGCTTCTTCCTCGGCGGGAGCAGCTTCCTCGACAGGTGCAGACTCATCCTCGGCCTCGGGGGCCGCTTCCGCGGCGACTTCTTCCTCAGCTGGGGCGGGCTCGGCCTCGACCTCGGCAGGGGCTTCCTCCGCAGGAGAAGCCTCGGCTTCGACGGGGGCTTCTTCCTCCACGGGGGCAGCCTCGACCGCCTCTGCGGGGGCTTCTTCCTCCACGGGGGCAGCCTCGACCGCCTCTGCGGGGGCTTCCTCCTCGACAGTCTCAGCCTCGGCAGCCGCTTCCGCTTCGGCAGCAGCCGCAGCTTCGGCTTCCGCTGCAGCCGCTTCCTCCGCAGCCTTGGCGGCCGCTTCGGCTTCCGCGGCTGCGGCAGCTTCCGCTTCGACGGCAGCCACCTTCGCGTCTTCACGCGCCTGGCGGGCCATCGCGCGGTCCTCTTCCTGACGGCCGACGTCGACCTTCAGGCGGGCGGCCTTGCCGCGAAGTTCACGCAGGTAGTAGAGCTTCGAGCGGCGCGTACGACCGCGACGCACGATTTCAATCTTGTCGATGAGGGGGCTCGAGAGGGGGAACACGCGCTCCACGCCCTCGCCGAAGCTGACCTTGCGAACCGTCATGGTCGAGCGGGCACCCTTGCCGTTCTTGCGGGCAATGACGACGCCCTCGAACGACTGGATGCGGCTCCGGTTGCCTTCGACGACCTTGTAGTCGACGCGAACCGTGTCACCCGTGGAGAAATCCGGCACGTCGTCGCGGAGGAAGGGCTGCTCGATGGAGCGCAGAATCGCGCCTTTGTTGTACTTCATGATCGACTCCCAGACTGCTGACGTTGATTCCATCGCCGCGGAGCGGGGTTCCCGCGCGCGACCCAACCGGGCCGGCGGCGACACAGCCGGATAAGCGTAGCGCACAATCACCCCCTCGCGCAACTCGCCGCTTTGGGCGACGGTGTTTCGGTCCACGTCGGTGAGGTCGTTTTGGCGAAAGTTTCAATCACCTCGGCGACATGTAACCCGGCGCAGGTGGCCGTAGACGCGCAACATGGGCTGCGCATGCACATGGCCCAAGCCGCGACAAGAAACCGGGGCGCCGCCGTCGCAGCGCCCCGGTCGACTCTTCGGCGTTACGTCAAAGGCCGCTCAAGGGTCACCGTCCCCGCCTTCGTTATTCCCGAGATCGCCGACCACCTTCGAAGCGGCAGCCCCGAGACCCACAGCCCCAGCACCACCGCCGAAGATGCCTCCAACGACACCTCCCGCAACATCCGCAAGGGTCACCTGCCACCATTTGGGACGACCCGCCGCAGGCGCGACGAAGTCACTGTCGGCCCAGTACTGATACGAGTGCACCGCGACGTTCAATCCCATGAGAACGCTCGCATCGTCGCCCGCAATGAGCTCGCCTCGCGCGCGGCCTTCGAGGAGCCGCAGGCGCAGCAAGCCACGGTCGAAGGCCTCTTGACCGCCACGTTCGTCGATGCTCTCGATGATCGTGCCAACTTCTTCGAGGTACCGCTTCTGTGCATCGCTGTACCTATCCGTGTCGAACCACGAGGACCAATCGTCAATCAACCCTGCAGCGAATTCACCGGCATGAGTCGCATCCGGCAGGCCCAGTTCCGTCCGCATCGCTTCCCTTAACTGATCGGCCATGTCGGCATCGAGTCCGTCGACGGGACAGATGTCGATCAGCGGCGCGATGGGATCCATGGTGCGCGCATCGGCATTCGATTCCAGACACGCCAGCGTCTCGTTGTGGTCCTGCCCGACGACAACGTCGACGCCCACCCCGGGGTTGACGCCGCCCGCATCATCGCCATTGGCACCCTCTGCGAGGTCACCCACGACCTTCGATGCTGCCGTTCCGAGACCCACGGCGCCTGCACCCCCACCGAAGATGCCTCCAACGATGCCTCCGGCGACGTCCGCGGCAACGACCTGCCACCACTTGGGCCCACTGGCGAACGGCTCAGCCGCATCCTCATCGAGCCAGATGTCGGACCAGTAACCGAGCGACGCTTTTGCGATGGCGATACCTGCAAGCACGGCCTTACTTTGGTTGTCCTCAGCATCGCCGAGCGCGTCAACGGCGCGCCCTTCGAGTGCATCGAGCGCAAGTACCGCCTCGTCGACACGTTCCGAGGAGGGCGTGTCCTCTTGACCGAGCGCTACGATCTCGCCGAGCTCCTCCAAGAATCCTGCCTGCGCCTCGTCAAACGTGACGCCTCCCCCCATCATGCTGGGGTTCGGGTTGAATGGGGACGCGATCAGCCAATCGATCCAATCCGGCAAATCGGGACCGAACGCCTGAAAACGGGAACGTGCATCATCGATCGAGAAGTCTGCGGCTGGTTCAAATCCGCAGCGCTGCATTGCCGCAAACCGATCTTCGGTTGCTTGGGGAGAGTTGGACGATAGGCACGCCAACACCTCGTTATGTTGTTGTCCCGAAACCGCCATCGGATTTTGCGGCTGCGTGATGGACTCGTCAGGGGGTGTGCCCTCGTCGGCGCTCGGGGCGCCACCGCAGGCTGTGAGAGCTGCGACGCTGATCATCATGAGTAACGTACGCAGCACAAATCTCCGCTTGAGCATGAAACGACCTCCTCCGGTTCGCAGTGTAGCGGACGTAACCCATTGGTCAGAGCGCCGCCTCCTTGTCTCCAACGTGTGTTCGTGGTAGCGCACGGTGCAGTGCGCCAGCCGGTGGCGTGAATCGTGGGCGTCACTTGAATGCACGGAAGCACGGCCGAAAATGTCGGTACCCTCTACCCATGACCATTGACCTAGCGACCCTAGACGGCAGGGAACGACACAAACTCTTGAACGGCGTGGTGGTCCCCCGCCCGATTGGCTGGATCTCCACCGTGGACGAAAACGGCGTGCGGAACCTCGCGCCGTACTCCTGGTTCCAGATCGCCTCGAGCACGCCTCCCGTGGTGATGTTCAGCGCCGGCAAGCGTAACGGTGTGGCGAAGGACTCCGCCCTGAACGCCATCGCCACCGGTGGGTTCGTCGCCAACATCGTGAACGGCGACCTGCTCGAGGCCATGAACGCCACGAGCGTGGAAGCGGCCATCGACGTCGACGAGTTCGACTACGCCCGTCTCGACGCCACGCCGTCCGAGCGGATCGCCGCGCCGCGCGTGACCGCCGCACCGGTCTCGCTCGAGTGCGAAACGCTGCACCATTACGAAATTCCCGACGGTGGAAACACCGTCGTCTTCGGTCGCGTTCTCGTGGCGCACGTGCGCGACGATTTGCGTGACGAGAACGGCTACATCGACATTCGCAAGCTCGACCCCATTGCGCGACTCGCGGGGCTCGACTACGCCACGCTTGGGGACGTGGTCACCGTTCCAAGACCGGAATGATGACCCGACGCGCGTTCGCCTAGCGGCGGGACGGTCGGAAGAACAAGACGGCGCCCACGAGGATCAAGGCGAGGGGCACGATCCAGCTGCCCGTCGACCCCAACGTGATGAGTGCGACGAGTGCGAGGCCTGCAGCGGGCCAGATGGCCCAGCGTTGGCGCACGGAGGGCAAGACGTACAGCGCGGCGAAGGTAGCGGCGAGGCCGAGGAAGAATAGGGTGCCTTCGAACGCTTCACCAAAATCAAGGGTGGCTTCGTAACTCGCGGTGAGGCCGAGCGTGAGGAGCACGCCGCCGGGGATGATGGCCCACCAGCGCTCACGCTTCGCGTCCGCCATCCAAACGGCAAGGAAGCCGAGGCCAAGGGAGAGAAGGAACGCGCCCTCGGTCCAAGCTACGTCGAGGCTCGAGATGCCGAGGCCAATCAGGCCGAAGCCGACGGGGAGCGGCCAGATGCGGGTCGGGTCGTTGCGATACGCGCTCAGAACGGCAAGGCCAAGGGCCGTGAAGAGGATGAGGCCCACGAGCCGGGACAGCCCAGCGAAGATGCCCCACTGGCCGAGGAGAGCAAGGATGCCGAGGGCAATGAGGCCAATGCCGAGCTGGGTTCTGCGGTCGTGCCAATCGAGGTTCATGGGTTCCTCCGCGACGTTTGTGCCTTGCCGCATCATCGCACGGGCGCGTCATGGGCGCTTCTGCAATGGACACGCTCAGTGTGGGGTATCGAGGCGTCCGCCAAGAACGCAGTTTGCACGAAACAAAAATGCCATTTATAATTGGTGCATGCTCGCCCGCACCTTGGAGTCCCGCCTTCGCGAGGCAGCGACTCGCATGCCCATCATCGTCGTCACCGGTCCTCGCCAATCCGGCAAGACCACGCTGGTGCGCGCCACGTTCAAGGAGCATGCCTACGTCAACTTAGAACCGCTGGACGTCCGCGAATACGCGATGGACGACCCACGCGGCTTCCTCGAAGATTACCCACCGCCCCTCATCCTCG
Organism: uncultured Trueperaceae bacterium; assembly: GCA_913062675.1. Taxonomy (GTDB): domain Bacteria; phylum Deinococcota; class Deinococci; order Deinococcales; family Trueperaceae; genus SLSQ01. The sequence continues at coordinate 94,301 of CAJXWR010000001.1, forward strand.
ACGAAGTGCAGAACGCCCCCACCCTTCTCTCCTACATCCAACCGCGCGTCGACGAACAACCAATCCCCGGCCAGTACGTTCTCACGGGATCGCACCAACTGGGCTTGACTCGCGCCATCCAACAATCCCTCGCCGGACGCGCGGAACTCCTCAACCTCCTTCCCCTCGCCATCGACGAACTGCCCCACGTCGATGAGAACGACCCGTGGACAACCATCTTCCGTGGTGGCTATCCACGAATCCACGACCAGCACCTCGACCCAAGTCGCTGGCTTGCGGACTACGTGACCACCTACGTTCAGCGCGACGTCGCAGACGTACTCGACGTGCGCGACCGCTCGACATTCGCGACGTTTCTGAGGCTGCTGGCGGGCAGGGTGGCGCAGGAAAGGAACCTGTCGTCCCTGGCGAGCGACGTGGGCGTGACGTACCCGACGATTGGAGCCTGGTCCTCCGTCCTCGAAGCAAGCTTCGTCACGTTCCTCGCACCGGCATGGTTTGCCAACCACCGAAAGCGATTCGTCAAGTCGCCCAAGATTCACTTCGTGGACAGCGGTCTCGCCTGCCACCTCCTCGGCATTCGGAGTGAAGACCAACTCTCGACGCACCCATTGCGTGGCGCCATCTTCGAGTCGTGGGTCGCTTCGGAGATTTGGAAGTGGCGATTGCACCGGGGATTGCCTCCCGACCTCTTCCACGTGCGCCGAGTCCGGGGGGCCGAAGTCGACCTGTGGATCGACGCCAAGCGCGAACGGATCCCCGTCGAAGTGAAATCCGCGCGCACGCTTTCGCGAGATTTGCTAGACGAAACGCAGCGCAAGACCCAAGGCTTGATCTCCGAAGAAGCGGCTGTGGCACCCCTTCGAATCGTGTACGGCGGATCCACGCCCCAACGTCGATATGCACTCGAGGTCGTTCCTTGGCACGAGGTTGCTGAGCACCGTTGGGACTGAGCGCATCCAGCGCTCAAGCGCGCGGGTAGAACGCCACCTCATGACCCACGAACCGTCCACCCTCATAGTCGAATCGGGCGGAGAACACGACGCCGCGCTGCTCGAGCCAGGGGAGGAACACACGATCCCCCTCGTGCAACGCGAGCGTGGACAGGTCGCGGGTGGGGACCCAGGCGAGTTCACCCTCGTCCCCTTCCCGTAGCTCCCCCTCGGCGGTGGCGAGGTAGATCCACACGTACCAGTCGTTGACGTCATCGAAACGCGGGAAGACGATGAGGCCCTTGTAGGTGAGGGTTCGCACCTCGAGCCCTGCCTCCTCGCGCACCTCGCGAATCGCGCACGCCTCGGGCATCTCCCCCGGCTCGGCCTTCCCGCCCAGCCCGTTCCACTTCCCCTCCTGGTGGCCGCGCGTCTTGCGGAGCATCAGCGTCTCCTCGCCACGCTGCACGTACACGAGGGTGCTGGGAATCATGCGTGCCGTGCCGCCCGCACTTCCGGTGGGCGCGGCGTCGGTCATGCGGGCGTTTGCTGCGCGAGTTCGGCCATCAGGTACTCGAGACGCGTTTGGGCATTGTCCTGCGAACCGTAGACGCTGCGCACCAGCGCGCCGGTCGCATCGAAGGCGAACCAGTGAGGCGTTCCCTCGGCCCCCCAACGCTGCGCAAGACTGCCGTCCTCGTCGAGGGCGATGGGCATGTCGAGACGCGCGAAACTGCCGGCGAAGCGCTCGAGTTCGGGCAGCACGTCCTCACGCGCATGGTGCTTGTGCCCGTACGCCGTGTGGAGCAACGCGAGGTGCAGGGCGTCGCCGTGCTCCTGCTGCAACCGCTTGAGGAAGGGAATGCCGCGCGCGATGCAACCGGCGCACTCGAGGTTGAAGGCCATGACGAGGCCCGGTTTGCCCCATTCGGTCGGGACGGCGAGGGGACCTTGCCACACCCAGTCGCGTTCGGAGGGCCAGTCGTTTAAATCCCAGGTGGGTTCGCTCATGCCGCCAAGGCTACGCCAGGGGTGACGCGCGGCGCGTCGCGCGTCGCGCGTGATGGTAGGGCACGCACTTGTCCAATCCGGATGGTTGAGGAATCCTCACGTCACTGCGCAGTGCATGCGCGAAGGAGGTTCCCATGCATCACGACGATCCCCACGGTGCACTCGCACCGCTCGAAGCAGGTGCAGCCCTTGGCGAAGCGACCGCGGCGATGGTGCTGATTCACGGCCGGGGGGCAGCCCCCGACGATCTGGCGCCCCTCGCCGACATGCTGCTCGCCGGGCATGACGTCCCCGTCGCCGTACGCCTCCCGCAGGCCGAGGGGCGCGTCTGGTACCCGCAACGCTTCATCGTCCCGCCAGCCCTGAATCAACCGTGGCTCGACTCGGCCCGGCAGCGCGTCGCGAGCGTTCTCGACGAGCTCGTGGAGGCAGGGATTCCCGAGGAACGCATCGTGCTCGGTGGATTCTCGCAGGGGGCATGCCTCGCGCTCGACGTGGCCGCCAGGCGCACCGGCAGGCTCGGCGCCGTCCTCGCCTTCGCGGGTGGATTGATTGGCGACGTGCTCGACCCGAGCGAGTATTCAGCCGACCTGTCCGGTATGCCGGCGTTCCTGGGGAGCAGCGACCCTGACCCGCACATCCCGACGGGACGCGTGGAGGAGAGCGCCGCGATCTTCGAGACGCTCGGTGCGCAGGTCGACGTGCGTCTCTACCCCGGTCTGGGTCACACGATTGGTCGCGATCAAATCGAGGTGGCTCGCCACCTCGTCAACGGGGTGCTCGAGGCATCCTCGTGACGGCATCGCAAGCCACGGAACGGACCGTCCAGCGCCCAACCCGTAGGCTGACCGCATGAGCGACGAAGCGTTTGACCCCACGCAAGTCACGGACGAGGAGTGGCGCGAGCGGCTCGGGGACGCCGCCTACCGCGTCCTGCGGCACGAGGCGACCGAACGACCCGGCAGCAGCCCGCTGAACCACGAGTGGCGCGCCGGCACCTACGTGTGTGCTGGGTGCGGACACCCGCTCTTCGACGCGAACGTCAAGTTCGACGCGCATTGCGGTTGGCCATCGTTCCACACGGCGCTTCCCGGCGCGTTCGAGACGAAGACCGATTATCACGTTGGATACGCGCGTACGGAGTACCACTGCGCCAAGTGCGGAGGGCACCACGGCCACGTGTTCGAAGATGGGCCCGAGCCCACCGGTCTGCGCTACTGCAGCAATGGGCTTGCCCTGAGGTTCATCCCTGACGAGACTTGAGTACGGAGCGCGCCATGAGGCTGCCTCATCGAACGACCGATCGTCGAACGAAGGATGAGCATCCTGCCCTACGCGTCGCCGCCTGACCGATCCACGCGGCGCACCAGTAGCACGGTTGAGGCCCGTGGAACGTCACGCGTCCCAACCGTCGACGCACAAGATGGGGCGACGTGCAGACGGACCCACGACCACAGAATGTGGTAGTTTGCCGACAAAACTACTACGTTTCCGCGTTCGTACCCCACATTCTGGAGCCCACCGTGCCCTCGCTCTCGCTCAAGTACATCCGCTCACTCCCCATCGATCAGGCGCTCCTGAAGCAAATCGACCGCCTAGGCTACGCGCGGGGTGCACAACGACTCTTCCAGACGCAAACGCCGGAACTCCTCCGCCAACTCACCATCGTGGCGCGAATCGAATCGACCGAGTCCAGTACAAGAATCGAAGGTGTTTCCGCCCCACGCGACCGCATCGAAGGCATCGTGCTCCGTGACGCTGCCCCCACCAACCGTTCCGAGTCCGAAATCGCCGGCTACCGTGATGCGCTGCGCATGATCCACGAGAACGCTGAGCACATGCGTTTCAGCGAGTCGCAGGTCCTCCAGATTCACGATCTGCTCTATCGCTACCTTCCAACGCCCGGAGGGCACTACAAGGCTACGCAGAACGACATCGCAGAGACGGATGCAAATGGGGAGATCATCCGCGTTCGTTTCTCGCCGACTTCGCCGGCCCAGACCCCAGGCGCGATGCGGAACCTCGTCGAGGACTACGCTCTAGCGGTAGATCAGGACGCATTGCCATCCGCACTGCTGATTGGCCTTGCAGTCCTGGACCTGCTCTGCATTCACCCTTTCCCGGACGGCAACGGGCGTACGGCACGCCTCTTGACGCTGCTGCTTCTTTACCACCACGACTTCGAGGTTGGACGGTACGTGAGTTTGGAACGCATCGTCGAACAGACTCGCGACGGATACTACGAAGCGCTGGAGCGTAGCAGTACAGGCTGGCACTCGGACGCGCACGACGCACGGCCTTGGCTGGATTACTTCCTCGGCATGCTCATCGCAGCGTACGACGAGTTCGAGCAGAGAATCGACGCGGTTCGTCGAGGGAAGGGCGGAACCAAGACCGAAATGGTTCGCTCTGCTGTCGCTCGCCGCTTGGCTCCCTTCGCCATCGGCGACATCCAACGCGAACTTCCGGGCATCAGCCGCGACTTGATTCGAAGTGTTCTGAGGACGCTACGTAGCGAGGGTCTCGTGACGCTCGAAGGACAAGGGCGGGGAGCTCGCTACGTACCCTCCCACCACGCTGAGCCAGGCGACGGGAGAGGTACGTAGCGCGCACGTTCGCGCGTCAAGGCGCTCCTCGAAAAGGTGCACGCGTCGGTTCCAGGCTAGAGACCGCTCGCTTGCGCAGCATTCCCCTTGAGCAAGTGCGCGTACTTCGAGCGGAACTTCGCGACCTTGGGCTCGATGACCGCAGCGCAGTAACCCTGACCGGGATTGTTGGCGAAGAAGTTCTGGTGGTAAGCCTCGGCTGCGTGGAACACCTCGAGGGGTTCGACCTCCGTCACGATGGGTGCACGGAAGACGCCCTCTGCGTCGAGGCTGGCAATCATGGCGCGTGCCGCTTCGGCCTGCGCGTCACTCTCGGCCAGCACGATGGAGCGGTACTGCGGTCCCACGTCGGCGCCCTGACGATCCTTTGTCGTGGGGTCGTGAATCGAGAAGAAAATGCCCAGAAGCTCGTCGAACGGAATGACGCTGGGGTCGAAGGTGATGCGTACGACCTCGGCGTGACCGGTCGTCCCGGTGCACACCTGCTGGTAGGTCGGGGTGTCGACGTGACCACCGGCGTACCCCGAGACCACCTCGTGAACGCCGTTCACACCGCGGTACACGGCGTCCAGACACCAAAAACAGCCTCCCCCGAGGGTTGTCGTCTCCATGGCAGATGCTTCAGGATTCGTCATGCCGAGAAGGATACGCCACGGCGAATCATCCCAACCGCGCGCTAGGCTTGATTCATGGCAGGCGAATCGCTCAGGGATGCAGATCCAGCGCCACGACGAGTCCTTGACGTACGGCCTCCAGCGTGTCGGTGGACACGGCGCCCGTGCGCTGAATGAACTTGCTGCGATCCAGAGTCGTCACCTGGTGGCACAGCGCGACCGACGCTTGCCTGAGGCCCCCCTCCCCTTCCGCGAGCGGCACGACGGTCAGTTGCCGGCGGACTGGCTGCTTGGAGGTGGTAACGGGCACGACGACGATGCTGCGCCACGTCTTCACCTCGTTGAGCGCATCGTGCGAGACCACGATGGCTGGGCGGCTCCCCCGTTGCTCGCTTCCGGACCGCGGCAAGAGTTCAACCCACCAGACGTCGCCACGCTTCACGTGGCCGCTTCCGCCAAGGTGTCGGCAGCGGCCGATTCGAAACGCTCTTCAAGATCCAATTCGCTTCCGGCGTTCGCGATGGCGAAGGCTTGGAGCTCCTCGGCGATTCGTTCGCGTTCCCGGCGGTCCAGCCACTCGCTGACGGCCTCGCGGGCAATCACGGTGGTTGGGATGCCAGACGCAACCGACTCCCTCCTCAGCCGAGCGTGCGTTTCAGGCGGCAAGGGAAGGTGCATCTTCTTCATCCCTGACTCAGGCATGGGGTCCTCCTTTACCCAATAATGATGGCATATTCGCTACCCATATTGATGGCATAGCGTATGTGTGTCCTCGTCAAGTTGCCGTGATTGCACGAGCGATACCCACGTTCGACGAAATGCCAACGGAAATCCAGAAGCTCCGTCCTTCAGGGCATGAAGGAATCAAGCACGGTTGAATCCCGTGTATCGGTCGCATTTCAGGTCCCCACGGTTACGGTTCATCGTGACAGCCGAGTGACGAAACCCCGACAGGCAAGGTGCCCAACGCCAAGGACACCTCGATCCATGACGACGCGGCCTCGCCCCAGGCTCGTTTCATCGCATCGTGCCCAATGGGCCTTCAAGCATCGCGCCTCAGGAATCTCGCCACGGCATGACACGACGCTCCACCCACTGCAGCAGCGCGGTGAGACCCACACCGAGCGCCATGGTGACGACGAGGCCGGCGTACATGCGGTCGGTCATCAGCACCTGCCAGTGGTAGAAGATCACGAAGCCGACGCCCGTCTGGGCGCGAATGAACTCCACCGCGACGATCACGATGAGGCTCGTTCCCAGCGCGAGTCGCAGGCCACTGAAGATGATGGGCAGGGCACCCGGAAGGATGACGTGCCGGAGCATCGCTACGCGGTTCGCGCCGAACGCGCGGCCCGCCTGGAGCAGGACGGGGTCGATGCCCTGCACGCCCGCCATGGCGTTGATGGCGACGAGGAAGAAGGCGCTGATGGCGACGACGGCGACCTTGGGCCCCTCCCCGAACGGGTCGGGGAAGACGAGCATGAGGATCGGGAAGATGGCGATCTTGGGCAGCACGTACACGGCGCTCATGGTCGCGTCGAGCATGGTGCGCACCGTGCGGTTGAGGCCCATCACCACGCCGACGAGGACGCCGGGAATCGCGCCGATGAAGAACCCGCCGAACACGCGGCTCAGCGTGGCGTAGACGTGACTCTCTGCGAACAGGGCACGCACGCCACTCCACCCCTCGCTCGCCCACACGCTCGGGATGAGCCAGGGGCGGCCGATGAGGCTCGTGTCGTTGAAGCGGTCGTAGTTCACCGTGAGTTCCCACAAGGCGACGGCGATCGACGTGGGTGGGGGGAACCAACGCGGGTTGAGGATGCCGGCCCGCACGATGAGTTCCCAACTCACGAGCAGCGCGATGGGGAACCCGATGGCGAGCGCATTGCGGAAGACGGGCCGGGTGGCGAGTGGAAGACGCGGCTCGAGGCGTTCCATGGCCGCCACGAGCAGCACGAAGTCGGTGGCGAGGATGACCCACCAGGCGACCGGCCACAGGCCGAGGGGCCACGCGGCGACCGAGAGGGTGAGCGCGAGCAGCAGGGGCGCCCACCAGGTCTCGAACGGGGTGAAGCGGCGGCGGGGCGGGGCGACCGTACTCATGCAGGCACCTCGTACCCCTGCGCACGCGCGACCTCGTCACGCAGCGCGTGCCACAACTCGCCCGTCAGCGCGGCGAACTCGGGCGTGGTCGTCGTCTCGATGCTGCGTGGACGCGGGAGGGGAACGTCGAGGATCGTCTTCACGCGCCCGGGATGCGCCGTCATGACGACCACCCGGTCGGCCAGCAGAACCGCCTCCTCGAGACCGTGCGTGACGTACACGACCGTCTTGCCCGTCTCGGACCACAACCGCAACAGTTCCTCCTGAAGGGTGAGGCGCGTCTGCGCATCGAGCGCGCCGAGCGGTTCATCCATGAGGAGAAGGTCGGCGTCGTACGCCAAGGCGCGCGCAATGGCGACGCGTTGCTTCATGCCACCCGAAAGCTGGGCCGGGTACGCGCCTGCGAACCGGGCAAGGCCCACCCGCTCGATCCAGTGCGCAGCCGTCGCGTCGCGCTCGGCGCGAGGCACCCCGCGCATGCGCAGGCCGAACGCCACGTTCTCCCGCACGGTCTTCCACGGGAAGATCGCGTATTCCTGAAACACCACGGCATTCTCCGGCTTGTCGGGATTGTCGCGTCGGACGGTGAGCTCCCCGCCGCTTGCCGTATCGAGACCGGCGAGGATGCGCAGGAAGGTCGACTTGCCGCACCCGGACGGGCCGACGATGCAGACGACCTCCCCCTGCGCCACCTCGAGATCGAAGCGCTCGAGGGCGATGACCTCTCCTGCGGTGGTGTCGAACCGTTTGGAAACGCCTCGCGCCGTGACCTTCGGGCTTGCGGACGAGGGATTGGATGCGTCGTTCACGAGGTGCACGGTACCGCCCCAGCGGGCGCGCGTCACCTGGACGCGGCCCAACTGGGGCGAAAGGGTCAGCTTGCGCGCTTACTCGGCGTAGGTTCCGAGCGTCTCCAGCGCGAAGTCCACGAACTGCGTCTCCACGACGTTGCCCATGTCGACGGGGTCGTCGTAGTTCGTGCGGCCGTTCTCGCGGTGCACGCGCTCCACGTCGGCAAGACCCTCGAGCGGCAGGTTCACGTTCGGGTCGTAGATGACGGGACGTCCGGTGCGCAGCGCCTCCTCGGTGCTGTTCACGAACGACAGGTACGCCTCGAGGTTCTCGTCGTCGAGGTACGCCTCGCCCTGCATCAGGCGCGTCGCTTCGGTCAGGGCCAGCACGAACCGCTGGGCCACCTCGGGACGCTCGGTCACGAAGTTGCCGGAACCGACGAACGCGACGGTCATCAGGCCAGGCGTCAAGTCGGTCGCGAGCGGCACGCCCGTACCGGCATTCTCCACCTGATCGGCGTAGGGCGAACCGAGCAGCGCGGCGTCGATGGAACCCGCCTCAAAGCCGGCAGGGATGTCCGGGTTGGCGAGCTGCACGATCTGCACGTCACGAATCGTGAGGCCGCCCAGTTCGAGCGCCTTGGCCGCGAGGTACTCGCCGCCCGACCCGGGACCCCCGGAGAGCGCGACGATGCGGCCCGCAAGTTCGCCCACCTCGTCCACCTCGCCCGACTCGGCGAGGTCACTGCGCACCATGAACTTCGTCGGGCTGTCCTCGAACGGCTCGAGCGCACCCGGCGCGATGATGCGGATGTCGAGACCCTCGTTCCAACCGTTCCACAGGCTCGTCACGATGGCGATGCCGCCCACGTCGATCTGGCCTTGCGTGAGGAAGGCGATTGCTTCGGTACCGGACCCGACGCGGTTGATCTCCACGTCGATGCCGTACTTGTCGAACAGGCCCCGCTCGGCCGCGACGTACATGGCGGCGAACTTCATAATGGGCACGTACGCGACGCTGACCGTCTCGCGAGGCGAGAGCGGTTCGACGCCGTGCGTGTCCTGCGCTACGGCGAGCGGCGTGAGGAGCAGCGCGGCGAGAGCCACGAGGATGGTGGGGGTGCGGAATCGTTGCATCGAGACCTCCAGGAATCACGTTCTGCGTTTTGTCACGTCTTGCGTAACGCGCTCCACCATGGCACATTCGCGCGCCGTGCGTGACGCATCAGGTTGGGGGCGAATGTCCACCTGAGGGGGACGCCCGAACCGCGTAGCATGGATACTCGTGGAGATGACGCCTACGCTGTCCCTCGCCTTCACTGCCGGCATCCTGTCGTTCCTTTCGCCGTGCGTCCTGCCTCTCGTCCCGTCGTACCTCGCGTACGTCGGGGGTTCCGGCGTCAGTTCGCGCCGCATCCTCGTGCGCAATGCCCTGTTGTTCGTCAGCGGGTTCTCGCTGGTGTTCATCGCGCTGGGCGCGTCCGCATCGGCGCTCGGTGCGCTTCTTCGTACGAACCGGGACGTCCTCACGATCGTGGGGGGTGTCCTCGTCATCCTCTTCGGCCTCGTCCTGCTCGGCGTGATTCGCCTTCCCGTCCTCATGCGCGATACGCGCGTGCAGGCCAAGCACGACGCCTCCACGCCATGGGGCGCCGTGCTGCTCGGCATGGCCTTCGCTGCCGGGTGGACGCCCTGCATCGGCCCGGTGCTGGGCGGGATCCTCACGCTGGCAGGCGCGTCGGGAACGTTGGCGTCAGGCGTATTGATGTTGGCCGTGTACAGCCTTGGGCTCGCCATTCCCTTCCTGGTCGCCGCGCTCGCGCTCGAGTCGTTCCTGCGGGTATCCCGCCGCGTGCGGCACTGGCTTCCCTGGGTGGAACGCGCCTCCGGCGCGCTCCTCCTGGTCGCGGGCCTGCTGATGGTGACGGGTACCTACACCCGCTTGAACACGTGGCTGCTGCGCTTCACGCCGGATTGGCTATTCGAACGCCTGTGACGACGCCCGACGAGCCGCGACTCGCCATCGACCTCGATCGCATCGATCGACGGTGGGGGCGCGAGCGCATCCTTCGGGCGGTGTCGTTGCAGGTCTCCGAGGGCCGCGTCGTCGCGCTCCACGGGCATAACGGAAGCGGAAAGACGACACTCCTCCGCCTCCTCGCCACGCGCCTCCGGCCAAGTGGTGGATCGGGCCGCATCTTCGGGCATGACCTCGTGAAGGAAGGCGCGGTAATCCGCAAGCGCGTGGGGTACTTGAGCGTCCAGAGCGGAAGTTACGGTCCCTTGACCGCGCGGGAGAACCTGACGCTGGCCGCCACCCTGTGTGGCGCGCCGGAGGACCGGGTCGACTTGATGCTCGAACGCGTGGGCATGCAAGCGCACGCACACCGCCTGGTGCGCGTGTTCAGCAGCGGGATGAAGCGACGCCTCGCACTCGCGCGCCTGTTGCTGCAGGATGCCGACCTGTGGCTGCTCGACGAGCCGTACGCCTCGCTCGACGAGGATGGTCGGCAGCTCGTGGACGGCCTGCTCGTCGAGGCGAGGGACGTGGGTCGCACCGCCCTGGTGGCCAGCCACGAGCCCGAACGTCTTGCCCCCCTCGTGGACGCCACGCTCGAACTCGAGATGGGTGAACTGCGCGCACCTCGCGCGGAGCGTGCGTCATGAGCGACGTACGTGCCCTCCTCGCCATCGCCTGGAAGGACCTGCGGAGCGAAGCGCGTTCCCGGGCGGCCACCGTCGCCACGGTGTTCTTCAGCAGCGTGACGCTCGTCGTGCTGGCCTTCGCACTCGGTCGCGACGCCGACGTCATGACGCGCGCCGCGCCGGGCGTGTTGTGGGTCGCGTTGGCGTTCAGCGGCGTGATCAGTGCCGCGCAGGCGTATCAGAGCGACCTGATCGAGGGCGCGTTCGAGCAGCTGCTGACCCTGCCGGTGCCCCGCGCCGCGGTGTTCCTCGGCAAGCTGCTCACGAACTGGCTCACCATGACGATTCTGGGTTGGGTTCTCCTGCCGGTCACCGCCATCCTGTTCGATGCGCCCATCGGATCCGGCATTCCCATCCTGCTGCTCACCATTGCGCTCGGCACCCTCGGGTTTTCGATCATCGCGACCTTCTACGCCGCCCTGACGGCGAACCTGCAGGCACGCGAATCGCTTCTGCCCGTCCTCATGTTTCCCGTGGTGGTTCCCGTGCTCCTTGCCGCCGTCCGGGCGACGGACGCCATCGTAACGGGGGGAGACCCGAGCCTGGCAGGTGATTGGGTACAGTTGCTTGCAGGGTTCGACCTCGTGTACTTGGTGGTGACGAGCGCCATCTTTCACATCGTGGTCGAAGAATGAAGCAAGCGTGTCGCACGCGATTCAGGGAACGCGGCGCACCCGCTCGGACCTCGAAAGGAGATCCGTTCGCATGAGCCTAGCTCCCTCCCGGCGTCCCGCCTGGCTGAACGTCCTTGCCGGCGCCGCCTTCCTCTCCGTCGCCATTGGCGCCTACCTGGGTCTTCGCGTCAGTCCGCCCGACGTGAACCAGGGCGACCTGATTCGCGTGATGTACGCGCACGTCAGCGTCGCGTGGGTGTCGTTCCTCGCCGTGGGCGTCGCCGCCCTCGCCGGCATCGCCTTCCTGTGGCGCGGTCGTCCCCGCATGGACGTGATCAGCGTCGCAGGTGCGGAAACCGCCCTCCTGTACGGCGCGCTCACGATCATTGGTGGCATGACGTACAGCAAGCCCACGCTCAACACCTTCTGGACGTGGGACGCGAAACTCACGCTCACCGCCTTGATGGTCGCGCTGCTCGCCGGCGTGTTCATCGTGCGCGGGTTGATCGACGAGCCGCAACGCCGCGGTCGCGTGAGCGCCGTGATCCTCATCGTCGTGCTCGCCAGCCTGCCCCTCAACTACCTTGCGGCCGAATGGTTCCGCACGTTGCACCCCGCCAAGGCCATCGACCTGACGGGGGGTGGCGTGACCATCGACGGCACGATGCTCACCATCCTGCTCTATAACGTCGTGGCGGCAGGCCTCATGTTCGTGTGGCTTCTCGTCGAACGCGTCCGCATCGGCATGCGCGAAGTCGAGATCGACGCGCGGCGCGTCCAGGCCGACGGGGGAAGCGGCGAGGTGGTGCGTGTTTGACTCCTGGAATCAGTGGACGTGGGTGACCGTTGCCTGGCTGCAACTCCCACTCGCGTTTGGTGCCTACCTGGCGTATCTGGCCTGGCGTGGACGCCGCGCCGGCCGTGAGGAGGACGAATCATGAAACGGTGGATCTACGCCCTTCTTGGCGTGGGGGTGCTGGCAAGCGCCGGCTTCCTCATTCAACGCGCGTTGAGCGACAGTCTCGTGTACTTCATCTTGCCGAGCGAGTACGCCGCCGCGCCGGGCGAGTACGACGATCGCCGCATCCGGCTGGGCGGCATCGTGTCCCCCGGGACCGTGGCGTTCGACGATCAAGCCCTGCAACTCGCCTTCCAGGTGACCGATAGCCTGCAGACCTACCCCGTTCGCCATACCGGCACCCCGCCCGAACTGTTTCAGGAGAACACTGGCGTGGTGGTGGAGGGCCGTTTCGAGGATGGCGTGTTCGTGAGCGACAACCTGCTCGTCAAACACAGTGAAGTGTACGAACCACCCAAGGATGGGGAACCCATCGACCTCGAGGCGCTCAAGGACACCCTGCAGTGATGGACGTGGGCCTCGGCCCGCTCGGGAACGCCGCGCTGTACCTCGCGCTGGCGTTTTCCGTGTGGGGCATCGTTGCCGGCGCCATTGGCGCCATCCGGCGTGACGCACGCCTCCTGACCTCGGCGCGCCTTGCGGGCGTCGCGACCTTCCTCGCCATGACCGCCTCGATCGCCATTATGGAGATTGCCCTGCTCACCGACGACTTCAGCGTGTCGTACGTCGCCAGCACGTCGCGGGCAGGCAATCCCCTCTGGGTGAAGATGGTGACGCTCTGGGCGGCACTCGAAGGATCGCTCCTCCTGTGGGGCTGGCTCCTCTCGGGCTACTGGGCGCTCCTCTCCATCGTCGCACCCAACAGCCCGCTCCGCGCCTGGGCGCTGACCACCATGGCGGTCGTGCAGACCTTCTTCGTGCTCGTCCCCGCGGTCATCGCACCCCCCTTCGAAGTCATCTCGCCCGCTCCCCTCGACGGCCCCGGCCCCAACCCACTCCTCCAGAATCACTGGATGATGGCCGTCCACCCGTTCCTGATGTACCTCGGCTTCGTAGGGCTCACCGTGCCCTTCGCGTTCGCCATGTCCGCCCTCCTCAGTGGACGACCGGGCAGCGAGTGGATGCTGCAAACGCGTCGCTGGACGTTGATCGGCTGGGGGTTCCTCACCGCCGCGATCATCACCGGGGGTTGGTGGAGCTACGAGGTGCTCGGCTGGGGTGGCTACTGGGCGTGGGACCCCGTCGAGAACGTCAGTTTCCTGCCGTGGCTCACCGCCACCGCCTTCCTGCACAGCGTGCAGGTACAGGAACGTCGCCACATGCTCAAGGGCTGGAACCTGCTGCTGATCATCCTCACCTTCTCGCTCACCCTGCTCGGCACGTTCCTCACGCGCAGTGGCGTGGTGAGCAGCGTGCACGCCTTCGGAGACGGCCCGGTCGGTCCCGCCTTCCTCACCTTCTTCCTCATCGTCATGGCCGGTTCGTTCGGACTGGTCGCCTGGCGTTGGGATGGGATTCGTGACCGTGCCGACCTCGACCACCCGGTGAGTCGCGAAGGCTCGTTCCTCGCTGGCAACGTGATCTTCCTCGCCATTGCCTTCGCTATCCTTCTCGGCACGCTCTTCCCCCTCATCGTGGAGGCCTTCACCGGTGACAAGGTGACGGTCGGTGCGCCGTTCTTCGATCAAGCCACCCTGCCCCTCTGGATGGGCGTCCTGCTCCTCATGGGCATCGGGCCGTTGCTGCCCTGGCGCCGGGCGAACACGCAGACGCTACGCGGCAACCTCGCCTGGATGACGGGCGCAGGCGTCATCGCGGCAGCCGTCGCCTACGCCTTCGGGCTTCGCGGCATCTACCCCATCCTCACCGTCGGCCTGTCCGGCTGGAACCTCGCCTCCCTCACCCTGCTCCTCCTCGGCGCGGTCGTGCCACGCATGCGGGTGGGTACCCGAAGCGTGGTGCAAGTGTTGACCGGGTACGCGTTCGAGAACCGGCGCAGGTTCGGCAGCATGATCGTGCACTTCGGCGTGGTCGTCATGGCGCTCGGCATTATGGCGAGCAGCGCCTACCGCATCGATGAGCAGGTCCGCATCGAGGTGGGCGACACCATGCCCTTCCAAGACCTCACCTTCACGGTGCAGGACACCTTCATGGAGACCACCGAGTACCGCGTGGGCGCGGGCGCAGTCGTCGACGTGCATCGCGACGGGTCGCTCCTCACGACGCTGCGGCCCAAGATCAACACGTTCTTCGGGCAGTCGATGAACGTGCCGACCCCCGACGTGCTGTACCTCCCCCTCTACGACGTGTACCTGAACATCGCGGCGGGCGTGACGCCCGACTCCGAGTTCGTGGTGCTCCGCGTGGTGCGAAGCCCGCTCGTGGCATGGGTGTGGATCGCCGGGTTCATCATGGCGTTCGGCACTGCCTTCGCCCTGATTCCCTCCCGGCGCGGCGTGCGCGGCACGCAACGCGCACCGAAAGGGTCCAGCGTCGCGTGACCCGCGTCCTGGTCGTCCTCGCCATCACGGCCTCCCTCGGTGGCCTGTTCCTGTGGGGCTTGCTGCGCGGGAGTCCCGACCGGGAGGTGGAGAGTGCACGATTGAACCGGCAGGTCATCAGCTTCGACCTGCCGCTCTACCCCCGCTTCCAAGGCACCTTCGGACCCACCCTCAACCTCGCGACCGAACTGAACGACAAGCCCGTCATCGTGAACTTCTGGGCCACCTGGTGCGGCCCGTGCTACGACGAGGCGCCCCACCTCCAAGCCGCCTGGCAGCGGTACCAGGACGACGTGCTGATCATTGGCGTGCAAACGCAGGACCGTGGGAAACGGGTCGAGGGCGAAGCGTTCCTTGACCGGTTCGGCATCACCTTCCCCAACGTGATCGACGATGACAGCCGCGTCTCCATCGACTACGGCCTGTTCGGCGTACCCGAGACGTTCTTCGTGCGTCGCGACGGCACGCTCCTCTACAAGCACACCGGCCCCATCACGCTCGACAAGCTCGAGGAGAAGATCGCGGAGTTGACCGCCTCATGATGCGACGCGTCCTGCTCCTCGCCCTCATCGCGCTTCTCGCGCCCCTTCCCACCGGCTTCGCGCAGACCGACGACACGGTGGCGATGGGCGAGCAACTCGAAGCCCGCGTCTTCGAGATCTCCCGCAAGCTTCGCTGCCCCACCTGCGTCTCGGAATCCGTGGCGGACAGCAATGCCGGCATCAGCATCGAGATGCGCAACGAAATCCAGGCGCAACTGCAAGCCGGCGCAAGCGAAGCGGAAATCCTTGCCTTCTTCCAGGATCGCTACGGCGATTGGATTCTGCTCGAACCGCCCCGGCGCGGCATTCACCTCGTCGTGTGGTGGCTTCCCGGCATTGCACTCGCCGCAGGCGTGATTGGCCTCACCACCCTCATGGTCCGCTGGACACGCAACGCACAGCAAGCCACCCATGAAGCGCAAGCGGATGATGCCGACCTCGCGCGGGTGCGTGCCGCCCTGCAAGGCGATTCGGAGACCTCGTCATGACCTTGACGCTGATCATCATCGGCCTGCTCGCCCTCGTCCTCACCTTCCTCGTCGTGCTCCCCCTCGCCTTCCCCGGCCAGGCGGACCCCCTGCCCGACGATCGCGATCCGCACCTGCTCGAACTCGAAGAGGAACGCGACGCCCTGCTCAACGCCATTCGCGAGCTCGATGCGCGCGAAGACCTTGCGCAAGCGCGCCGCGACGAACTGCACGCCCGCTACGAAACGAAGGCCGCGAAGGTGTTGCGCGCCATCGATGAACGCAACGCCGAACTATCGGGCCAAGCGCCCGCACCCCGCCCCACGGGACCGCGGCGCGCCTCCTGGAGTTGGGTGGGTCTCGTCGTCATCGCCGCCGGCATGGCCGCCACGCTCGGCGGGTGGGTCGTTCCCCGCGTCGGGGACGACACCACGATCACCACGAACCGCGAGGCCGACATCGCCGCCGGTCAAGCCATTCAGGAAGCGCAACGCGCCGCCGACCGCGACCCGAGCGGCATGACGTACGCCGCGCTCGGTGACGTGTACTGGATGCTGCAAGACGCGCAAGGCGCCATCGAGGCGTACACCACCGCCACGACCGAGCATGACGACGCCCCTGCCGACGCCTACCTCCGCCTCGGCCTCCTCACCCTGCAACGCGACCCGGCACTCGGCCGCAGCCTGCTCGAGGAGGCACGCGCCCGCGAACCCGACAACCCCAACGTGCTCGGTTCGCTCGGCGAGGTGTACCTCCAGGAAGGCCTCTACCCCGATGCGCTTGCCGCCTTCGAAGCGCTCGCTCTACTCCCCGAGGCGCAGGGCGACCCGATGGTGCAGGAACGCATCGACTTCCTGCAGGACGTCGCACCCCTCCAGGCCGCCGTCGACGCCGACCCAAACGTGCCTGACCTGCTCGCGCTCGCCGACGCGCTGTGGGAGTTCGATGCCCGCACCGCCGCGGTGCAACGCTACTTCCGCATCCTCACCGACTTCGATGCGCAGGAACCCATCGCCCTCGCCCGCGTCGGCGAACTCCTGTTCCTCGAAGGCGCCATCGACGACGCCGTGGAAATCCTCACCCGCGCGCGCGACAACGCGCAGGCGCGAGGCGTGCAACTCCCCGTCGACACGCTGCTGTTCCTCGGGAACGCCGCCTTCGCGCGGCAGGAGTACACCCTCGCCATCGACGCGTGGGAGGAGCACCTCGAACGCGCCGAAACACCCGGCCGCGTGCCGCAACTCCTCGCCCGCGCCGAAGCGCTCGCCGCCGGTGAACCCGACCCCGGCATGGGGGTCGTGTCGCAA
The DNA here is from genome assembly GCA_913062675.1 of uncultured Trueperaceae bacterium. GTDB lineage: Bacteria > Deinococcota > Deinococci > Deinococcales > Trueperaceae > SLSQ01. Next base: position 111,357 of record CAJXWR010000001.1, read on the forward strand.
GAGGTCCAAGCCCTCTCCGACGGCCCCTCGCTCTACGCAGCGCACTGCGCCAGCTGTCACGGTGCAACGGGCGGCGGGGGCACCGGACCCCGACTCGCCGGCAACGGCGACGTGGCACGCCGCGCGAACGTCGAAAGTCTCATCCTCTACGGCCGCGGATTGATGCCTGGCTTCCAAGCCATCCTGACCGACGAGCAAGTCCAAGTCCTCACCGATTGGACCGTCGACACCTTCGCACCATGAACGACGCGCCCAACCCGCGCCCCGACGCTCCACCTTCCGCGATCGACGTGGAGCGTAGGCGCGTGGCGCGCTGGTTGTGGCGCATCCCCGTCCTCGCCGCCCTCGCCGGCGGTACGTGGGGCGTCCTTCGAGGCGGGTACGTCCATTTCTTCAAGAAGCGTCCTGACCCCACGCCCGCCTACCAGGAGGGCCCGCCCCTCGAGATCGCGACGATCGATCGCTTCGAAAACGTCTGGGACGCCGTCACCTTCCAGTACGAAGGCACGCCCTCCGTCGCCGTGCGCATCCCCGAGCCCATCGCAGGCAGCCTCACCCTCGAAGAGAATGTGCACGTCGCCGCCTTCAGTCGCGTGTGCACGCACCTGGGTTGCGTCGTGACGCTCAACCGCGACGCATCCGCGATCGCCTTCGCGTTCAACTACCGAGCGGAGGGTCCGCAACTCGTCTGCCGCTGCCACCTCAGCGTGTTCGATCCCGAACGCGCCGGGCGTGCCGTCGCCGGTCCCGCCGTCGATCCACTCCCGCGCTTGCGGCTCAGGCGCGAGGGCGACACGCTCATTGCGAGCGGCATCGAACCCAACCCCTTACTGTCCTAGCGTCTAACGACGATTCAGGAACGCGGCTTGGGTGCGTACCGGAACAAGCGCAACGACCGTTGCACCACCGGTCCAATCAGCAGGGCGAACGCGAGCGTACCCAGCCCCACGCTCCCCCCGAGCAGCACGCCAGCGAGGAGCACCACCGCTTCCATCGTGGTGCGCGTCCGCCGAATCGGCCAGCGAAGCTTCTGCGACAAGCCGAGCATGAACATGTCGCGTGGACCGGCACCAAACCTCGCGGTGATGTACGTCCCCGTGGCGAAGCCCACGACGAGGAGACCCACCACGAACTGCAGCAAGCCGGGCAGGAACGCCTCCTGCGAAGGCATGATCGCCAGGCCACGGTACACATCGACCGAAGGACCAATCAGAGCCATGTTCACGAGCGTGCCGGGTCCCGGGCGCTCCCCCGTCCAGAACCAGGCCATGGCGCCCACGCCGACCCCGACGAGCACGAGCGCTTGACCGAAACTCAACGGCGTGACGCGCGCAATGCCGTCATGGAACACCGCCCACGGTCCCACCCCAATGCCCGCCTCGAGCATGATGGCGAGACCCAGCCCCATGCCGAGAAGACCCAAAAGGAACTGCGTGACGCGCCCCATGAAGCGAACGCGCATTCCAAGCGGCGTTCTTGCAGCCGTAGGCGTGGCGAGAGGCGTGGAAGGCACGAAGCGCAGTGTACGCCCAATCCGGTGCACCCCGGTATCGTGACGGGCATGAGCACTGGCCGTTGGACCCTCCACCTCGACGACGTGCTACTCCCCGGACCCAACCGCCTGATCCGCATGAACGCGCACGACTACCGACAGTTGCGTGACGAGATCCTCCTCCTCGCCCGCGCCACGCTCACCCCCGCGCCTCCCCCCGCTCCCCTCGAGGCTTGCCACGTCACCGTGACGCTGCACCGCCCCGCACGGAGTCTGCTCGATGCCGACGCCAAGTACGGAGCGGTGAAACCGCTCCTCGACGTCCTGCAACCCCCGCGGGCATACAGCCGGCGCGTCGGGGCGCGCACCGTGCAGGACGCCACGGCCGGTCTCGGGTTGCTGCGCGACGACCGGGACGGGGAGGGCGCCCTGCAAGGCTGCATCCGCGCGCTGCGTGTCGTGCAGGTCATAGGTGCACCGCGCGTGAAGGTCGTCATCGATGCCGTGCAAGACCCCAGCGCGTGAGGCCACCCCAGGCACGAGGGAACGTGGCATGATGCCGCAAGGAGGAACCGTGCCGCCAACGCGACCACCATCCCCCTTCCTGATTCTGCTGTTCGGCCTGGGCGTGACGACGCTCGCCGCCGAGTGGATGCGCTTCCAGTTCGGCGCGGCACTCCTGCTGCCGGTCGCCGCCTTCGGCACGGCCGTCAGTTTTCGTGCGACGGTGGGCGCGTACCGCATGCGACGCGCCTGGCGAACGCAACGCAGCCGCGCCTTGGCGGAACCCGCCACGGTCGACGCCTCCTCGACGCGCAGCGCACCACGAAACCAAGATGCAGCCTGGAACGCCCGCGCACTGCAGCGCGCCACGCCTGAACGCACACCCGTGAGCGCAACGGATGCCTCCGACGTGCCGCTCGCCGCGCCCCCCACGAAGGGAAGCGCTCCCGCCCACCCCGTGAGCGAGGAACAGCCCAGCGAGGACATCCTCGCCGACCCCCGCGGTACACGCTGAGCGTGACGCGCCGCGCCAGGAGAACCCCATGACCAATCCCCTTGCCCGCCTTCCCGAACTTGGACAATCGGTGTACGTCGACGAGATTCGTCGCCGTTGGCTCGAGGACGGCACGCTCGAAACCTTCGTGCAGCGCGACGCCGTGCGTGGCGTCACGAGCAACCCCGCCATCTTCCAAAAGTCGATCGCCGAAACCAGCGATTACCAGACGGCCATCCGCGACCTCGCGCGCGCCGGGCATGACGTGCCCGCCATTTACGAAGCGCTCGTCGTGGAGGACATTGCGCGCGCTGCAGACGTGTTCCGGCCCCAGTGGGACGCCAGCGACGGTCGCTACGGCTGGGTGTCGCTCGAGGTGAGTCCCCACCTCGCGCACGACGCCGACGGCACGGTCCGCGAAGCGCGTCACCTCTTCGCCCGCGTTGCGCGCCCCAACGTCTTCATCAAGGTGCCCGGTACCGAAGCGGGCGTGCAGGCGGTGCGCACCCTCCTCACCGAAGGCATCCCCGTGAACGTCACGCTCCTGTTCGGCCTCGCGCGCTACGCCGAGGTCCTCGAAGCCCACCTCGCCGCCATGGAGGCGCGCGCCGCAGCGGGGGAACGACCCAACGTGGCAAGCGTCGCAAGTTTCTTCCTGAGCCGCATCGACGTTGCGATCGACCCGATGCTCGACGCGCTCGCCGATCAGTCCAGCGACTTAGCCGCCCGCGCCGAACGGTTGAAGGGACGCGTCGCGGTGGACAACGCGAAACTCGCGTACGCCCACTGGCAAAACGTCATGCAGAGCGACCGCTGGGCAGCGCTCGCCAAGGCGGGCACGCACCCGCAACGCCTCCTGTGGGCGTCCACGGGAACGAAGAACCCCGCCTACTCACCGGTGATGTACGTCGAACCGTTGATTGGCGAGGAGACGGTCAACACGATGCCCACCGGCACGCTCGATGCGTACCGCGACATGGGTGACCCTGCCAGCCGGATTGGTGAGGGCGTGGAGGACGCCAGGCAACGACTCGGCGAACTCGCTGCGCTCGGCATCGATCTCGACGAGGTCACCGCAACGCTCGAGGCGGAAGGCGTCGCGAAGTTCGTCACGCCGTTCGACGATTTGATGAAGACACTCGCTGAAGCGGTGTAAGCACAGGGTCAGCGCTCGACGCGCCCCCTCGACCATCCGACGAACGGTGCTCGGACGGCACCTCGCCGTCGGCTGAAGGGGCGAGGCGTCTTTCCCTTAGCGGGTGCCGATCTTCGGGGCGTAAGGGTTCCAGAACTTCGTGGAAGCGGCGGGTCAGGTCGGCTCGGCGCGCCTGCCGCGAAGCAGGAAGGCGTACCCCACCACGCCAATCAGCGCGAACGACCACCACTGCAGCGCGTAGGAGAAGTGCGGGCCACCCTCCGGCTCGGGTTGAGACGCAAGGACGGGCAGGACGACCCAACCATCCGCACCGAAGTCGGTCGCTTCCTTCGTCCCGCCGTCGGCGGTACGCAGCGTCCCGGCGCTGATGAGGAACGGCGCGAGGGGACCCGGCATTTGGGGCGCGAGGCGTTCGACGTCGGGCCGTGCGATGCGTTCGAGCGGACCCTCGGCGGGGTCGCGAGGCGCGAACATGGCGAGCGGTCCCACCGGATCGTCGGCCTCGGGCTCGAGCCAACCGGTGACCGTCACGGTTCCCTCCGGCGCGGACCAGTCAGGCAGGTTGGGGCTCTCGTACTCGAACGGCACCCAGCCCCGGTTCACGAGCACGAGCGTCTCCGGGTCGTAGCCGGGGAGGGGGACGTCGGGTCGGAGGGGGGTGAGGACGTGGTAGCCCGGGCGTTCCTGGTAGGCACGGCCTCGAAGCAGCACTTCATATTCAGGCAGGAACGTGCCTTGCAGGGTGACGGGCCGGTAGTACGCATCGTCTTGGGCACCGAGCTGGGCATCGGGATTCAACCCCGTGATGACCGCCTGATACGCATCGGCGGGTGCCGTGACGCGCGCCTCGAGGACGGCGTTCCGTTCGAGGAGCTGCCCGTGCCGCGCGAGTTGCCAGAAGCCAAGCTGAATGAACAGGGCGGCGATGAGGAGGACGAGCAGGTGCCAGGCGAGGAGCCGCGGTTGGAGGAGTTGCTTCATGCCTGAATGGTCAAACGAAGAGGGCGCGGTCGATCGCCATGCTCAGGAAGAGGAGCGCGAGGTACAGCATGGAGTACTTGTACAGCGGGAGTGCATGCTGACGGTCGACGTGCTGCCCGGATTGCACTTGCGTCCACAAGCCGATCACGCGGAGGGCGAGAACGACGTTGAGGGCAACGGCGGCAAGGAGGTACGCCACCGAGAATTCGCTGAGCGCGAACGGGATGATCGTCAGGACGGCGGTGAGGATGGCGTACATGACGATCTGCAGGACGGTGGCGCGTTCGCCAATCACGGCGGGCGCCATGGGCACACCCACGGCCGCGTAATCGTCTTGAATCATCAGCGCGAGCGCCCAGAAGTGCACGGGCGTCCACAGGAAGATGAGCGTGAAGAGGAGCCAGGCGAGGAGGCTCAACTCGCCGGTTACGGCCGCCCAACCGACGAGGGGGGGAATGGCGCCGGCAGCGCCACCAATCACGATGTTCTGCCAGGTCGTGCGCTTGAGCCACATGGTGTAGATGATCACGTAGAAGGCGATGCCGGCCCAGGAGAGCAGCGCGGCGAGCACGTTCGATGCCAACCAAATGACGAGGAAGGAACCGACCGTCAGAGCAATCCCGAAGAGGAGGGCGTTGCGGGTGCTGACGACCTGCGTGACGACCGGGCGCGTCGACGTCCGCTTCATGCGCTGGTCGATGTCCCGGTCGTACACCATGTTGAAAACGCCGGCCGCACCGGCGGACATGTAGCCCCCGACGAGCAGGCCGATCAGGGGAATGAAGCCAGGCCAACCCCCTGCAGCGATGAACATGGCACCGACGGTGGTGAGCAGCAGCAGGCTGATGACCCTCGGTTTGGTGAGGGTGACGTAGTCACGCCACGTCGCGCGCCTCGGCTCGCTCGATTGCGTCGCGTCCCGGCTTGCTGCGTCCTGGGTCGTCACGACGCCTCCACGGCGGTGGTGGGCGCCTGCCGCAGGGTATTGCGGTGGGGCGCGTCACTTCCGAGCATGACGATGCTCGTGGCGGTGAACACGGCGAACGTGGCGACCGACATGAACAGGTGAAGCACCTGCAGCACGGCGGGCGCCAGGAACGCGAGGTTGAACGTCCCAATGATCAACTGCGCGACGTACGTACCGAGGAGCACGCGCGTGTAGGGGCGCGCCTCGGGCGCGGGCTTGAGCCACCAACCGAAACCGAGCGAGACGAACAGGTAGATGCCGACGGTGACCGCGATGATGGGATGCAAGATGCGGAGGCGCACCAAGGGGTGCGAATTGGGATCGAAATCGGCAGCGAGCCCAGCCGCGAGCGATTCGCTCGGGAACATGGTGTTCCCCATCGCGGCGATGCCGCCACTGAACATCACGACGAGCATGCCGACGAGACCCACGAGGAACGAGGTCGTGAGCACGCCTTGGCGCGTCACGTTGAGGGGCCAGCGACCCCGGCCCGAGGCGTACACGATCGTCCCCGTGAGCGCCCCGACGAGAAGCATGCTGTTCACGAGGTGCGCAGCGACCATGAGACCCCGCTCCACCGAGGCGTTGTCGGCCGTGAGGCCCCACATCACCGTGAGGGCGCCCAGAAGGGCTTCGATCAGGAGAAGCACCATCGAGGCGCTCGCGAACACAAAGGTGCCAGGTTGCTCGCGCCGCACCTGGAAGGCGCGCCGCAACACCCACACGCCGAGGATGAGCACGCCGAGGGAAAGGAGGCGGTGCGTGAACTCGATGATCGTTTCGGTGCTCGCCGCGAGCGGGATGACCTCGCCGTTACAAAGGGGCCAGTGACGACCGCAACCCGCACCCGAGTGCGTGATCCGCACGATGGCGCCCTGCAGGATGACCAGCACGTTCGCAGCCAAGGCAATCCAGGTGAGCGTCAACAGGGACAACGAGCGCTTCATCGATCAAACCTCCGAGCGGGGCAAGGTGAAAAGGGTCAAAAATTGCGGCTCCAGGCCGCCCACTGCGCGTGAATGTACCACTCCCCCCGGGCCCCGTCGTAGCGTCAGGACACGGTCGCATGTCGCGGCCAGGGCACGCATGCTTGGTATGGTGACGCGAATGTCACAGAAACCATCCTCGGAGGCGTACCCGTGGTGATTCGCAACCTGGTCCTCAGCGCCATACTCGTCCTGATTGCCGGCTTCACCTTCGCGCAGGACACGGGTGACCTGGTGCGCGACGGGAACTTCTACATGGATCGCGGTGACTGCTCCCTCGCGCAGTTCTTCTTCGAGGAGGCACTCGCACAGGACTCGGAGAACGTGCCCGCCCTCACCGGCCTGGGCCGCGCCCTGCGCTGCCAAGGCGCGAACGCCGAGGCCGTCGATGCGCTCCGTCGCGCCATCGACCTGAACGATGGCGATGCCGAAGCGTACGTGCAACTTGCCCTGACCTACCGCGCACAGTTCCTCGAGGACGGTGCTGCCTACGCCACGCGGTTGAGTGACGCGCTCGACGCCGTCTCGCAAGCAGAGCGCCTCGCGCCACGCGACCCCCGCGTGTTCAACACGAAAGGCGTGCTGCTGTACCAAGCAGGCAACCTCGAGGAGGCGCGCGCCGCGTTCGAAACGGCGTCCACCCTGTCCGCCACCTCCACCGCCCTGAGCGACCGTGAAGTGTCCACCATCGCCGTGAACCAGGGTCGCGTGTACCGCGACCTCGGCGAGTTCGAACTCGCCCGCCTCATCTTCCGGCGCGCCATCGTCCTCGACCCCACGAACGCGGCAGCGAGAAACCTGCTCGGCGGCGTCCTGTTCCGCCTGGACAACTGCGAGGATGCGGAGTACGAACTGTCGCAAGCGGTGACGCTCGCCCCGTCCTCCCTCTCCGCCGTGTCGCAACTCGCCATCACCGTCTACGAGTGCGGCGATCCGGCCGCCTCCATCCCCGTGTTCGAACAGGCACTCGAACTCGAAGGTGCCGTGTTCACGCCCCCGCTCTACACCTACCTCGCGCGCGCCTACCTCGCCGAGGGACGCGTCGACGATGCGGTGGAACGCGCTCAGCAAGGAGCACTCCTGCCCCCCGAGCAGGCCGAAGCGCACTTCGTGCTCGGCCAGGCGTACGAAGCGAGGGGCGCGACGGGGGACCGCGCCGCTGCACGCGATGCCTACCGCACCGCCCTCGAGCTCGACCCCACGTACCAGGAAGCGCAAGACGCCCTCGACGCCCTGAACTGAACCCGCTTCGACGCGACGCGCGCCGTGCGGCGGGGCTTCCCGTTTCGCGGCGCGTCTGCTATGCTCATGCGGTTTCGGTCGCGGACGGCAGCGGGACGTCCGCCGCGACCCGATTCACCGGCCCCACCACCCCCATCCTGGCTCGTGGTGCAGGGCGATACTCCACGCTGAACGTCCCGCCTTTGGAGGCACGCATGTCCTACCTCGGTATGAAGCAACTGCTCGAAGCCGGAGTTCACTTCGGTCACGAGACGAAGCGCTGGAACCCGAAGATGAAGCGCTACATCTTCGCGGAGCGCAACGGCATCTTCATCATCGACCTGCAAAAGACGCTGGTCGAAAGCGAGAAAGCGTTCGACTTCCTCAAGGACCTCGCAGGCCGCGGAGGCACGATCCTCTTCGTCGGCACGAAGAAGCAGGCGCAAGAGATTCTCGCCGCCGAAGCGAAGCGCTGCGGCATGCCGTACGTCAACGAGCGTTGGCTCGGTGGCCTGCTCACGAACTTCCGGACGATCCGCACGCGCGTCGACCGCCTCAAGGAACTCGAGCAAATGTTCGAGGACGAGTCGATCCTCCGCTACAACAAGAAGGAGCAAATCGATCTCGGGAAGGAACTGCAGCGGTTGCAGCGCTACCTCGGTGGCATTCGCGACATGACGCGCGTTCCCGATGCGCTCTTCATCGTCGACCCCACCAAGGAAGCCATCGCCGCCGCGGAAGCCAACAAGCTGGGCGTGCCCGTCGTCGCGCTTGCCGACACGGATAGCGATCCCGACGTGCTCGACTTCATCGTTCCCGGCAACGACGATGCGATCCGCTCGATCCAACTCGTCACCGCCCGCCTGTCCGACGCCATCATCGAAGTGAAGGGCGGCGAGGACGTCGCGGTGAGTGCCTCTGCAGCCCCGTCGGATACCGGTGAGCGCGAGACGCTTCCCGTTTCGGCGTCCGAGCTTGCCATCCAGGAAGCCGCGAGCGCCGGGTCGAGTGACGCTCCCGCACCCGAAGCGAGCGCCGAGCCCGCCGCCTCCCTCGACACCGAGGAAGCCGTCGCCGAAACCGAGGTGGAGGCAGCCGCCGAGGAGGAAGCGCCCGCCGAGACGCAGGAAGACACTGCGACGGAAGAAGCATCGGACGAGGCCAGCGAAGCGGCCGACGAGGACGAAGAAGCCAAGGCGTAACCACGCCACCGAACTACCCCGGGTGAACCCCGGGCCTTGCAGGAGGACCCAATGGCCGTTTCCATGGAACTCGTCAAGCAGCTCCGCGCCATGACTGGCGCAGGCATGATGGACGTCAAGAACACGCTCGAAGAGACCGGCGGCGACGTCGACGCGGCAGCCGCCCTGCTCCGCGAGCGCGGCATTGCCAAGGCCGACAAGAAGGCGGACCGGGAAGCCAGCGAAGGCTTCGTCGGCAGTTACGTCCACCACAACGGCAAGATCGCCGTCATCGTCGAACTCAACTGCGAAACCGACTTCGTCGCCCGGAACGAGAACTTCCAGGAGCTCGCCAAGAACATCGCGATTCACGTCGCCATGGCGAACCCCGCGTCCCTTTCCCGCGACGATCTCGACCCGGCGCTCGTCGAAGCGGAACGCAAGGCGCTCCGCGACGAAGCACTCGCCGAAGGCAAGCCGGAGAACATCGTCGACAAGATGGTCGAAGGGCGCCTCGGCAAGTTCTTCGCCGAGCAGTGCCTGCTCGAGCAACCGTACGTCAAGGACGACAAGAAGACCGTCGAGGAACTCCTCAAGGAATCGATCGCCACGATCGGTGAGAACATCCAAATCGGGACGTTCCACCGCATCGCCATCGGCGAGTAAGCGTCGAGGTTCACGTCATGCGTCGGGTCCTCATCAAACTCTCGGGCGAGTTCCTCGCAGGGGAACGAGGGTTTGGCGTGGCGCCCGACGCGACGCGTGCCCTGGCACGCGAAATTGCGGCGGCGCAAGCGGCAGGCGTGCAGGTCGCCGTGGTGGTCGGCGCTGGCAACTTCTGGCGCGGTGCGCAGCAAGGCACCGGCATGGACCCCGCCACCGCCGATTACGTCGGCATGCTCGCCACGGTCATGAACGCCGTCGCCTTCCAAGATGCCCTCGAGCAGGCGGGCACCGACACCCGCGTCATGTCCGCCATCAGCATTCAGGAAGTCGCCGAGCCGTACATCCGGCGGCGCGCCCTCCGCCACCTCGAGAAGGGACGCGTCGTCATCTTCGGCGGTGGGACCGGCAACCCGTTCTTCACGACCGACACGGCTGCCGCCCTGCGCGCCCTCGAAATCGATGCCGACGCGGTCCTCATGGCGAAGAACAAGGTGGACGGCGTGTACGACGCCGACCCCAACGTGGAACCCGACGCCCGGCGTTACGCCACGCTCTCCTACCTCGACGTGCTGAATGGCGAGCTGAAGGTCATGGACGCCACCGCCATCAGCCTGTGCATGGGCCGCGACATGCCCGTCCACGTCTTCGACGTGTTCGAAGAAGGCGCCCTGCAGCGACTCCTCGCCGGCGAGGCCATCGGCACGCGCATCGCTGCCGACGTCGAAACGCAGTACGCCTAACCTGCACGCAACCCGCCGCGCGCCGCGCGGTACACTACACGTCCAATCGCACCGTGGTGGCAGCGACGTCGGGGTCGCTTGCGACCGCACCGCCCATGGAGGCAGGTCATGAAAACCGTGTTGAAAGAAGCGCGTGAGCGGATGCAAAAGTCGTACGACGCGTTCGAGGCGAGCATCGCCACGGTCCGCACCGGTCGCGCCAACCCCGCCGTGTTGAACCGCATTCAAGTGGACTACTACGGTTCACGCATGCCCCTCAACCAGGTCGCCAACATCAGCGCACCGGACCCCCGCACGCTCCTCATCACCCCCTTCGACAAGAGCGTCGTCGACGAGATCGAACGCGCCATCCGCGAATCCGACCTGGGTTTCAACCCCAACAACCAGGGAGACGCCGTCTTCATCAGCGTGCCCGCCCTCAACGACCAACGGCGCCAAGAACTCGTAAAGACCGTGAAACACATGGCGGAGGAAGCCAAGGTCGCCATTCGCAACATTCGCCGCGACGCGAACCATGAACTCGTGGAAATGCAGAAGGAGAACGAGCTCACCGAGGATGACGTTCGCCTCGGGGAAAGCGACGTGCAGAAAATCACCGACGAGTTCTCCCACGAGATCGACGAGCGGGTGAAACACAAAGAAGCGGACATCCTGGAGGTGTGAGCCAAGCGCGGCGAGATGGCTGGCCCCTCTGGGCGCGTGTCGCATCGGGCTGGGCTGCGTTCTTTGCGCTCCTCGTCATCGTTTGGGTCGGTACGCCCCTGATCGTCCCCATCCTGCTCTTCCTCGCAGGCGTCGCGATCTTCGAGTTCGCCGCCATGCTCCGCCTCCGCGGCCTCCTCATCCACCGCACCACCCTCCTCGTTTCCATCCCGTTCATCCTGATTGCCGCCATCCCCGCCGGGCACACCCTCCAACTCGTGCCCGCGCGGTTCCTGTGGTCGCGCGAGGTGACGCTCCTCGCCTTCCTGCTGATCGTCGTGGCCCTCGCCAGTCGGCGCCCCCACCGCAACGCTCTGTCCACCGCCGCGTACACCCTCCTCGGTTTCGCGTGGATTCCCGTGTTCCTCAGTTACGCCATCGACATTCGCGAACTCCCGGGCGTGGGGTTCGGCGCCGCCCTCCTCACCGTCTTCGCCATCGTCGCGTCCGACGTGGGCGGTTTCATCGCTGGCCGTACCTGGGGTCGCACGCCTCTCTCCCCCGACGTGAGTCCCGACAAGACCATCGAGGGGGCCGTGGGTGGGCTCGTCCTCGCCGCCATCGTCGCCGGCGTCACCGCCACGATCCTTGCCTCCACCGCCGGCACGCCACTCCACGGCGCGAGCGCCATCGCGTTCGGTGTCGCCGTCGCGTTCGCCGCGCAGGTGGGTGACCTATTCGAAAGTCTCGTGAAACGCTGGGTGGGCGTGAAGGACGCGGGCGTCTTCCTGCCCGGTCACGGGGGGGTGCTCGACCGCATCGACTCGCACCTCGTCGGCATTCCCGTCGCCTATCTGCTGCTCCGCCTCACGCAGCTCGCTTGACGCGCGACGCCAACGCGATACCGAGCGCTACGAGCGCAACCCCCACGAGGTGATGACTGCGGAACGGCTCCCCGAGGATCGCCACGGCACCCAGACTGCCGAGGATTGGCATGAGGTGCAGGTACGGGCCCGCGCGGGACGAACCAATCAAGGCCACCCCACGGTTGAACGCCAGGTACGACGCGATCGACGGGAAGATCATCACGTACACGAGCGCCGCGACCCCCGCAAGGTTGGGATCGAAAGGGCGAACGGTCGACTCGATGAAGTAGAACGGCGCAAGCATCAACGTACCGAGCACGAACGTCACGAACGCGAACGGTAGTCCGGACATGGCGGGCCGCTGCCGCAGCAACACGCTGTACACCGCGTAACTCACCACCGCGACGAGGACGATCGCGTCCCCCAGGGCCACGTCGAGCTGCACGAGCCTTGAGGCTCGACCTTCGAGAATTACCCAGGCCGCCCCAAGGAGCGATACCGTCATGCCCACCACCTGCCGGGCCGTAGCCGACTCGCCGAAGGCCACGACCCCCAAGAGCAGGATCAGGATGGGCATGAGCGCCTGCAGCAAGAACGCATTGAGCGCCGTCGTGGTTTGAAGCCCGATGTACACCAGCGTGTTGAACGTCGCGACGCCCGTGAAGGACAAGGCCAGGGTGACGCCCCACTTGCCACGCAGCGCACGACGTTCGCGCCAGGCGGAGCGTGCAGCGAAGGGTGCGAGCAGGAGGCTCGCCCCAGCCCAACGACCGAACGCCAGGGCGACGGGAGGGACGTCCGCACGGACCGCCCGCCCAATCAGGAAGTTGCCGGCCCAGAACGTCACGGCGAGCAGCAACAGGGTGGGAGCGTGATCGGCTAGGCGGCGCACGAGACGTCATGCTACCGCCCGCCGCCCGGGCGTTTCGCCCTCACGGCGGGTACACTGCAAGGCCATGAGCGACGCCCCGAGCCGCATTCCCGCGCAGGACGACGACCGCATCGTCACCCCGAATTTCGTGACGGCCGTCGTCGACGACGACTTGAAGCACGGTCGTGTCGACACCATCGTCACGCGCTTCCCACCCGAACCCAACGGGTACCTCCACATCGGCCATGCGAAGGCCATCTGCCTCGATTTTGGCGTGGCGGAGGATTACCGCGGTCGCACGAACCTCCGGTTCGACGATACGAACCCCACGACCGAGGATCCCGAGTACGTCGACGCCATCAAGCGGGACGTCGCCTGGCTCGGATTCACCTGGAGCGAGGAGCGGTACGCCAGCGATTACTTCGAGCAGCTGTACCAACTCGCGTTGCGACTCATCCGCATGGGGGACGCTTACGTCGACTCCCAATCGGAGGAAGCGATTCGCGAGGGTCGGGGAACGGTCACCGAACCGGGCGTGGCCAGCCCGTACCGCGACCGCAGCGTCGAGGAGAACGTCGATTTGTTCGAACGCATGCGCGCAGGTGAATTCGCCGATGGGGCGCACGTCCTTCGCGCGAAGATCGACATGGCCAGCACGAACATGATCATGCGCGACCCGGTCCTCTACCGCATTCGACGGGCGCACCATTACCGTACCGGCGACGCGTGGCCCATCTACCCCCTGTACGACTTCGCGCACCCTCTGTCCGACGCGGTCGAGGGGGTGACGCACAGCCTTTGCACCCTCGAGTTCGTGAACAACCGCGAGATCTACGACTGGCTGGTGGAGCGGCTCTTCGACGCGCCTCTCCCGCACCAGTACGAGTTTTCGAGGCTGGCGCTCGACCACACGGTCGTCAGCAAACGCAAGCTGCTTCGGCTCGTGCAGGGTGGCTTCGTCGACGGGTGGGACGACCCGCGCATGCCGACCCTCGCGGCGTTGCGGCGACGGGGCTACACGCCCGAGTCGATCCGCGAGTTCGTGAACCGCGTCGGCGTCACGAAGACGAACGCGCGGACCGACTTGGGACTGCTCGAAGCGTCGGTACGCGACGACTTGAACCAGCAGGCGCCACGCGTCATGGCGGTCCTCGATCCCATTCCCCTTCGGATCGAAGGTTTGCCAGCGACGGCGTTGGGGATGCATGACGCCTCGCTGTGGCCGCACGACGTGCCCCGCGAGGGAACGCGCCCCCTCCCGCTCGAGGAGCAGGTTTGGATCGAGCGGAGCGACGCGGCGCTCGAACCGCCGAAGGGCTGGAAGCGCTTCGCACCCGGGGTCGCCGTGCGGCTCCGGCATGGTCCAGTCGTGCAGTGCGACCGGGTGGAGGTGGACGAATCGGGCCTCGTCACGGGCGTGACGGGGCACGTCGTGGATCCCGAAGGTGACGGCTTGAAGGTGTCGGGCGTCGTGCACTGGGTGGCGCAGGGGGCTGCGGTTCCCGCGGAGTTCCGGCTGGTGGACCGCCTGTTCGCGGACCCGGACCCGGAGGCGGACGAGCGTGACATCACCGAGAAGGTGAACCCGGACTCGCTACGCGTGGTGCGGGGGTACGTCGAGCCGTACGTCGTGCAGGCAGATGCGGACACGCGTTGGCAGTTCGAGCGGCAAGGCTACTTTTGGCGCGACCCGGTCGATGGGCGGGGGGATGCAGTCGTGTTCACCCGCATCGTGACGCTGAAGGATGGTTGGGCGCGCAAGGAAAGCGAGCGGTCAGAACCCGTGAAGAAGCCGGTCGCCCCCAAAGCGGAGCCAAGCCGTTCAGCTGGCGTGGAACCGGACAAGGTCGCTGCGCTCGATGCGGCGGGGGCCGAGCGGCTTGCGCGCCTCGAGGCGCTGGGCGTGCCGCGTGGCGATGCGGTCCGCATTGCCGGGGATGCCGACCTGGCCGACTGGTGGTTCGAGGCGTTCGAGGCGATGGCGACGCCGGACGCAAGCGCCCTTGCGAACTGGGCGGTGAACGAACTGCCTCGCGGCCTGGGTGACGTGCCGCTCCGTGACGCTCGCCTCACGCCAGCCTCGTTCGCCGAGCTGGTCACGCTCCTGGTGGACGGCACCATCGCGGCGGCCGTCGCGAAGGATCTGCTCCCTGAAATCGTGCAAGCGGGCGGCTCCCCCGCTGCCCTGGTGCAGGAACGAGGCCTTGGAAGACTCGAGGATGAGGCCGCCCTCGCGGGGCAGGTGACCGCCGTTCTCGATGCGCACCCCGATGAGGTGGCGAGCTACCTCGCCGGCAAGGAGGGCCTCGCCGGCTTCTTCGTGGGGCAGGTCATGCGCGCCACGAAGGGTCGCGCCGACGCCGCTTCGGTGAACGCGGCGGTGCGCGAGGCGCTCGCTGCGCGCCGCTGAGCCAGCCATGGCGTCCATCCCGCGGTTCGATGCGGCCGGCAACGTCTACGCGGTCGTCGCGCGGGAGGAAGCAGAGGCACGGAGCGATGCGGCATGGGCTGCGGCCGCGTGCCGTGATGGCGCTGCCGATGGCGTGCTGATCGAAGCGTCCGCTCAGGATGGCGTCGCAGCGGGCGTGCGGATCGTCAACCCGGACGGATCGAGAGCAGAGATGAGTGGCAATGGCCTGCGCATCTTCGCGCACTGGTTGTGGCGCGAGGGCCGCGTCGCGGTGGAGGAACCCTTCGAGGTCGACACGGGCACGCGGCGCGTGACGTGCCGCGTCGCGCCGGGGGGCGACTCGGTGCGGGTTGCGCTGGGACCCGTGAGGGTCGAGGCGCCCCGCGAGATCGACGTCGGAGAGGCCAGCTGGGGGCTCGTACCATTCACTCCGGTGAACGTCGGAAACCCCCACGCGGTCATCGTGACCGACGGTCCGGTCGACGAGGAGACGGTCCGGCGTGTCGGCGCGCGGGTGGAGACGCACCCATCGTTTCCGGGTCGCACGAACGTTCAGTTCGCCTGGCGCGACCGGGACGATCCAACCGTCGTGCATGCGCGCGTATGGGAACGGGGGGCGGGGTGGACGGCGTCCTCCGGGTCGAGTGCGTGCGCCGTCACGGCAGCCATGCAGGCCCAGCAGAATCCAGGGGAGGTCGCGCCACCCTACGCGCGGACGGTGCGCATGCCGGGCGGATCACTGCAGTGCGAACTCGTGAGGGGTGAGGCGTACCTCGAGGGTCCCGTCCGTCCGGTGACGTGACGTCGCGTCACCCCTGCGAGGTCGTCGAGCGCTCGCCAACCGCTGGGCTCGCGGGCAGCGCGCCCCGAACCCGCTCCGCCTCCTGAGGGCGGGTTGGGTGAGGTGAGGGGCGCACCACCTCGACGACCGTGGCGAACAACACCCCGAGATCACTCCAGGTCGTGCGGCGGTCGAGGTACGCAAGGTTCAACGCCAACTTGTCGGGCATCACGACGTTTCGGTAGGTCCACTCGGGATCGCTGGCCGAGGCCAGCAAGGCGCTCTCGTTGCGGTAGCGGAGGGAGGCGGGGTCGGTCAACCCGGGCTTGACGCGCAGGACGCGGCGTTGCCGCGCATCGTAGAGCGCGACGTAGCCCGGCACTTCGGGCCTGGGACCCACGAGCGCCATGTCGCCCCGCACGACGTTCACGAGTTGGGGCAGCTCATCGAGTTTCGTGGCGCGCAGCCAGCCACCCACCCGCGTGATGCGGTCATCGCCGGCCACGGTCAGGGCGCCCCCACGCTGCTCGGCGCCATGGTGCATGGTGCGGAGCTTGAGGATGCCGAACCGACCGCCGTACCGCCCGACCCGCGTCTGCACGAACCAGGGTGCGCCGGGTGAGTCCATGACGATGATCAGGGACAAGAGGACGAGCAGGGGACTCGCGGCGAGCAGTGCGAGTGCGGCGAGGGTGCGTTCGAGGGGGTTGGGCATGCGCGGGCCTTCCGTTCCTACGCGGCGTACCGCTGCGCGAGGTGCATGACCGTGTCGGTCACGTACTGGACGTCGTCGCCATCGAGGCCAGGGTGGAGGGGCAGCGAGATCATGCGTTCGTACGCGTCGCGGGCGACGGGGAACGCCTCGTCGGGGTAGCCGTGCTTCGATTGGTAGAAGCGCGTCATGTGGAGCGGCAGGAAGTGCACGCTCGCACCGATGCCACGCTCGGCAAGCGCATCGATGAACGTGTCGCGACCCACCCGCATGCGTTCGGGACGAAGCCTGAGGACGTACAGGTGCAGGGCGCTCTCGACGTCGTCGTGCACGATGGGCGTTTCGAGGGCGGGCGCAAGCGCGAACGCCTCGTCGTACCGGTCGACGACGGCTCGCCGTCGCGCCTGGAAGCCGTCGAGTTTCTTGAGTTGCTGCAGGCCGAGGGCGGCCTGCAAGTCGGTCATGTTGCTTTTGAAGCCGGCGGCGATCACGTCGTACGACCAGGATCCACCCACCCCGTAGCGTTTCCAGGCGTCGCGGGACATGCCGTGCAGGGCGAGGGGACGCGCGGCCTCGAGGAGGTCGGGGGAGGCGGTGAGTGCGCCGCCCTCGGCGGTGGTGAGGTTCTTCGTGGCGTAGAAGCTGAAGGCCGCGAAGTTGCTGCGCGCACCGATGCGCGTGTCGTGATACGAGGCCGGGAGGGCATGCGCGGCGTCCTCGATGATGGCGAGGCCGTACCGCTCGGCGAGCCGATCGATGGCGTCCATGGGGGCAGGGTGCCCGGCGTAGTGGACGGGAATGATGGCGCGCGTGGCGGGGGTGACCGCCCGCTCGGCCGCCTCGGGGTCGATGCAGAGCGTGTCGGGAAGCACGTCAACGAAGACGGGTCGCGCACCGGCGTGCTCGACGACGTGCGCGGTCGAGGCGAAGGTGAGGGTGGGCACGATGACCTCGTCCCCCGGACCAATGCCGTGCACGGCCAGCGCAATTTGCAGCGCGGCGGTGCAGGAGGACACCATCATGGCGTCGTCGTTGGGGGTTCCGAGGTACGCACCGAACGCCGCTTCGAACGCCTTGGTCTTGGGTCCCGTGGTGATCCAGTGCGACCGGAGGCTGTCGATGACCTCGGCAATCTCCTCGACCCCGATGCTTGGCGGTGCGAAGGGGATGGTGCGTTCGGGTGGGGCGGTGGGTGGGAAGGTGGGCGTGGTGGTCGTGTGGGGACCGACCCGTTCGTGTTGGGCGGTTCTCACGGGCAGGTGGGACACCACGGCCCTGGTCTCGTCGCGCATCACAACTCCCTCCTCCGGACGGGACACGACGACGGGAAGTAGGGCTAGGCGAGTGCAGGAGGTATGAGACGCTTGCGGATCGTCGTCCGGGTACCCATGAGTACACTCGATTTCATGCTCGATGTCTGTGCGCAATGCAAGCGCCGTTGGTGGGTGACGCGGTGAAGCGATCGCGTCGCCAGGGAAATATGAGCGTGACGCCGGGTGGCGCGCTCGTCGTGTCGCTCGACTTCGAACTGGCGTGGGGCATGCTCGACGTCGCGGACGTGGAGGGGGCGTGGGGGGAGGTGGCCATGCGGACGCGGGAGGCCGTTCCGCGGATGCTCGACCGGTTCGCGGCGCGTGGCGTGGAAGCTACGTGGGGCACGGTGGGCCTCCTGTTTGCACGTTCGCGGGAGGAGGCGCTCACGTTCCTGCCGGAGGTTCGGCCCCGGTACGCGCCGCCGTTGGTCGATCCCTATGCACTGTTGCAGCGTGGCGCGATGCGAGACGAGGCGGCGTGGTTCGCCCCGTCGCTGGTCGAGGCGATCGCCTCGACCCCCGGGCAGGAACTCGCGAGTCACAGCTTCGGGCATTTCACCGCGCTCGAGGAGGGCTTCGATCGAGCGTCGTTCGAGGCGGACGTCGCGGCGGCCGTGGCGATTGCGGCGGCGCGGGGGGTGCGGTTGCGGAGTTGGATTTGGCCGCGGCATCAGGTGCGTCCCGAGTGGCTTCCCATCCTCGCGGAGGCGGGGTTCGACGTGCACCGGGGTCCCGCCCGTCACCGCTGGTACGCCCCGGGCAAGGGGCGGCAGGGAGGCTGGGCGACGCGTGCGGCGCGCCTTGCCGATGCGTACCTCGCCTTGACGGGCAACGGGTCGTTCGGCGCGACGGAGCTCGACGCGACCGCGCCGTTACTGGACGTGCCGGAAAGCCGGTTCCTGCGCCCTGCACCGTTGCCGGGTCGCCCGTTGTGGACCGTGTGGGAGCCGTTGCGGGTGGAGCGGATCGTAGCGGCGATGCGGCACGCTGCACGGAACGACGAGGTGCTGCACGTGTGGTGGCACCCCCACAATTTCGGGGGGAACGTACCCGCAAGTTTCGCTGCGCTCGACACGATCCTGGAAGCGTTCGAGGTGCTGCGCGACGCTTACGGCATGGCGTCTTGGAGCATGGCGGGTCTCGCCGATGCGGTGCGCGCATGGGCTGGACGTGCATCGAGGAGTGAAGGGTCACCGAGCACGTCGGCGTAGAGCCGGTCGTGCGCTTGCAGGATTCGCGGGAGGGCGTAGGGCGCGAGGGCGTGACGGCCTGCGCGTCCCATGCGGCGCGCCTGCTCGGGATCGTCGATGAGGCGCCGCATGGCGCGAGCCAGGGCGCCCACGTCCCCTAAGGGCGTGAGGATGCCGGTGCTGGGTTGCACGAGTTCGCGCGAGCCACGAATGTCACTCGCAATGACGGGGCGTTCGAGGGCGAACGCTTCCATGATGCAGCGTGGCATGCCTTCGCGTTCGGAGGGGAGCAGGAGGGCGGTGGAGGCTTGGAGGAGCGTGGGGACGTCGTTGCGCCAACCGAGCCAGCGGATGCGGTGCGCAATTCCCAGGTCATTGGCGAGCGCGCGGAGGGGGCGCTCTTCGGGCCCGACGCCGGCGAGGGCGAGGATGGCGTCCTCGCGTCCGCAGTGGGCGAGCGCTTCGAGGGCGTCGCGGTGGCGCTTGCCGGGGTTGAGTTCGGCGAGGATCGTGAAGAGCGGGGCGTGCGGGGGGACGGCAAGTTCGCGGCGTAGGTCGGTGACCTGCCGGGGGTCGACGCGGTGGGGAGCGTAGCGGTGAAGGTCGATGCCGATGCCGTGCATGCGGACGACGTCGACGGGCCAGTCGCGGGTGGCGCGTTCATCCTCGTCGTTGATGACGATGAGGCGATCGGTCCAGCGGGCGGCTTGGCGTTCGAGGCTGGAGAAGAGGAGGTTGCCGAGGGGCGTGCCATCCTCCCAGAAGTGGAACCCGTGGGCGGTGTAGACGACGCGCGGCGCACCGTTCCGCCGGAGGGTGCGGAGCGCGTAGCGGGTGACGAACCCGGCGATGGGGTCGTGGGCGTGCACGAGGTCGTACCGTTCGCGTTGCACGAGGCGGGTGAGTGCCTTGGGTGCGCGCGTGAGGTTGACGGGGTGGTGGGGTCGCCGGGTCCAGGGGAGGTGGTGAACGGCGTCGAAGGCAACGGCGAGGTCGGGGGAATCGGCCGCACCATTGGCGGCCGCGTCGACGCGCCAACCCTGGGCGCGGTAGTGCGCGGCGTAGGGCAGGATGAAGGTTTGGA
Source organism: uncultured Trueperaceae bacterium (assembly GCA_913062675.1). GTDB lineage: Bacteria > Deinococcota > Deinococci > Deinococcales > Trueperaceae > SLSQ01. The sequence continues at coordinate 131,613 of CAJXWR010000001.1, forward strand.
GCGTGACGGGCACGCTGGCGGTGATGAGGAGTCTGGGGGCTCGGGTCACGGGGAGGACCTTTCCTGCTGGAGGGCGAGGGGGAGGGAGCGGGCGTGGAGGGTTTGCGTGTTGAGCGGGTGGGGGGGTGCGTCGAGGGCACTGGCGACGGTGGCGTCGATGCCGGTGGCGAGATCGACGACGGGTTCGTACCCGAGGACGTCACGGGCTCGGCGCACGTCGGCGCAGGAGTGGCGCACGTCGCCGGGTCGGAACGGTGCGAACGACGGTTCACGCTTGGTGACCTGGGGTTGCAGGGTCTGGATGGCCTGGTGGATGGCGTCGTGGAGTTCGAGCAGGCTGGTGGCGTGCCCGGTTCCGACGTTGAGGACGTGCCCGAGCGCGTCCTCGTGATAGGTGAGGGCGGCGAGGAGGGTGGCGCCCACCACGTTGGCGACGTGGCAGAAGTCGCGCGTGGTGTGCCCGTCGCCGTGAATGGTGCAGGCTTCACCGCGCCTCGTGGCGTCGATCCAGGCGGGAATCACGGCAGCGTAAGGGCCGCTCGGGTCTTGGCGTGCGCCGTAGACGTTGAAGTAGCGAAGGCCGATGGTAGGGAGGTCGTAAGCGGCGTGGTAGGCAGCGGCGTACGCTTCGCTCGCGGTTTTGCTGGCGGCGTACATGGAGAGGGGGCGGCCCGTGTGGTTCTCCCGTTTCCGTTCGGCTGGATCGTCACCGTAACTTGCGCTGGAGGCGGCGTAGATGATGCGGGTGCCGTTGCGCCGGGCGGCTTCGAGGATGTTGAGGAATCCGGTGACGTTGACGTCGTGACTGAGGGTGGGGGTCTCAATGCTGGCGGGCACGCTGACCTGGGCGGCTTGATGGAGGACCACGTCGACACGTCGTACGAGGGCGTGGACGAGACTCTCGTCGCGCACGTCGCCGTGAACGAAGGCGAGGTGTCGTGCACCGTCCCGGGTGGCGTTGCGGACGTGGGTGAGATTGGCGCGCGATCCGGTGGAGAGGTCGTCGAGGACGACGACTTCCTGGTCGAGGTCGAGGAGGGTTTCGGCGAGGTGGGAACCGATGAAGCCGGCTCCGCCGGTGATGAGCCAGCGGCGTCGTTCACGCTGGAGGGCGGCTCGCGCTTCGTCGTAGGGCGCCTGGTGGGCGAGGAGTTCGAGCGCCGTCTTGGGATGGGCCGTCATGTCGTACCTCCATGGTGGGTTGGGGGTTCGAGCAAGGCGTGGTAGCGGGCGAGCCAGGTGTCGATGACGTGGGGTAGGTCGTAGTGTCGTTGCACGACGTCGCGTCCGGTGCGTCCCATGGCGGTGCGGCGCTTGGGGTCGGTACGTTCGACGTGGTGCATGGCGTGGGCGAGGGCGGTGGGGTCGCCGGGGGGAACGACGAGACCCATGGCTTCGGTGCGGACGATCTCGCGAACGCCGCCCACGTCCGTGGCGACGATGGGGAGGCCGGCGGCTGCGGCTTCGAGGAGGACGAGGGGGAGGCCTTCCCAGGCGGAGGACAGCAGGTACCCGTCGACCGCTTGCATGAGGTCGGGTACGTCGCTGCGTGGGCCGAGGAAGCGTAGGGCGTGACCGTTCGGGTCGAGGTTGCGGGCGAGGGTTTCGAGGTCGGTGCGGAGGGGTCCTTCCCCCACGATGAGGATGGTGTGGGGTCGTGCGGGTGCGTCGCCGTCCGGCGCTTGCATGGCGGCGTGCAGGAGGTTGGGGAGGTCCTTTTGGGGTTCGAGTCGTCCGACGGCGAGCCAGGTGAAGGTGTCGCCGAGGCCGAGTTCTTGGCGGAGACGGTTGCGGGTGTCCGGGTTGGGCGCCCAGCGGTTGAGGTCGAGGCCGTTGGGGATGGCTTCGATGCGGTGGGCGGGGGTGGCACCGACGCGGATGAAGCGGTCGACGCCCGCTTGCGCGACGTTGGTGGTGAGGGTGCCGAGCGGGTCGGTGAGGCGGTAGGCGAGTTCGCGCCAGCGGGGTCCCTCGTCGACGTTGTGGGCGGTGCTGATCAGGACGGGGGTGGTGGCGAGGGGCCGCGCGAGGCGGGCGAGGAGGTTGGCGTGCACCATGTGGGCGTGCACCACGTCGGGCTTGAGTCGGCGGACGAGCCTGGCGTAGCGGAGGAGCGCGCGGGGGTCGGGGCGTCCGCGTTGCATGTGGAGGGAGTGGACGGGGACGTGGGCGTCGCGGAGGGTCGCCTCGTGGGCTTCGGGGTCGCGGAGGGTGACGAGGTCGACGGGGTGACCGCGTTGGCGGAGTCCGAGGGCGATGTCGACCACCTGGTTCTCCGCGCCGCCGCGCATGAGGGAGGTGGTGACGAGCAGGATGTGGAGGGGGCGGGGGGTGTGCGGCTCGGCGCGCTTGCCGGTGCGCGGGGCGGTGGATTGGGTGGTGGACGGCGCGAGGTGTTGGGCGTAGCGTCGTGCGGCCGCGTCGAGCGTGAAGCGAGCGCGCCACGCGTTGCTGGGTGAAGACCTGGGCGTGGTGAGCGCCTCGTTGAGGGCAGTGGCCATCGCGTGCGGGTCGTTGCAGGGCACGAGCCAGCCTTCCTTCCCGTCGTCGAGAACGTCGCGCGTGCCGCTGGGGCAGTCGGTGGCGACGACGGGGAGGCCGAGTGCGCGGGCTTGGATGAGGGCGTTGGGCATGCCTTCCCAGTCGCTGGACAGGGCGAACGCTTGCGCATGGGCGAGGTACGCGAAGGGGTTGGCCACCCACCCCGTGAAGTGCACGTCACGGGTGATGCCGAGACGGCTGGCGAGGGTTTCGAGGGTGGCCCGTTCGGACCCGTCGCCGAGGATGAGGAGGCGGCTGGGGGTGTGCGCGTGGGTGAGCGCGAAGGCGTGCAGGAGAACGTCCAGCCGCTTCTGGGGCGTGAGGCGCGCCAGCGTGACGAGCGTTGGAGGTTGTCCAGGTTCGAGCCAGGGGTGGGGTGGGACGGCGTTCGCACCCGCTTCGAGCCGTGGGGTGATGGCGGGGTTCTCGATCACGTCGATTCGCGTTGCGGGCACACCGAAGCTTCGCGTGAGGGCGTCGGCAGCGCCGTGGGAGACGGCGATGATGGCGTCAGCCTGGTGATAGGCGTGACGGAGGAGGGGGGCGAGGATGCGGCCCTCCAAGCTTCGGGCGTCGGCTGCGAGGTCGGCTTCGACGGTGTTGGCTTCGCGCAGGACGAGGCGCACGTGGGGGGCGACGTGGCGGGCGAGGGCGGCGATGGCGGTGGTTTGTTCGAGGGTGGTGAGGAGCGTGGCGGGCTTCCGGGTGCGGAGGTAGCGGGCGAGGGGGAGGAACGCACTCGCGGTGCGGGGGGCATCGAGGTGGCGAATGGGGATGCCGTCTGGAACGTCGCGTTCGCTCCACCCGTCTTGCTGGGGATCTGCGCGGGTGGCGAGGACGAGCTCGCTGCGGAGCCCTTGCTGGTCGAACGCGCTGAGGAGGTCGAGCATGACGCGTTCCGCGCCTCCTCCGGCGAGGGAGGGGAGGAGGATGGTGACGTCGGGCGGGTTGGGGGGTGGAGTGAGCGTGTCGTGGGCGCGCCAGAATTCGCGGGTGGCGTCATCGAGACCGTGTTGGCGTCGGACCGCGTCGTGGAGGGTGGTGGCGACGGCGCGGCGCGCGTCGAGGGTGGCGTGGGTGAGGGTGGCGATCCGTTCGGCGAGCGCCTGCACGTCACCGGGGGGGACGGTCCACGCCTCGTCGACGAGGTGCGGCACGTCGGAAACGCGGGTGGCGATGACGGGTCGGGCCATGGCGCCAGCCTCGAGGACGGCGTTGGGATAGCCCTCGGTGTCGCTGGTGAGGAGGAGCATGTCGATGGCGGCGAGGAAGGCGGGTGGGTCGTCGATCACGCCGAGGAGGTGCACGTGTTCGCGCGCCCAGGGGTCTTGGTCGATGCGGGTTTGCAGGTCGGGTCGGAGGGAACCGTCGCCCGCGAACCAGAGGCGGTCGGGTCGGTCGTCTTGGGGAAGGGCGAGGATCGCTTCGAGGGCAAGATCGGGTCGCTTGGCAGGGTGGAGGCGTCCGAGGAAGCCTGCGATGGTGTCGTGGGGCTTGGCCCCCCACCTGGCGCGCTGCTCCGTGATGCGGTCTGCGGTCCAGGGTGTGGGGTCGAAACGTTGGAGGTTCACGCCGTTGCGGAGGAGGTGAATGCGGTGGGGGGGTGCCCCCTCGCGTTCGAGGCGTGTGGCGATGGCGTGGGCGTTGGGGAGGAAGCGGGTGGTGCGGCGGTGGAGCCACGGGTCGAGCGTGCGGTGGGTGCGGGTGGTGGTGGGGTCGAGCGACAGGTCGGAGAGGATGCGGGTGGGGACGCCGGCGAGGAGGGCGGCGGTGCGGCCCCAGGTGCTGGCGCTGCCGGCGAGGAAGGTGTGCACCACGTCGGGTCGTTCGCGGCGAAGGTAGCGAACGAGGTCGGTGAGGAAGTGCGGGAAGATTCGGTTGGCACGGTCGATGGTGTGGATCGGAACGCCGAGCGCGTGGAGGCGCGCGACGAACGGTTCGTGTCGTGCCGCGGTGAGGGTGAGGAGGGACACGTCGTGTCGTGCGAGTGCGTCGCGGTCGTGCTCGAGGATGGCGAGGAGTTGTGCCTCCGCGCCGCCCATGGCGAGGCCGTTGAGGATGAACACGATGCGGGGTCGATGAGCGTCAGGCACGATGCGTTCTCCCTTGTTGGGGTGGTGCACCTTCCCTGGGTGCCCAGGTCGCGATCGCGAGTGCGAAGGCGAGGATCGTCCAGTACAGGAACCCGTCGGGGGCGTTGACGCTGGCGTTCGCGCCGAGGAGGAGGGTGATGAGCCCCGTCGTCATGGATCCCCACGGTTCGAGCAGCGTTGGAGCGCGGAGGAGGGGAAGGGCGTGGAGGGCGAGGAAGGTGACGAGTCCAAGGGCGCCGAGTTCGTAGAGGAGTTGCAGGTAGGCGTTGTGGGTGGAGGTGAGGCTGCCGAAGGCGTTTTGGACGAGTCGTTTGCTGGCATCGAAGCCGTGCCCGAGGAGGAGTTGGTCGGGGGTGCCTTGCGTGTAGGCGGTCCAGGTGGCGCGCCAGATGGGGGTGCGTTGCCCTCCGGTTTCGATGCGTTCGCTGGTGAAGCGCTCGGCGAGCGCTTGCCCGCCGGGGAGCAGGAACGCACCGGCGGTGAGGCTGGCGAGGAGGACGAGGAAGAGGAGTTGGCGGGGGCGGGTGCGTACGCCGTGCAGGGCGAGGGTGCCGAGGGCGAGGGCCAGGGCGAGCGTCATGCCGCGCGAGGCGAGGAGGAGCGTGGCGTAGAGGGGCAGGGCGGTGGCGAGGGTGATGCCGGTGAGGCGAAGCCAGCGTTGCGGCATCGCGCTGGTGGCGGCGTGCTTGAGGAGCGCAGCGGCGGCGAGGACGCCGGGAGCGAGGTAGAAGGTGGCGACGTTGGGGTCGGTGGCGATGCCGGCACGGTAGGTGAAACCGTCCTGGATGGCGGTGAGGACGATCCAGGCGGCGAGGATCGTGGTGCTCGTGAGGATGCCGGTCGTGACGACGTGAAGGCCTTCCCGGGAGCGAATCTGGAGGGTGGCGAGGAGGCCGAGGAGGTACGCGACGACGCGTTGAATCGTGTCGAACCCGAGGGGGTCGAGGAAGCCCACGAAGCTGACGGCGGTCACGAGGAGGAAGGCGACGTAGGCGTGGACGGCGGGGCGCCAGAGGTGGAGGCCGGGCCCGAGGAGGGTGAGGAGGATGCTGGCAAGGAACGCGAGGTAGAAGGGGTAGAAGAACCCGGCGAGGGTGACGTGCGCGAAGACGGTTTCGTACAGCACGAAGGCGATCCAGTACCCCGCGAGCAGCATGGCGCTGACCCGGTCGGGTCGGCGCTCGGGTCGCAGGTCGCGTGCGAGGCGGGGTGCGTGGCGCTGGGTGACTGGGACGGCGCGTGTCGTCATGCCGTCACCTTTCGCGCGAGGGCGGTGCGGGTGTGCTGCAGGGCGTCTCGCCAACCGAGGGTTTGGCGGATGGCGAGGTGGGTGAAGAGCGCGAGCAGCGCAAGGCCGGCGAGAAGGTGCGTGGGGTCGAAGACGGCGCTGGACCCGAGCCATGCCGTGAGCGCCACGACGGGGAAGCCGCTGACGAGCAGGCGGGTGGGGGTGCGGGTGGGGTGGAGACCGAAGGCGCGGTGGACGTAGAGGGTGAGGGCGGCGAGTTGCAGGACGGTGGCGGCGGCGAAGCCGATGGCGATGCCGGGTGCACCTAGGTGGGGGAGTAGGAGGAGTGCGGTGGTGGTGCGGGCGAGGGTGAAACCGAGTTCGAAGCCGAGCCAGGGCCCGACCCGTCCGGTGGCGAGGAGGGGCGCAGCGAACACCCAGATGGGAACGAGGAGGAACTCACCGAGGAGGAGGAACGGCAGGATCCCCTGGGCGGGAAGGAATTCGGGCGTGTAGAGCAGGAGCAGGATGGGGCCGGAGAGGAGGCCTAGCGCGGCGAGGGCGAGGGTGGCAATGGGGGTGACGACGTTGAGGAGTCGTTCGGCGGTGCGGCGCATGGCGTCGGGACTCGCGTCTTGCGTGAGGGTGGCGAGGCTGAGCGCGCCGACGCTGCCGAGGACGATGGCTTTGACCTGGTAGGTGATGGAGAGCGCGGCTTGGTAGATGCCGTTGCTGGCGGCGCCATGGCCGTGGATGAGGCTTCCGCGGACGAGCAGGTCGGCGCTTTGCTGGGCGAAGCCGGCGGTGAGGGAGGCGAGACCGTACGTGGCGAGGAGGGTGAGGGTGGAGCGGTGGAGGTGAATGCGCCAGGGGTGATAGCCGAGGGTGCGGAGTCGCTGGTCGAGGAAGAGGACGATCAGGAAGGTGAGGAGCGTGAACTGGAGGGCGGCACCGACGAGGCCGAACCACCAGACGATGGGGAGCGAGGCGAGGGTGCCGAGGGCGAGGGCGCGGCTGCGACCGGCGGTCATGCCGCGGATGTCGAGTGCGCCGGTGAGGAAGGCGATGCGGTGATGGGCGGCCGCTTGCGTGGGGAGGTAGGCGAGCAGGATGGCGGCTGCGGTGAGGACGTGGGGGGTAGGCGACAGCCCGACGGTGGTGAGGGTGTCGGGCGCGAAGGCGAGGATCGTTGCGGCGAGGAGGACGACGGTGAGGGCAAGGAGGATCGTCACGCCGTTGGCGGTGGCGAGGAGGCGTTGGCGCTCGTCGTGATCCTTGGCGGCTGCGACGTTGCGGTTGAGGCTCATGCCCAGGCCGAAGGCGATGAGGACGCTGCCGGCGATGGCGAGGAGGGCGAGTTGGGCGTACGCGCCGAACCCTTCGGTGCCGAGGCGTGCGGCGAGCACCTTGTTGCGGACGAGGGCGGTGGCGGCGATGACGAGTTGCATTCCGCCGAGTTGGAGGAGGCTGGTGAGAATGCTGCGCATGCCGGTTCGTCTCCCGTCGCACGAACGCATGTGTTGCCTTGTCGACACATTCGTGGCAGTGAGTCCGTACGGTAGCGCTCCATGAAACGACGTCCAGCCCATGCGTCACGGGCTGGACGTCGTGCGATTCGAGCTTGCTTGCGTTACTCGCTCAGGGCGAGCGTCATGGTGCTGATGGTGGCTCCTGGCGTGAGGAGGTCGGCGTAGCTGGTGCCTTGCTCCATCGCACCGAGGTCGGGTGCGGCCCCTTGGTAGGCGAGACCAACGTCGATGCCGGCATCGATGGCGGCACTGTCACTCCGGAGCGTCAGGAAGTCGGCGCTGCTCGGGTCGGTGCTGACGAACCTGGGGTCGGTGATCCCGAGATCCCAGCTGTTGTAGGCGCTGCTTGCGCCCCACAGGCCGGCCGAGCTTCCGTAGGCGATGTTGTTGCGGAGCGTGGTCGTGTCACCGGCGACGAAGGCGTAGCTACCGTTGTTGAACGAGGTGTTGTTGTGGAAGGTCACGTAGCGTCCACTGTTGTAGTCGAATCCGTGGCTGCGGTTGTCGTAGGCGACGGAGCGGCGCACGATGGTGTAGACGTTTTCGCTGTTGCCTCCGGCCTTGATGCCGTTTCCGTTGCCGTACGTGCCGAGGCCGTTGCCCCAGGCGACCGAGTCTTCGACGATGGTGTAGGTGGAGCGCCAGGTGTCGATGCCGTCGTCGGAGTTGCGGAACGCCTGAACGCGACGCAGCACGTTGCCGGTCCCCGAGGAGATGCCGATGCCGTCGGCGTCGTCACCGATGCGGCCGTAGGGGTTGTAGCGGTCGTAGTTGTCGTAGACGCGAATGTCCTCATAGAGGTTGCGGTTGCTCAGGTAGTTGAGGATGCCGCTGTAGTGGTTGCCGTGGATGTCGAGTCCGCGGAAGACGTTGTCGTGTCCACCGTTGACGATGATGCCTTCCTGCGGTCCGTAGCGGACCTCGAAGTTTTCGAAGACGTTCCAGTCGGCGGTCACGCTGATGCGGTGGTTGCTTTCCACGGGGGTTTGGTTGCTTCCGTCGAAGATGGCGCGCTCACCGGGGTAGGAGACCCAGCGGATGGGTGCACTGCTCGTGCCGTTGCGGTAGACGCTCAGGTTGATCGAGTAGATGCCTCCACGGAGGGCGACGACGTCTCCGGGTTGCACGACATCGGCTGCGCGTTGCGCGGTTCGGAAGGGGGTCGAGGGGCTGCGACCGTCGTTGCCGTCGGAGCCGGTCGGGGCGACGTAGTAGGTGGCTGCGATGGGGGCGGGGGTTGGCTCGGGCTCCGTGGGTTCAGGTTCAGTCGGCTCGGGCTCCGTGGGTTCAGGCTCCGTTGGGGCCGGCTCGGTCGGTTCGGGATCGGTCGGTTCGGGCTCGGTCGGCTCAGGCTCCGTGGGTGCTGGCTCGGTCGGCTCAGGCTCCGTCGGCTCAGGCTCGGTCGGGGCCGGCTCGGTCGGTTCTTCAGGGTTCGTGGGGTCCGTTGGATCGGGCTCCGTCGGCTGGGGATCGGTCGGTTCGGGCTCGGTCGGCTCAGGTTCGGTCGGCTCTTCCGGTGCAACGGGGTCGTTCACGTCCCCCTCGTCCGGTGCGTCCGTCGTCGGCAGTTGCACGTCGAAGGCGGCCGTGGCGACCTTGACCTGACCCTTGCGGTAAACGGCTTCCGCCGTGAGCAGGTACTGGCCGTCCCCGAGGTCGGAAACGTCGAGATCCATCAGGTACGGTGCTCGACTCACGTCCAACGCTTCCAAGGCGGTTCCCGTGTCGGTCGTGAGCGTGAAGGACACGACGTCGAGATGCGGATGGTCGCGCACGAAGACGCTCACGTCACCACTCAGCGTCGCGCCGTCCAACCGTTGCACCTGCGTGTCTTCGAAGCTTGGGGTGACGGTCGTGGGGATGGTGAACTCGATGACGGGATCGGCGAGGGTCTCGCTGGGCAAGGCGGACGTGGAACATCCCGTGACGAGTAATCCGAGAACGCCGAGCGCGAACAGAATCGTGCGCGGCAGGTTGCGAAGCAGGCCGCTCCGCGGGCGTGCGAGGTCTTGCATCGTTCCTCCTCCGAGGCCTGGGGCCACGTACACACGTGCGTAGCCGTCCGGCCGGTTGCATCACTGGCTCGCCGCGTCCCTTGATGCCCAAATGGGGATCTGCGGGTCATCGCCTCCGGACGCCTCGCAGGAGGCGTCCAACGTTTGGGTGCTTAACCGTTTCGGGTGGAGGGAAGATCGGAGAAGACGGAGTGCGAATCACTACGAGAACGTCGACCGATCGGTTGCGCTACTGGCTCGGCTCGTTCCAAGCGCCCATGTTGCAGAACGAGCGTCATCGCCCTCGAATCGCGAGGTTCCGTGCGGAACCCACGACCGAAGACTAGCACCCGCACTGTCACGGTTACGATTTCTGCGTTACAAAACCTCTGCCAAGCGTGACGTACGGACCGGGCCGCCGTCCGGCCTTGCCGCGCTCAGGAGCGCATGCGCCCCGCCCACAGCGTGATGCACGCGCTTCAGACGGGCTTCACTCGCTCACGAGCCACGTTGCCAGATTGTTCCCGTCGTGCAACGCGCCGACGGGAGGAAGTGCAGCGTCGTCACGCAGCATCAGGAACGCCGGGTCGATCGGATCGACGCTGCGAAGCACGCTCACGTCAAGCGCGAGGTTCCATCCGTTTCCCTCATTCTGCGTGGGGGTTCCCCCCCACCAGACGGCGCCCCCTTCGTTACCGAACGACAGGTTGCCGGTGAGGGCGGACGTGAGGATGGCGAAGCCGTCCTTGCCGTTGCCGTACGCGGTATTGCTTCGGAAGGTGACGCCGCGTCCGGTGTTGTCGGTGAAGCCGTAGGTGCGGTTGCCGAAGGCGATGCTTCGCTGCACGAGCGTGTCGACCTGCTCATATTGCCCTCCAGCCTTGATGCCGTTTCCGTCCCCCTCGTCGCGACCATTGTCGAAGGCGAGCACGTGGTCGAGCGTGGTGCCCACGGAGAGCCAGGTATCGACCCCGTCATCGGAGTTGGCGAACGCCGCTACGTGCTCGACGTGATGACCCGTTCCGGAGGAGATGCTGATTCCATCGGAGTCGCCGCCCCCTGCATCGTCGTTGTTGTGGTGCGCGAGGATGCGGCGGTAGTGGTTATTGCTCCCCCCGATCGTGGTGAGTCCGCTCAAGGTGTTGTCGTGCAGATCGAGGCGGTCGAGGGTGACGTCGTGACCATCCAAGATGAGGATGCCTTCGCTGCGGGAGAAGCGCACCGTCAGGTTTTGGACGGTGACGTGACGGACGCCATCGAGGGTGAGGACGGCGTCGCGGGGAGCACCGTCGGGCGCGTCATGGCGGTCGCCCTGGAGGGTGACGCAGGCACCGGGGGCGGCAGTGACGAGGATGGGTTCCGATTCGCTGCCGGAACGCCGCATGGTGGTGGTTCGTTCGTAGACGCCTTCATGGAGCCAGATCACTTCCCCCGGTTGGCTTCGGTCGACGGCCGCCTGGAGCGTGACGAGCGCGCGTTCGGGCGTGCGCCCATCCTGGTCGTCCGCTCCGTGGGTGGCAACGTGCAGGGTGGCGGGGGGTGCGTCGAGATCGTCTCCGGCGAGGCACGTCCAGGCGTGGAACGCATCGACGACGGCGGGGGGAAGTGGGTAGCCGGGGAGCGGGTCGATGCGCTCATCGGTGGACGAGGGAGGGGTCGACGTCACCGTTTCGCCGATCGGTTCACAGGCGGCGACCGGGAGGAGGGAGACGAGGGTGACGAGCAGGGGTCGCCACCAGGCGCGCGGTTGAGGACGGGGGACGGCGGGTGCGCCTGCGCGGAATGGACCGAGGTGCGTTGCCGCACCTCGGTCGTGAGCGTTTCGTGGCCTCGTGCCGGAATCATGCATGGTGTTTTCCCGTTCCCGGCTCAGCGCCAGTGCATGGGGTCGCTGCTGGGTTGGGCGCGCCTTTCGTGGAGCGGTGTACTGCCACGCGAGGCTGCACCCACGCCAGCGCGTTCGAACCCTTCGCTGCTGACGTCGGGGTCGATGGTGGAGCGAGCGACGTTGCCGCTGATGAGCGTCTCGGCATCGACGTCGAGGTTGCCGTTCCCCTCGTCGAGCCAGTACTCGTGGCGAATCCCGCCGCCGTACTCGGCGGTGTTGGCTTCGAGGGTGGCGCGGCGGAGGGTGGCGCTGCCGTCGACGTCAATGAACAGCGCGCCGCCCAATTCGAGCGCTTCGTTGCCGCGCATCGCGCCGTCCTCGAAGGTGAGCGTCCCCTCGGTGTAGATCGCGCCGGCGTGGCTGTACCCTTCGGGCGCGCCAAAGGGGTCGACGCGGTTCGCGATCGAATTGGTGACGTCGCTGCGCTGCATGGTGAGGGTGCCAGCGTTGTAGAGGCTGCCTGCCGAGATCTTGGCGGCGTTCGCGTCGAGGAGCGAGTCGAGGATGGTGAGCGTGGCGCCCGCCTCGTTGTAGATGCCGCCGCCCCAACCACTGACGAGGTCGACGGTGATCTCGCCGAGGCTGGGGTCGTTTCGGATGGCGTAGGTGGTGGTGGCTTCCCCAGGGAGGCTGGCGGCCATGTTGTCTTCGATGCGCACGCCGTCGAGCGTGAGGGTGCCGCGGTTGTAGATGGCGCCGCCGATGCCCCAGGCGTGGTTGTCGCGAAGGGTGACGTTTTCGAGGCGGAGGGCGCCGTCGTTGCGGATGCCGGCGCCGTTGTAGATGAAGCGACCCCCTTCGATGACGAGGTTCTCGAGGGTGGCGGTGACCCCCGTGGGGACGTGCAGCATGCGCGACTTCCAGGTGACGTCGCGGATGGTGCCGTCGAACGTGCCGGTTCCGTCGAAGGCGCGCTCGTCGACGCGAAGGGTGACCCCGGGTGCGCCGTCGGTCGTCGTGGGTGCGCTGAGGGTGACGTTGCGGGTCAGGAGCAGGTGGGCGTCCTGGTAGATCCCATCCTCGTCGGGCGTTTGCGTCAGGCCCACGCCGTACAGGTCGATGGTCGTGACGTCGGAGGCGAACCCGATGACGCTTCCCGCTTCGGCACTCGCGAGGACGGCCCGGAGGGTGCCTGGAACGGCAGGATCTGGGATGCGTCCACCGGAGGCGTAGGGGTCGGTGTCGTCCGTCCGCAGCACGACGTTGGTGGGGGTCACCTCGTCAAGGACGGGATCGCCATCCCCCGTTGCGACGAGACGTAGCCGCTGCCGGTCGCTGGCCGGGATGGGAATCGTGGTGGACCGCGCGGTGCCGGGAAGGTCGGTGGCGATGGGGTCTTGCGTGCCATCGGCGGTGACCGCGTAGAGGCTGAAGCCGTCGGCGTTCGTGGCGTCCCAGGTGAGCGTGATGCGACTCCCCGTGACGACGTTGGCGGTCGTGATGCTCAGCGACACGGGGTCAGGTTCCGGCTCGGGTTCCGGTTCCGGTTCCGGCTCGGGTTCGGGCTCGGGTTCGGGTTCGGGTTCCGGCTCAGGCTCGGGCTCGGGTTCCGGCTCAGGCTCGGG
>CAJXWR010000002.1 GCA_913062675.1 uncultured Trueperaceae bacterium
CATGGTGCGGATGGCGTCGCGCCTCGCCGCCGCAGCCGATGGTCCCGACCTGCTGCTCGCCGAAGTCCTCGTCCCCGATAGCGTGCAACACGTGGCAGGCGAGGGTCACCCCTACGCGACCTGGTCCATGGCGTACGCCGATGCGCTCGTTGCGACGCTCCTTGACGAGCTCGAACGTTCGGGGCGACGCGACGACACGAACGTCGTCGTCGTCAGCGACCATGGACATGGAGCCGTCGAACGTGCGTTCTACCCGGAACGCATCCTTCCCGACGTTGATACGGCACCTGAGGGCGGCACGCTCTTCGTTGCCGTGTCGAACGAAGCCCACCTGCGGGAGGTCAGCGAACGACTCGCCGAGCATGGCATCGAACCCTACGCGGCACCGCCCTTCCCACCAGACGTCGCCGAATGTCTCGCAGCGTTCGCTGCACCCGAGCTGGCTGCCTTCGAGCGTGCGCCCGAAGGCGGGGACCCGGAGGCCGTGTCGGGCCCCCCGGGTTACCCCTCGACGCATGGTCTCAAGCCGGGTACCGCGAGCGACGACCGGTTCTTCGTCGCGGCCGGACCCGACATTCCACGGGCGCACATTCCCCACGCGGAGGCCGACGCCGTGGAGGCGACCCTCGCCGATCTCGTTGGCCTCGCGCCGGCGGGAACCGGACGATCCCTCGCGCACAGCCAGGACTGACGCCCCGTTCGCGATGACGTGCCCGTGACGTTCGCAACCTAGCCTTCCAAGTGACGCGCGCACACCTGCAGGCGCGCCTTGGAGGATGCAACGATGCTCAAGAACGGATTGCTCACGATGGTCGCGAGCCTCGTGCTCGCCGCCCACTTCGCCTTCGCTCAAGAGGACGTTCTCGTCGTCACACTGTCGAGCGATCCCACCTCGCTCTACATGCCGCGCGCAGCGGATCGCACCGCGGGGAACGCGTCCTGGTCGCTCTACGACACGCTCGTGTGGTTGAACGAGGAGGGCGAGCTCGTTCCGCAGCTTGCCACCGACTGGCAGATCAGCGATGACGGCCTCACCTACACCTTCACGCTTCGTCAGGGCGTCACCTTCCACAACGGGGAACCCTTCACGGCCGATGACGTGATCGCCACGTGGGAGTACGGTGGCGATGACAGCAACGACTACCCCGGGTACTACACGGTCGCCACCTCGGTCGAAGCGATCGACGATTTCACGGTCCGCATCACGACGGCGGAACCCAACGCCATCTTCCTCACGACCATGGCGAAGAACTGGGCCATCATTCCCGGTGACTACATGCGCGAGGTCGGCATCGACGCGTTCGCTACCGCCCCCGTCGGCACCGGCCCGTTCCAATTCGTCTCCCGCACGCCTGGGGAGCGCATCGTCATGGAAGCCAACCCCAACTACTGGGATTCCGAGTTGCCGTACCTCGATGGCGTCGAGTATCGCGTCATCTCCGATCCCTCCACCCGCGTGGCCGCCATCCAGACGGGCGCGGTTCACATTGCCAACCGGCTCACCCCCGAACTCGCCGAGTCGCTCGAAGGCGAAGACGGGGTCGACGTGCTCACGTACCTGAACGACCGCGTCTACTACGTCGCCTTCAAGAACATTGGTGCTGGCGTCGGAACGCCGCTCGAGGACGCGCGCGTCCGCCAAGCCCTCAACTACGGCGTCGATCGGTTCGGCATCATCGAAGCGATCTTCAGCGGCTATGCGAATCCTGCACCCGGGTTCGTCGTCGAAGGCAACCTCGGGTACGACGAAGCTGCCATGGCACCCTTCGCCTACGATCCCGAGCGGGCCAGGGCGCTTCTCGCCGAAGCCGGGTACCCCGACGGGTTCGACATTCAGATGGGTTGTCCTGCCGATGGCTACGTCAACATCAACGAAGTCTGTCAAGCGGTCGCGCAAAGCCTTGGTGCGATTGGCGTGAACGTCGACGTCGACTTCCAAACCACGAACACGTACTGGAGCGAACCGCAGTACGCCGTCACAGGTCCGATGTTCGTCGATAGCTGGTCGAGTGAAGTGGGCGAAGCCCTCCCGCGTCTGCAAGGCGCCCTGATTCCCGGCAACTACTACACGACCTGGGAAGATTCCGAGCTCGAGGCGCTGATCAACCAAATCGACGTCACCGTGGATCGCGACGAGCGGGCCGCCTTGTACCAGGAGATGCACGAGCGGATGCGCAACGAACCTCCGTTCATCTACCTCTACCAGCCCGTCATCTTCGAGGCCGTGGCCAGCAACGTTCAGGGCTACCGTCCCCTTGCCGCCGAGGAGTACTTCCTCCGTTCCGTCCGGCTTGCAGACTGATCGTACGTTCGCGCTCCGGTCGAGGCGGCACCGCCTCGACCGGAGTCTGATGGTTCACGCGTGCTGAGTTACGTCGCCAGCAAGTTGCTGGAGTCGCTCGCCCTCATCGTGGGCGTGCTCGTGCTCGTGTTCTTCCTCGTCAGGCTCACGGGGGATCCCGTGGCGCTCATGGTTCCCAAGGACGCACCGCAAGAGCAACGCGAGACCTTCGCCCGCATGATGGGTCTCGACCAACCCCTACCCGTACAGTTCGCCCAGTACCTCGCCGACGTGGCGCGCGGCGATCTTGGCGATTCCCTCCGACAGCGAAGGCCCACGCTGGACATCATCCGTGAACGGCTCTGGCCCACCGTGCAACTCGCGTTGGGTGCACTCGCGTTCGCCATGACGATCGCCATTCCCCTTGGATTGGCGGCGGGGCTGAATCCGGATGGTTGGATCGATCGGATCGCGCGCACGGTCGGGCTGGCAGGGCAGACGATTCCCAACTACTGGCTCGGCATGTTGCTGATCGTCTTCTTCGCCGTGGAGCTTCGCTGGTTGCCGGCCTTTGGACGCGATACGGCAGCTTCACTCGTCTTGCCGGCCGTGTCCCTCGGTTTCGCTGGGCTCGGCCAACTCGTCAGGCTCACGCGGTCCACCGTCCTCGACGTCCGTCGAAGCGACTACTTGCGTACGGCGCGATCGAAAGGCGTCCACGCGACCGGCCTTGCTTGGCGTCACGTGCTCCCCAACGTGGCGGTTCCACTCATCAGCGTGTTGGGGATCCAATTCACCTACCTGCTCGGCGGTTCGGTCTACATCGAATCCGTGTTCGCATGGCCGGGACTTGGCACACTCCTCGAAGGCGCCATTCGTGACACGGACTTCCCGCTCGTGCAGGCCATCACGGTCTTCATCGCCTTCATCGCAATCTCGGTGCACCTCCTCACCGACCTTCTCTATGGGTGGGTCGACCCGAGGCTGCGAGTCGCATGACGCATGCGTCCGGCGAAGCGTCCATGGAGGGACGTCCGAAATCACGCACGGAGAACCGCCTCCTGCACGGGCTGATGCGCAGTCCCGGCGGGGTGGTGGGCCTCATTCTCGTCGTCCTCGTCGCAAGTGCTGCCGTGTTCGCGCCTTGGATCGCGACGCACGACCCGGGTCAAGCGGACTTCTTCGCTGCCCGCACGCCACCCGCATGGCACCCAGAGGGAAGCTTGGAGCACCTGCTCGGTACCGACCAACTCGGACAGGATCTCTTCAGCCGCATCGTGTACGGCGCGCGCGTGTCGCTGCTCGTCGGGGTGTTCGGCGCGTTGTCGGCCGTGACGCTGGGTGTCACGCTGGGCCTTCTTGCCGGCTGGTTCGAGGGGTGGGTGGACCGAATCGTCTCTGGCTTCGCCAATCTTCTCTTGTCGATTCCGTACCTCGTACTCGTCATCGTCGTGGCCACCGTGCTCGGCCGCAGTCTCGTGAACGTGATTCTCCTCTTCGGCATCACGAGTAGTCCGGTCTTCATTCGTTTTGCACGTGGCGAGGTGCTTCGCATGAAACGCCTCGCGTTCGTCGAGGCGGCGCAAGCGCTCGGTGCAACGCCCGTGTGGGTGGTTCCGAGGCATCTCTTGCCGAACTTGGCGGGTCCGCTCGCGACACTCGCGACCTTCGAGATTTCTGCAATGATCTTCTACGAGGCGGGTCTCGGTTTTCTCGGCCTGAGCGTTCCGCCCGAGGTGCCAAGCTGGGGCAACATGCTGTCGCTGGGCCGTCGGTTCCTGACGACCCATCCATGGATGGCGGTGTTCCCCGGGCTCGCCATTGCGGTGACGACGCTCGGCATCAACCTGCTCGGTGATTGGTTGCGTGACGCCATCGACCCAAGGGCACGAGAGAGAGGCTGATTTCATGCGCAGCGGGACCCTCGATCCACGGTCGTTCGATGCCATTCTCTTTGACATGGATGGCACGCTCGTCGATAGTGAACCGGTGTGGTTTCGTGTCATGCGAGCCGTAATCCAGCGCTATGGAGGGTACTTGCCACAAGATGCCCATGGCGTGCTTCACGGCCTTGATCGCTTGGCGACGACCGCGAGACTCCGGCGGGATTTTGGCATGACGGGAGAGCCAGCGCAGTTCTGGCGGAACGTCGTCGACGAGCTCACACTCGCACTCGCCGACGTTCCAGCCATGCCGGGTGCCGGTGCTTGGGTCGAAGCGACGGTCGCCGCTCAGCAGCCTTGCGCGGTGGTGTCCAACTCGCCCCACGCCATGATCGAGGCTTCGCTTGCCGCGCACGCCTGGGGCGCCCACCTCACGGTCCGCGTTTCGGTCGAGGACGTCGAACGGGGTAAGCCCGAGCCCGACAGTTACCTCCTTGCTGCGCGTCGGCTGGGTGTCGACCCGGCACGCAGCCTCGTCGTTGAGGACAGCGAGGCGGGTGCACGCGCCGCCCTTGCCGCGGGCGCGACTTGCCTCTTCGTGACCAATGGCGTGTTCGACGAAGCGCGGGCGCGCGCCTTGACGCCTCATGTCGTCACGACCCTCAGCCAACGGATGTAATGAAACCTTGACGAAAACCTGCTTGTAGACGAAACGCGATTGGCCAATGTACGCTCATGACGTCGCAGAAGGGCGTCATGTTGGGCATCGTGTTCACCGAACTGCTCGACCACATCGAGGACGAAGGCTCCCTCGATCTCGTCGACGCCGTCCTCGCGCAAGCCGACGTCGAAGGCGCGTACACTGCCGTTGGCCATTACCCCGACGCCGAGCTGGATCGCATCCTCACCGCCTACGCACAGGTCACGGGCCGCGACGTGCACGACGTGCACCGCACGACCGGCCAACGCCTCTTCGACCGCTTCATGCGCCACCACCCCTACCTCGTCGGACGCTACGCCACGGCCCTCGACCTCCTCCAAAACCTCGAAACGCACGTCCACGAGGAGGTCCGCAAGCTCTACCCCGATTCACGACCCCCCACCTTCCACACCCTGGTTCGTGACGACGGTGTCATCGAACTCACCTACACCTCGCACCGGCACCTGCATGCCTTCGCCCACGGTCTGCTCGAAGGATGCTTCACGCACTACGGCCTCGGCGTCGACGTCGCCGTGACCCCCAACCCGTCGCCCAACCCGTCCGGCGACGACGCTTCCATCCGCTTCACACTCACACCCATCCACCTCGACCACCCCACCGAACCTGGACCCCAAGCATGAGCGACAGCGACCCGAACGACGCCCCCAGTCCCCTTCACACCACGATCTTCGCCGAGACCCTCGATGAAGCCAGCGTGTGGCGTCGCCGCTTCGAACGCGAACGCAAGGCCCGACGCGAAGCCGAAGCTCTGCTCGAGAGCTTCACCCGCGACTTGTTCGACGCCAAGAACCGCTTCGAGGCACAACGCGCCTTCCTCGACAGCCTCCTCGATCACGCCGAGGCCTACTTCTTCGTCAAGGACGAGGAAGGACGATTCGAGTACGTCAACCAGAAATCGGCCGACATGTTCGGCCTCCCGAAGGAATCGATCATGGGTCGCCTTCAATCCGACCTCCTGCCCCCCGAAACCGTCGATGAGTTCCAACGCACCGACCGCCGCATCTTCGACCAGGGAGAGCGCATCGCGGGGCCCGAATCCATCGTCGACAACGGAGTGTCGCGCACCCTGTGGACCATCAAGGCGCCTCTCGACCTGGGCGACGGCAGCCGCAGGCTTGTCGGTTTCTCCACCGACGTCAGCGAACTCGAAGCCCTCCGCCAGGAACTCGCCGACCTCGCCGTGCGTGACAGCGTGACCGGCGTCCTCAACCACCGAGCCTTCCGCGAAGCAGGCGAACGCATCTGTGACCAGGCTCTCGCCAACGACCTCTCCACCGGGCTCCTCGTCATCGACATTGACCACTTCAAACGCATCAACGACCAGCATGGGCATGGTGCTGGCGACGAGGTCCTTCACGCGATGGCGCAACACATGCAGAGCCACGCCCGCGAAACCGACGTGTTCGCCCGCGTCGGTGGTGAAGAGTTCGCGTTCCTGCTTCCCGACACGACGCTCGAGCATGCCACCACGCTCGCTGAACGGCTCGTCACCACCACCCGCGAACTCCACGTCGATCTTGGAGAAGCCAGCGTGACGAAACCCACCATCAGCATCGGCGTGACCGTCTGCGCACCCGACGAAACGGGAATCGACGGTGCCTTCCGCCGAGCCGACCGTGCGCTCTACCGCGCCAAGGCGGAGGGCCGCGACCGCTGGCTCAGCGAAGCTTGAGAGCGACGCACCACCCCACGCCGTGCAAGACGGCACGCAAGGCCATCCCCACCCGGGTACCCTGACGGCACGGAGGTCCAACCATGCCCGACACCGTGCGTTGGGGCGTCATGAGTCCCGCCAAAATCGCCACCGAGAAGGTCATCCCCGCCATGCAACGCTGCCGAAACGCCAGCGTCGTCGCCATCGCCTCACGCGACGAAGCGCGCGCCCGCGCCGCCAGTCAAGCGCTGCACGTCCCCATGGCATTCGGGTCGTACGAGGACCTCCTCGCCTCCCCCGACGTCGACGCCGTCTACATTCCCCTCCCCAACCAACTCCACGTCCCCTGGAGCGTGCGCGCCATCGAAGCCGGCAAGCACGTCCTCGTCGAGAAACCCATCGCCCGAACCGCCGCCGAGGTGCAACCCCTCCTCGACGCCGCCGCGCAGCACCCCCACGTGAAGGTCATGGAGGCGTTCATGTACCGCTTCCACCCACAATGGACGACCGCGAAGGCGTGGATCGACGAAGGCCTCATCGGTGACGTGCAACAGATTCACTCCCACTTCGCCTACCGCAACCTCGACCCGGCCAACGTCCGCAACCGCGTGGAGACCGGCGGTGGTGGACTGCTCGACATCGGCTGTTACGACGTGTCGCTCTCCCGCTACCTGTACGGGCGCGAACCCGAACGCGTCGTCGCCACCATCGATTACGACCCCAGCTTCGAAACCGATCGCCTCACCAGCGCAATCCTCGACTTCGGGAACGGAGCGACCGCCACGTTCAGTTGCGCCACCCAACTCGCCCCCTTCCAACGCGTTCACGCCTTCGGCACTGCCGGCACCGTCGAGATCGACGTTCCCTTCAACGCCCCCCCACGCGGACGCGTGCACGTCCGGCGTGCCGAAGGGGAGAACACCCTGCAGCGAAGCTTCGAGAACGTCGCCCAGTACACCCTGCAAGGCGAAGCGTTCAGCGAGGCGATCCTCCAAGACGCGCCCGTCCCTACGCCCCTCGAGGATGCGGTGGCCAACATGCGTGTGCTCGATGCCTTGCGAGCGAGTGCAGCCGAAGGTGCGTGGAAGCGTGTTTGATCTTCACGAGGCTCTTGTCGGCCGGATCGAGTGCAGGCCCACCGGGGTCTGACGGTGCTGCGCGTCGGTCAGCGAACCACGTCCCACAGGAACCGGCGTCCGAGCGTCCTGGACCAGGCGATCCACACCGACGAAAGTTGCTCGAGTGAGGTCGCCATTGCCAACCCGCCGACGTGAAGGGGCGTGAGGCCCACGTCGTTCACGAGGCGGGACACGATTGCGATGGCTTCGTCGTCGTTTCCTGCGATGGGCATCGTGCCGGTCGCGTTTCCCGTGGCGGCCCGCTCGAGCGCTTCGACGCCCATGACGTTGAACGCTTTCACGACCCGTGCGCCGGGTGCGGCACGTTGAATCGCCTCGGCGTTCGAACTGCCGTCGGGTGCAAGGTGATTCGTCGGGTCGATGAGGACCTTGCCGGTCCAGCCGTCGAGAGTACGAACGAGCATCTCGGCGACGTTTCCAGGCACGGCGAGCAGGAGGACGTCGCTGGCCGCGTGCGCCTCCTCGAGGGTCGCGGTTCGTGCGCCTCGCGTGGCGACGGCCAAATCGACGACGCTGCCTTGGGTTGGGTCGCGAGACGCGAAGAGCACCTCGTGATCCATTGCGCCCCACGCCTGTCCCAGCGTGCCACCAAGTCGGCCGCTTCCAATCACGCCTATCCGCATCGCTCTCCTCCTACTTCCCAAGGGTAGGACGCACGGACCGTTCTTCGACGTGCAGGTGCCGCAGGGGGTCAAACGATGTGGGTTTCGGCCCTTCGGTCTCTTGCATCACCGTGGAATCGGGCGTGGCGGAGGGGTGCAACGTCGAGCGTGTGGGCCGCACCATCCACGACCTCTTCGGCCATGAGGCGCGCCACCATCGCGGCGTGCTGCACGCCGTGTCCCGAGAAGCCTGCCGCGTCGACCCACCCTTCGGCGTCCGGGTGCCGGCCGAGGATGGCGTCGTGATCGGGCGTCACCTCGTAGTACCCCCACCAACTCGCGTGCCGGTCGAGGCCGGCCGTTTCGAGGAAGGGGAAGCGAGACAGGCCGGGTTCGAGGGTGGCTTCGAGCCAAGGCCAGTCCATGCCCTCGTTGAACCCTGCGGGTTCGTTGGGGTTGGATCGGCCGAAGAGCAGGCGTTCTCCCTCGCTGCGGAGGTACACGCCGCTGGCCATGTCGATGGTGAGGGGGTACGCGTGCGCCGCCGCAAGCGGACCGGTGGTGAACACCATGCGCCGCACCGGCACGACGGGTAGGTCGAGCCCAGCCATGCGCGCCACTTCGCCTGCCCAGGCGCCCGCCGCATTCACGATGGTGGGGGCTTCGAAGGTCGCGTGGGGCGTGTCGATGCGCCACGTTCCGGCCTCGTACCGCGCTGCCGTCATGGGGTGTTCGAGGTGCAGGGTGGTTCCACGGTCGCGCGCCATCTTCAGGTACCCGCTCGTGAGGGCGTGGGGGTCCACCACCCCGTCGATGGGACCGTACGTCGCTGCGTGAATGCCGGTGGCGTCGAACGGGACGATGGTTTGCGCCTCGTCGGTGGTGAGTTCCTGCACGGGTGCGCCTGCGCTTCTTTGGACGCGTATGCCCTCCGCGTGCGCCTCCCAAAGCGGTTTCGGGACGAGGAACAGGTAGCCCTGAGGCCGGTACCCCGAGGGGAGGCCGTAGCGATCCTGGAACTCGCGGTACTCCTCGATGCCGGCGAGGGAGAGGCGGACGTTGAGTTCGCTGGCGAACTGGACACGCACCCCTGCGGCACTGCGGCCCGTCGAACCGGTGGCGGGTGCATTTGCCGCCTCGATGACGTGAACGCGGAGGCCACGCTCACTCAAGCGGAAGGCGGTGGCCGCACCGACGATGCCGGCACCGACGACCAGGGCGTCGCAGGTTTCGTGCATGCGTGACGGTAGCACCTCCCCCATCTGGCGCGAGCACCAACTCGCTGCGAGTCGCGATGTGCCTGCCAGAGCGACGCCGTGAATGGTGCGTGACTTGACGGCGAGGATCGCCTTGGTACGAGACCGACGGCCAGTGCACCGACACGCTAGGGTGCCGGGTTCGTCAATCGTCCAGCAAGCCCTCGGCGACCGACGTCCAAGCTTCGTCGACGTGGGCCAGGAAGTACGCCATCGTACTCGCCTCGGCGGTGAGCAGCCGATGTGCATGCTCCTCGGGGACGCCCGATGCCGTGACGCCAGTGAGCAGATGCGGGTAGAGCGGCGCGAGCCGCGTAGCCGTCACCTCGTAGTCAGCAATGATGTGCGGGTCCGCCACGCCGCTCGCCCGGAGCGCCAACGCGGCAACGACGCCCGTTCGGTCCTTGCCAGCGGTGCAGTGCACCATCACGCCACCCGACTGCTTCGCATCACGCATGTGCACGAACATCTCGCGAAGAACATCCCGCGATGCGACGGTCATGTCGACGTAGAGCGCGCCGAGGTCGAAAGGATCGTCGACATGCCCACGCCCTGACGAGCGCGCCTCGATGACGGGGGCCATGAGGTCATACGACACAACATCAAACGCCTCGTCGCTCGCGAGAGGGTGCCGCTCGACATTCCGCTCCTGCGCTGAGCGAAGGTCGAAGATGGTGCGAATGCCCGCATCGTGGAGGCGCTCTCGATCCTGTGCGGACATCGTGCGGGGCATGTCCGAACGGATGACGCGGCCGTACGCCGTCGTCGATCCGTCGGAACGCCGCCAGCCACCAAGGTCGCGCGTGTTCACGGTACCGTCAAGGTCAAGGAATCGGATTGAAGGATTCATCGCAGGCCCGACTTCATGAACGACTCGACGACTTGGCGTTGGAGCACGATGTAGAGCACGAGAATCGGGAGGCTAGCGACGGTCGCCCCGGCCATCATGGGACCCCAGAGATTTCCTTCGGACGTGAGAAACATTTGCAGACCGATTTGTACCACGCTCCGTTCGATGTCCCTCGTTACCAGCAAGGGCCAGAAGTACTCGTTCCAGGAGGAGATGAAGAGCAGGATGGCCAACGTTGCGAGCGGTGCGCGAAGGTTCGGGACGAGCACGCGCCACAGGGTGGACCAGCTGTTTGCCCCGTCGATGCGTGCGGCATCGAGGAGGTCGCGTGGAAAGGCGTTGACGCTCTGGTACAAGAGAAGGATGGCGAATGCCGACGCGGTTTGGGGAACCACGAGGGCCCACAACGTGTCCAACCAACGCAAATTGGAGAGCAGGACGTAGTTGGGAATCATCGTGACTTGAAACGGCACGAGCCACGTTAAGGCGAACAGGCCGAACAGGATACGTCCTCCGGGGAAGGACCAGCGGGCGAAAGCGTACGCGGCAAGAAGCGACGTGAGGAGTTGGGTCACGGTGATGGCCACCGACATGAGGAACGTCGTCACGAGCATGCTGTCCATCGGGATGGCGTCCCACATGTACCGATAGTGTTCCCACGTCAACGCCGAAGGAACGAGCGATGACGTGAGCAGCTCGTTGGTGGGTCGCACGGACGTCGCGATCATCCAGTAAATCGGAAAGACGGAAAGGAGCGAGAGGGCGAGAAGCGAGGCGTGCCCGACGACGTTGGGTCGTGTCCGTCGACGCGGTGTGTCTGCGGTCATCGCCGAACCGTCACGCGTCATAGAACGAGTACCGTCGAATGAGCGCGAGGCCCACCCAGGCGAGAAGGCCGAAGGCAACGAAGAGAATCACGCCAGCCGCTGAGCTCCAACCGACGGCGAACGTGCCGAATCCGTACTGCCAGAGTAGGTAGTACAGGTTCGTCGTTGCGCCCCGTGGTCCACCCTGCGTGAGCACGTTGATGTAGGCAAAACTCCACTGCGCTGAAAGGAGAACGGACAACAGCGCCATGAACAGGAGTGTAGGGGAGATGAGCGGGAGCGTGATGCGCGTGATGGACTGCCAACGGTTGGCGCCGTCGAGCTGCGCGGCTTCGAGAAGCGTCCGGTCGACGTTGGCGATGGCGGCAGCGAAGATGAGCGTGGCGAAACCGATGAGCTTCCAGCCGCTGATGAAGATGATGGATCCGATGGCGATGTTCGTGTCACGGAAGAACGAGATGGGATCGAGACCGAATCCGTTCTGCAGTGTGAGGTTGACGACGCCGTTCGTGGGGTGGAGAAGCCAGCGCCATACGACGCTCGCGACCACGGGCGGCACGATCATGGGAATGAAGATTAGCGCGCGGTAGGTGGCGCGCCAGCGTGGATGAAGGTCCTCGGTTACGAGCGCGATCGCAAGGGGAAGGAACACGGAAAAGGGAAGCGTTCCCACGATGTACAGGACGGTGTTCCAAGCCGCCTGCTGCATGTCGGGCAGCGTGAGCAGCCGCTCGAAGTTCGTGAGCCCGACGAACACCTTGGGGCTGAAGGGAAGCAGGTTCCACTCGTAGGTAGCGAGTTGGAACGTCTGGACGAGGGGCTTGTAGATCCAAACGCCAATCGTGATGAGCGCAGGCATGACGTACAACAGCGCTTGCCATGACTCAAGACGAGCACGCCAGGATCGACGCGGCGCCCGTCGCTCGGAACGCCCTGCAGTCCTGGTGGGTGTGACGGTCGACACGGTGTCCTCCTGGGCGCGCGTGGGTCGAGCTGGGATGCTCGACCCACGCGGATGGTCGATGGCTTTGCTCAGCGTGGCATCAAGGCCGATGCGCGTTCATGTGCGTCGAGCATCACGTCGGCCACCGGTGCGTCACCGAAAACGGCCTCTTCGACGGCAGCCATCATGAGGAGGGCCATCTGCTTGTAGTTGGGCCCGGGGAACGGAACCCAGGGCGAGAGGTTTTCGAGTTGGGCGAGGTTCGGCTCCACGATGGGGTTCGCAGCAACCCAGTCGCCGAGGTAGGCCGGGTCGCGAACGATGGCGGGACGGAGCGGCAGGTAGCCAATCTCCGTCGTGATGATCGTGTAGCCACGCTCACTCGTCGCGAACTTCATGAGCTCCCACGCCGCACGCTGCTTCATGGGGTCGTCGGTCAGGATGAACAGGGCACTGCCGGAGTTCGTGGGTTGGACCGGCTTGTCGCCGAACGCGGGCAGTTTCGCCGCGCCGAGTTCGAACACGCCTTGCGAGGCGGAGAGCAGGTAACTCTGAACTGCGCTGGTTTGCACGTACATGGCGAGGTTGCCGGTCAGGAACGCTTCGAGGGCCTCGTTGAATCCGAGGTCGGGCTTGAGTCCGGCGTCGCGGAGGTCGCGCAGCATTTGCACTGCACCGATCGCCTCCGGCGTATCGAACGTCAGTTCGCTGCGGTCCTCGGAAAGCACGCGACCGCTGTTACTGAGGACGAGGGACTGGAACATCCAGTCGAACTGCCCGAAGACGCTTACGTACACGCCGTAGGCGTCGGTGGCGTCTTGGATGGTCTGGGCTGCGGCCTGCACGGCGGCCCAGGTGGTGGGCGGGGCGTCGGGGTCGAGCCCGGCGGCGCGGAACAGGTCCTCGTTGATCCAGAGGACGGGAGTGCTGAAGGTGTAAGCGAGGCCGTACGTGCTGCCGTCGAGTCGACCGAGTTCCAAGCCGCGGGGGTTGAATCCTTCGTAGTGCGCGGCGAGTTCTTCGGGTGCGACGAGCTCTTCGAGAGGGGTGATTCCGAGCCCGTTGGCGAGGAAGTCGAGATCGTCGAAGACGATTTGGGCGACGTCGGGAGCGCGGCCCGCGACGACGTCGGCCTGGATGCGCGAGATCATCTGGTCACTGGAGACGCCGACACCCTCGACCGTGACGTTGGGATTGGCCTCCATGAATTCGTCGATGAGGCGCTGCGTGCCTTGGGCGCCGAGTCCGGCGGAGGCGAGGTTGTAGTTGTAGAACGTGATGGTGATGTCCTCGTTGGGGTCGAGGGGCGGCAGGTAGGACTGCGCAATGGCGGTGGAGAGGAACAGTGTGGCAAGCAAAGTCAGGACGCGCATGGTGAGCTCCGTTTCGTGATGGCCGCTCAGTGTCCGGCGGCGGTGAGATACTGCTTGAGGGTGTCGAGATCGACGTCGTGCAGCGGTTCGGGGTTGGACAGGAGGGGGACCGTTTGGTAGTTGAGGTCGTGGTTGACGCCCACCGTGACGAGTCCGTAGCTGCCTCCCGAGTGGGCGCGGAAGCGATCGGAGTCGATGACGTCGGTGACGTTGTGCAGGCCGGCGGAAATGATGGTCGGGATTCCGTGCCACACCATGAACTGTTCGTGGTGTACGTGGCCAGAGAGGATGGCAAGGAGCTTGGAACCTTCGATTGTGGCTGCAAGGCGTTCGCGCGTGCCGGGCTGCAGGTTGAGGAATTCGAAGACGGGGTGCGTGGTGGGGGCGGGGGGGTGATGGATGACGAGGATTTTTGGCACGTCCGGGTGGCGTTCGAGTGCGCCGCGGAGCCAAGCGAGCTGCTCGTCGTCGAGGGCGCCGAGCGGCGAATTGGGGACGGAGGAATCCACGACGATGACGTGGAGTCCTGCGATGACGAGGTCGTGGTCGTAGGGGTCGGTTCCCCGTTCGGGTTGTCCGAGCACCCGTTCGTAGAAGACCGCGCGCTCGTCGTGGTTGCCGAGCGCATAGATGATAGGGACGCCGAAGGCGTCGAACCGGTCGCGGATGGCATCGAAGGCGTCGGGATGACCGTGGTTGGTGAGGTCGCCCGACGCGATGATGAAGTCAAGTCTGGGGCGGATGGGTTCGAGTCTCGCCAAGACGGTGTCGAGGGTACTGAGCGTATCGCTCAGCAGCATCGTGTCATCGGGGTCGAGGCTCACGTGTAGATCGCTGAGATGGACGAACGTTGGCATGGTTGGTTGACCTCCGTCGACTCCTCCGGTATTCTGATAATTAGAAAAAGATTCCAATTATCAGCACTAAGAACCTATGACCCGAACGTCAGGACGATGTCACCCATGCCGTACGCCGGCACGGACGTCGATGGAGAAGAACGTGATGGACCAAGGATCGAGCACCGCACGACATGCCCTCACCGTCCTCGAGGCGGTCATCGCCCAGCCCGGGACGAGCCTCACCGACCTAGCGGCCCAGACGGGCAGCACCATCAACCGGACGTTTCGCATGCTCGCCACGCTCGAGGCGGCGGGCTACGTCGAACGGGACACCTCTAAGGCCTACCGCCCGGGCGCCATGGTGCTGTTCGGCGGCCTCGTCGCACGCCATGACGACCCGCTCATCACCGCCGCCGAACCACACCTGAGCCGGCTCGCGAAGGAAACCGAGCAGGTCGTGACGATTGCGAGGCGTGTGGACCTCGACCGCGTCGTCATCACGGCCGAGATTCCGGCATCGTGGAATCGCTCAAGCGCGCATCGTGGCGACCGGATTCCGGCCTATTGGGGCGCACTGGGCTACGGCGTATTGGCGTTCGCGTCCGAAGAGGTTTTCGGTCGCCTGCAGCAAACGCCCCTCAAGCCGGTCCACGGCATCCGCGAGGTCGACCGGCAACACCTGTTTCAAACCCTCGACACCGTCCGACGAACGCGGGTCTGGATGACGCGCGATACGTCTATCGGCCTGTTCTCCGTGGCGTCACCCATCGTGACGACCCGCATGGGAGAAGCATCAATCGGCATTGCGGGCGCACTGAAACGACTCGACGACATGGATGCGGAGCGCCTCAAGGACCTCGTCAGGGAAGCTGCGCTGGGCATCGGAGCATCGTTGGGTTGACGATGCGTCACGTCAACGGTCGCGTCGCGCGAACACGACGCTGGCACAAACACTCGCCATGCCCGTCCGCAGTGCGCTCGACAGGGCGCCCCACGCGAGCGTGGGTCCGGGCAGCAGATCGCGCAGCGGGGCCGCCACCGGCCCGACGATGCCAGCAGCGACGACCAGAACTCGGCCTTCACGAAGGTGCATGCCTACGGTTGGAAAGTCTAACGAACGTCTAACGGGAGGGCGCGTATCCTTCTCCAGGCCATTCGTGCGTTTCAGCGGGTGGCGTGGTGGTCGACGCTCGGTGGGACCGGACTCCGCGACCGTCCTCACATGGCCGTGTGGGCCGAAGGGTGAACCCTTCCGTTCCAATGGGGCGGAGAGGATTCGTGGAGGCGCCTACGAACCAAGACGTCACGAAATTGGTACGTTCGTTGCAGTTCGGCGGCAAGGCTTCCTCGCTTTCCGTCGCCCGATTGGAGGCACCGTGTTCACGTCCCCGTCCTCATCTTTCTCGACGCCCCTGCCGCGTGCGCGTGCTCTCGTGCACGTCATACGCTTCGTCGCCGTCCTCGTTCTCGCCCTTCACGTCACATCGGCATGGGCGAATGGATGCAGTCTCGACAATGACGGAACCTGGTATTTCGTGGCCTCCGCAACCGACCTGCAAAAGATTGATGGCGTTGATTGCTCGTTGGACTACAACTACGAGCAAACCGCCGACATCGACCTTTCCGGTACGGACTGGCAGCCCATGGGGAGCTTGGCGTCACCTTTCACTGGTGTGTACGACGGGGGCGGCTACAAAATCTCGAACCTGACGAAAGTCGATCCCGTCGACGTCTCGGGAAACGACGTACAACTCGACGGCTTTGGGCTGTTCGGTGCCCTCGACGGTGCGACGGTGCGCAGTCTCGATCTTCGTGACGTGCTGATCAGCGACACCGATACGCAGGGCCGACGCGTGGGTGGCGTGGCGGGCGCCGTCACCGGCACGGACGTCACAATCGACAACGTGTCGTTCGAAGGCACCATCTCTCTCGCGGACACAAGCTCCACGGACGTCGGGGGCATCATCGGATTCGCGGGAGCACCGATGGAGATCTCGAACGTCGTCGTCAGCGCCAGCACGCTGTACGCAGGGGACGATTACGTCGGCGGCATCGTGGGCCGCGCGACGGCACCCGTAACGTTCGGCACCGTCACGGTGCAGGGTATCGACGTCATGGCTGGCGTGGATTACGCAGGCGGACTCGCGGGTGAGGCGGAGGCGGACGTGACCGCCACGAATGTGAGTGTGCAAGGCCGCATTGAGGCGGGTGAGGACACGGCCGGGGGCCTCGTGGGAGGGATGGGGGATGACGATGATCTCGTCCCCGACCGACCCCTCTTCGTTGAAAACGTGACGGTGGACGTCGTCGTCGTCGCTGATTGGGTCGAGGCTGGTGGATTGTTCGGCGAGGCGGACGCGGACAGCGCGACGATTCGCAACGTACGCCTGACCGGTCGCGTGCAGGCAAACGATCAGGTCGGAGGCATTATTGGTGACGTTGCGGTCGCCTCCGGAAAAACGATTGACGTTGAAGGCATCACGTTCGACGGTTGGACGGCGATCGCAACGGAGTACGATGAAGACTGGACAGCACAACTTGGTGGGTTGATCGGTCGCGTGGATGAGGGAACCTTCATCGCCATCGACGATGTCACGACCGTCTCCACGCTCACCGTGTCCTCCACGACGGGCAATGACGGGAACGTGGCTGGCCTGATTGGCAGAATCCCCGAGCGGGACTCGAACGCCACGGAACGCGTGGAAATCACCAACGTCAGCATGACCGTCCAGATCGACGGGGATGAAGAGGTCGGCGGACTCCTGGGTCTCGTCAGCGAAAAAGAGGCCGAGATTCATGTCAGCAATGTCACCCTTCGCGGATCGATCACCGGGCATGCAGGCAACAACGACAGTACCGAGGTGGGAGGCCTCATCGGAGACAGCAATTCCCTCGTCGTGGTTCGTGACGTGGTCATCCTCGCGGACCTCGCGTCGCTCACGAACGACCGCCTGGGTGGCCTGTTCGGGTCGGTCGACATGGCAGACATCGCCAGGGTGCGCATCGAAGGAAACATCACGGGCGGCGAAGACGACGTGGGTGGGGTCATTGGCGTAGCGGGTGAACAGGACGAAGCGACCGACGTCGTCACGATGACCGACGTCGTCGTCACCGGAAACGTGAAGGCTCGACGCGACGTCGGCGGGTTGATCGGCCAAAGCGACGTCCCCATCTTCTTGCATCGCGTGCAGTTCAACGCGAGCCTCGACGGAACCGGTGGCGATGGCTTTGGGAACGACCTGGGGGGCCTCATCGGCCTCTTGACTGGGCCTCGCCTCGACGTTCGCGAGGCCAGCGTCGAGGGTAGCCTTCTGGGCCGAGACGTCGTGGGTGGCGTCATCGGCCACGTCAATGTGGACTCCGAGGTCACGCTGCGGGACGTGGCCGTTCACGCCACCGTGACGCTTGACATCACGGGGGGCAGCACGGGAAGCGAACCCGTGGCGGGCGTGATTGGCGCGTTGGATGAGGACAACAACAACCTTACGATCGACGTCGACATGCAGCGCGTGCTCGTGACGAATTCGCTCACGGGCAACGCCACCCTTGCGGGCGGTGTCAGCTTCATGCGGGACGACACGGCCGTTTCGTTCACTGACGTGTACTGGAATGCCACCGCGACCCCTGACGTTGGCGCCGTCACGGACCGGAATGGTGGCACGGTGAATGGGACGGCTGAAGGACGCCCGGCCGGCGCACTCCGCGCTTGGGACACGTACGCTTCCGGTACCTGGTCCTTAGGCAATGGTCGCCCGGCCGTGCAGGGTCCCAACGACCCCACCTGGACCCTGTGCACGGGGGCGTTCCCCGTGTTGACCTGGCTGGCTCCGGACCCGTGCATCCCGTCTTCCGAGGTAGCTGCGTCATTGGAGGTCGGTGGCTTCGCCGTACCGCAACTCCGCAACATTCCCTTCGACGTGACGGTCAGCGTGGTCGATGCAGCGGGCGAACCGGCGTACGTGCAGGAAGCCTCCACGCTCGTCGTGTCCGCAACGGGAGGTGCCGTGCCGGGTGAGCTTCGCATGTGGGTGGCGGGTGAAGCCGTCGCGCCGCGGGTCACGCTTCAACCGGGTGCCTCGATCGTGACCCTCGAAGACGTGTTCTACACGGGGGTAAGTGGCCTGGAGGGTCGAGACGTGACGCTCACCGTGACGGGTCTCAGTGGCAGTATCGAGGGGCTGGTCGTTTCGACGAGTGACCTGTCGGTGCGGGACATTGCCATGGACGTGATGGCGGAACCCGCGTCGGTTCTCGTGAACGGTGTCGATACGACGACGGTGACCGTCACACTGTCGACGGCCACGGGGGAACCGGTTCAAGGGGAGACGATCACGCTGAGCACGACCTTGGGTCGTTTCGTGCGCGGCAGCGCGCCATACGGCCGTCAGGTCGAAGGTTTGACCGACGCGAATGGCGTGGTGCGTTGGGTGCTGGATCCGGATGGTCAGGTGGGCGTCGCGACCATCACCGCGCGGTGCCCCGGTGCCTGCCCCGTCAGGATCGACGTGCCGTTCGTCGGTGAGGTGGAGGACCTCCGCGTCATTCCTGGTGACGAGGAGGCATGGTTGTACTTCGCGCCCCTCGGTGAGGGCGTGTCGAACGTTCAGTACCGGCTCGATGGCGGCGATTGGATGGCGGCCGATCCGCCCGTCACGCGCGGACCGGTTCGCATCGACGCGCTCGTCAACGGTCGTACGTACGAGGTGGAGGTGCAGGGCATCAGCGGTGAAGGTGACCTGCCGGTGACCGACCCGGTGGCGTTCACGCCGGGCACGGTACGTGGGCCGTTGCTCGACCTCGCCATTCCGGAGGACGTCGGTGCGCTCAGCGTCGTCACGGTGGATGGGGAGCGTCGCGTGGAGCTCCCCGTGGAGATCCTCAACGACGAAGCCTTCGCACTGCAGGACGTGTGGTTCACCGCGCCCAACGTCGAGGGGTGGACGGTGGTTGGTTTCACGACCGACGTGGGCACCCTCGAGCGGGAGGCGGCCGCCTGGCACTTGCGGTTGGTTGGCGCACCGCTCGAACCCGGTGCGAAGGTAACCCTGACGTTGACGCTCAAGCAGGAGGTGGAATGATGACCCTGACGGTTCAACGCACGCTCGTGCGTGTTCTCGCCCTGATCGCCCTCACGCTGCTCCTAGCCGGCTGCGGCCTCTTGGGCCGCTCCTCGGGACCGTCGATCGCGTCAAGCGACCTGACGCTCTGTGCAGCGACGGTGCCGGAGCCCGAGGCGAGTGAATCGACGTGCGAAACGCTGACGTTCCGATACGTCGAGACGGCCGAGTAAACTACGGGCACGTCGTTTCGAGAAGGAGGCAACTTCATGAAACCGTGCATCATGTGCAACCACCCCTGTCCGAACACGCCGTGCGGCGTGAAGGCCCCCTGCAAGCACTGCGGTTGGCCCTACCCCCACGGGAGTTGCGCCGACTAGACCACGTCCCCCATCCGTTCAACCTTGGGACCGTCTCCGGACGGTCCCTCTCCTTTGGTGGGGGCTACCGGTTTCGCTGCGCGAACGCCACGCGCGCCGCCAGGCTCGCCAGACCCGTCCACGCCAAGCTCGAGAAGGCGCCCCAAACGAGGGTGGGTCCCGGCAGCAGGTCCGCCAGCAACACCGCGATGGGTCCCACGAGGACGGGAACGTCCAGCAACTCAAGCAGCCCGACCCGCACCGCCTCCGCCGGGTGCAGCAGTAACGCCGTGCTCAACAACCCGAACAGCGGACGGTCCGCAAGCACGCCCGCCAACCCCACGATGGCCGGTCCGTACGCCAGGGTTCCCACCGCCCACACGGCAAGCCCCAAGGCAAGCGCACGCGACGCATCGAGCGTAAGCGCGGACAGCAGCGCGGTCATCGCCGTCCACAAGGCAACCAGGAGCGCCAACGACGCGAGAAGCAACGCCACCTCCAACGCCGGCAAGGCGAGCGGCAACGCAGCCAGGGCGGCGCCCACTGCCAAGGGCAGGAAGGCGCCCACCGCCACGCCCACCCCCGCGCGCAGGTAGGCGGCCCCGGGAGAACGTTCCAGCGCCGCCCAGAACGCCCACGTGTCACGACGCGTCAACAGCGGAGCGGCAAGCACCAGCACGAGTGGAGGGACGTACAACTGCAGTGCGGCCACGAGGCTTACGAGCCCCACTGCCCCCTCCTGACCCCGGAAGGCGAGACCGAGCAGTACGAGCGCCGCCCCCGCAGGCCACACCCACGGGTTGCGCACCACCTCACGCAGGTGCAACGTGCCGAGGCCAGGCAGGGAACGCCTCACCAGGGCGGCACCCAAGCACGCTCGTCCGCCAAGGCGCGCGCCTCCACCCATGACAGGGTCAACGGGTCGGTCAAGCGGTTCGCCTCCGCGAACGCCAAGGCCTCCTCCACGCTCGCAAACGCCGCAAGGCCGCCCCCCATCGGGGTGCGCAGGCGTGGGTGGTGCAGCAGCGTCGCTTCCTCCTCCGCCGCAAGCCACGCCACGTCCTCACGACCCGACGCGGCACGGTCGGCGAGCCAACGCTCCACGAGGACGGGAGGAGGTGGACCGTAGCCCGCCTCATGATCGAGCAGGCACTCGATCGCGTCATACGTCAGGACGCGGCCGCCCTCCGTCACCGCTTGCGCCGCGAATCTGCCGTCGATCACCGGCATGTTGCAGAACGGGCAGACGTCCACGCCGCTCCGCAAGTCCCGCGGTTCCGCCCACGCCGCCGGCAGCGCGACGCCTGCCAGGAGCGTCACGCCGCGAACAAGGAAACGGCGACGATCCACGATCAATCCACCAGGCCGGACGCCCGTGCAAGCAACGGAATCAGGTTCATCTCCGGGACGGGGGCAAGGTCGTACAGCATCGACGCGTCCATCAAGTAGTGACGACCCGGAGCCTCCAGGCGTCCCATCGCCGCCATGGCAGCCGCCTCGTTCGGGTACGCCGCCAGCTTCGCCATCATGCTCACCTGCAAACCCTCCGCCCACAGGAACGTCGCATCCCGCGCGGCAAGCAAGCCATGATCCGGTGTGTTCGCTGCACCCTCATCCGCCACATACAACGTCGCGCCATGACCATCCCGCACGTTGATCGCGTACGCGTGGTTCGCCATGCACGCGAGCGACTCGAAGTGCAGCGTCTCGCCGCCCTCGAGCCGAATCTGGCCATACGTCCGCTCCCGGAAGCCGGCAGGAAGGTTGCCGCCCTCGGGCGTCGCGATCGTCATGCCGCAAAACGCGCAGGTGGCCTCCCCCCAAGGAATCGAATCGGCCGGGAGGAGGTCGGGACCGATGGCGCTCGACGCCATCATCCCGCCGTGCATCTCCCCGTGCATCGCGTCATGATCGTGCGACGCATCGTGGTCGTGATCGTGATTCATCTGCGCCATGGCGTGCGCAACGAACGGCGCGCTCACGCCCATCACGGCGAGCTTCGAAAGGAACGAGCGGCGGGTCAGGTCGTGTGCGTGATCATGCGAATCGGACATGTCGAAACCTCCAAAAGGTCGAGAAGGAAAAAGGGAACGGTGCGGAAAGGGGCGCGTGACCTTCACGCGCGTCCCGCCATCGGCGGACCCCGCACCCGAACACCCGCGTCGACACGTTGCCTGACGACCGGCAGGTCGGGCGCTGCAAGGTCGAGCGGTTCGACCGGAGGCAGGAACACCGCAAAACACGGCGTCGAAGCCATCACCTGCGCTGCCCCCACCTGCACGACACGCGCATGCAATGGCGCGTCGCACGCCTGCGAGGATGCATCGAGCACCACGGCACCCTCGGCCGGCAGCAAGGCCATGGCCGCCACCAGGTGGATGAACAGGAACGCCAGTCCACGCATGCGCGTCACGCCTCCACCCCGGCTTCCCCCTCGAGCACCGAGCGAAGCAACGGTCCCGCCACCCGCCGCACCCGCCGACCCTCCTCGAGGCTGAGCGTCTCTCCCGAATCCGCATCAATCAGCTGAAATAGCGCGCGGACCGGTTGCT
Source organism: uncultured Trueperaceae bacterium (assembly GCA_913062675.1). Classification (GTDB taxonomy): domain Bacteria; phylum Deinococcota; class Deinococci; order Deinococcales; family Trueperaceae; genus SLSQ01. The sequence goes on from CAJXWR010000002.1 coordinate 22,337, forward strand.
GGGACACCACGCGACCCTCCTGCATCAACACGGCCTCCCGTGCAAACGCGTCCACCTCCTCCGGCCGGTGCGCACTCGTCACGACCGTCCCGCCACCCGCCACGTGCGCCTCCACCCACGCCGCAAGCCGCGCAAGCCCCTCCGCATCGAGCGCCGAGGCGGGTTCGTCGAGCAACCACACGCTCGGCGCTCCCAGCAAACCCGCCGCCAACGCCACCCGCTGCTGCATCCCCCCCGAGAGGTGCGACACGCGGTCCCCAAGCATCGACGCGAGCCCCATGCGTTCCACCCCCGCCTCCACGCTGTCACGCGCCAACCCCCGCGCACGCGCAGCTGCAGCCAAGACCTCGAACACCGTCACGTGCGCCGGAAGGTCGATGCGCTGCGGAACGTACGCACGCACGCTCGCCACCTCACGCCCCCGCGGCGACACCCCCGCAACGCGCGCGTGCCCGACGCGCGGCCGCAAGCGACCCGCCAGGACGTGCAGCAAACTCGACTTCCCCGCTCCATTCGCGCCGATCAACGCTGTGGCCGACCCGGCCGGCAACGTCAACGAAACGTCCGAGAGCCGACCCGGCACCGACGCGCCCAGCACCTCAATGGCGGCCATCGGCTTCACGCCGTCCCCCTCGGCACGCCCGCCCGAACGGTCGGCACGACGAGCCCAACCACGAGGACCACGACCCCGAGGATCAACACCAAGCCCGATCCGGATACCCGCCAGGCACCCGCCCCCGAAAGGATGACGGGTGCTGGGTCATGCAACGTCGCGAGACGCAACGCAGGGACGCTCGCCTCCGCCGCCTCCCACAACCGCACCCCCGGACTCAACGCGAACAACGACACGTCCGGCTGCCGCGTCTGCAATACGGCGAACGTCGACGTGGGAAGGACCGACACGTCCGACACGCCATTCCCATCCCTGTCGAGCCGAGACGCACGATCGAACGCGTTGCCCCGCATCGTGACGGCCGCATCTGGATCATCCACCGCCACGTCCGCCACGTTCCCCGTGAAGCGGTTCCCCGTCATCGTCACCACGCTCGCCACCTCCCCCGGCGTGCGTTGCACCACCAAGCCCGTCCCCGACCGAGACACGTCGTTCCCCTCGAGGTTCACCCCCCGCGACGAGACGACCAACGCCCCCACCGTGTTTCCTGCAAGCGTGTTCGTCCGAGCCGACACGTTCTCCATCTCGTGCACCAACAAACCGTACGCCAAGGGACCCACGTGCCCCGAAAAGGTGTTCCCCTCCAGCCGAGCGTCCCTGCCGTACATCACCGCCGACCCGACGCCACCGCCCGCCACGAGCGAATCCGACACGTCCAGACCCGCACCGAACATCACGTGCAGCCCGTACCGCGCGGCACCCCGCACGGTGGCCGCGCGAATCGCCACGTCGTCACTCCGCTCCACGTACACCCCGTCGAGAAACCCATCGATCGTCACGTCCACGAGCTGCAAACCACTCGCCTCGTACGCCGTGATGCCCGGACCCTCCGGACCCCCACGAAACGCACTCGACGCAATCATCACGCGCTGCGAAGCCTCCATCCGTACGCCCGCAGGCGTACCCGACGTGGATATTCCCTCGAGGCGACAGTCGTCACACGTCAACAACCACACCGCCGCATCCGGCGCGTACAGGTCCGCCACGCTGCCTGCATCCTCGATCCGGAGGTCGCGCACCGTCACGTTCGGCGCGGTGAGCAGCAACGCGGAGCCCTCCCGTGGACCCCTCAAGACCGCCCCGTCTGCCTCCACCGTCACGCCCGGCACGTCGATCTCCCAAGGCCCCTCGTACATGCCCGGTTCGAGCGTCACGGTCATGCCCGGCGTGAGGCTCGGCCAGGCGTCCCCCGGTGCAAGCACGACATGCATTCCCGATTGCGCCACGACGCTGCCCGCGAGGAGGAGCAGGAGGCTCCCCGCAGCATGCAACCAGCGAGGGAAACGCGCAGCCATCATTCCGGTGACGATACCGCCCGACGTCCCGTCCAACCGTGGCGCGCGAGGCGCGTCTACCCAATCAACGCTTGAAACGCCAACATCGCCATCAACGCCAACGTGAACGCCGTCGCCACCTGCTCCTTCGGCGCCACCTCGGTCGCCTCGGGCAGCAACTCCGACTGTGCCATCCACAACATGGCGCCCGCCGCGAGTCCCAAACCCACGGGAAGGATCGGTTCGAAGACCGAGACGAACAGGAACGCAGGAATCGCCATCAACGGTTGCGGCAGGCTACTGAACACGCTCCACCATGCCGCACGCCACACCGGCACGCCACGCGGCACCATCGCAAGACTGATCGCCAACCCCTCCGGCACGTTGTGCACCGCAATGGCGAGACTGATGAACACGCCGAACTCCACCGTGCTGCCGAACGACACGCCCACCCCAATCCCCTCGGCGAACGAATGCGCGGTCATCACCCCGAGGATCAGCAGGGCCTTTCGGGCGGACGCGCCCGCCAAATCGGCGACCCCCACGTGCCCCTCACGGTCGTGCAAGGCACGTTGACTCACCATGATCGCCACCAACCCGAGACCCATCCCGAGAATCGTGCGCGGCATCGACAACGCCAACCCCTCGAACACGAGTCCGAAACTCGCGCCGATCATCAACCCGGCCGCCGCCCCGTTCGCAAGCCCCAACACGCGCTCTGGGACGCGCCGCATGGCGAGCAGCGGCAACGCGCCAAGACCCGTCGCCAACGCGGTCAGCAGGGCGTACAGGAATACGAGGAGGACGGGAGGCAGATCGCCCATGCCGCTACGCTACCCCGGCGACGCGCAGGTCACGGCGCACGTCCCAACCGTGTGTCCACGTCAGGCACGTTGAACGCCACGTCATCCACCGTGAAGTCCGCCCAGGGGCGACCCTCGTCGAACCACTGCACCGACGTGTGCGTCGCGGTGGGGTGCCCCTGCACCTCACCCCACGCCTCGGCCGCCGTCAACCACAACGTCTTCCCGATGGCGTCCTGGCTCCGGTACCGCATGGCTTCGAACACGACCAGACGGCTGCGGCTCGCGTCGAACCGCGCGACCAACGACTCCGACGCGCCGCCGTACGGCACGTGCAGCAATGCGGTGCTCGCATCGACCACGTCCCACCGGGCCCGCGGGTCGGTGACGAGGGCGGCGGGGAACCACATGGCTTCCGCCCACAATGCCAGGTTGGCGCCCTGGTTCACCGCCGGCCCCTCCTCGATGCCGAACGGCAACTCCAGACGCGCCACACCATCCACATAGGTTTCGTTCACCCGCAGGATGGGGATCCCGTACCAGGTCGCGACGATCTCGTGCCGGTACGCGTCCCCCACGTCGTGCGTGAAGCGGAAACGGGCCGGAAGACTCACGCCCATGATTCGCAACGTGGCGCGACCCGAAACGACTGCAGATTCGATGACGGGAACGGTCGACCCGTACAGCGAGCGGTAGAAGCGATCCACGGGCGCGGGAAGACCGCCGGGCAGGGCGACACGTTCAAGGTTCGTGGCGCCACTCGTGACGGGTGGAAACGGCTGCGGGGGCACCTGCAAACCAATCAATGCGACGGCAAGAAGGACGAACAGGGCGGCCGACAGGCCGAGAATGCGGTTCACGCGGTGACCTCCTTACCCGCAGCGCGACGACCGGAAGGACGAGGCGGGCGACGACGTCAGGGTGCAGGAGAGGGTCAGGCACGGCAAGGGTGGTTTGCCCTACCCGGCCTTACGGAACCGTCAGGAAGATCGCATCGTTCCAAGGGATGCGCACGTCGAACGTGCCCTGCACGTACGGCCCGGCGAGGTACGGCGCGTACCGGAAGTGCACCCCTTGCGGGGTGAGCGTGAAGGCGTCGAGCACCCAGGCCTCCTCCCCCGTCATGGAGCCCTCGACCGCCCACGTGGCCCCCTGGTCGGTGAGGGCCTCCACGATGTACGCGCGCAGGGTCGGCTCGTCGCAAGGCCGCTGCAACACGGTGAGCGCTTCGCAAAGCGTCACGCTTCGCCACCCCTCCTCGCGGCGGTGCATCGTCGCCGTCGCGTACCACGTGTTGGGGTGTGCGCCTCCCGTGTAGCTGTACACGTTCGTTCGGGCGCTCACCAGGTCGGTCGTGAGGGTGGTGATCTCCACGATGCGTTCATCCCACCAGGTGGCGTTCGGGACGTCCGCCCGGTCCTTCTGAACGCCGAGCCCCAGAGTCACGCTCTCGGCCATGTCTTCCATGCCGGGTGCAAGATCCAGGCTGCGCCACGGGTCGACCAGGAAGAACGGTCCGCGCGTCGTCACGTCGAACGAACCGTCGTCCAGGCGGACCGTCCGCTCGACGCTCGTCCCCACGCCACGCAAGGCGCCCTCGAAGATCACCGCGTCGTCGCGGACGCTGCGAAGCGAGAGGCGAACCGAGCCGAGCGGGTCGGGTCGACCGGCGCCCCCCAGGGCGTACCGGTCGACGTCGACCTCCAGGTCGATGACGTGCGTCTCGTCACTCGCGCGCACGCCCAGCACGTCTTCCGCATCCCGTTCGACGCGCCCCTCGAGCCTCACCTGTCGGCCAAGCGCTTGCCCCGGTAAGGGGGGTGCCTCGAGGTACGTCACGAACGCCGTGCCCTCGTCGATGACGAGGTGCAGCGCGACGTCGCGACCGGCGTGCGTACCGTGGTACCAGGCGGTGGAAGCAAAGGCGGGCGTCACCATCGCCAGGATGGCAAGAAGGCTCAACGGCGGGAGGATTCGCAGGCGCAGTCCATTCATCGTGATCGCTCGCAGGTTACGCGATGCGGCCGTACTCGACCAAGAGATCGCGCACCGCCTCGTGCGGCAGGTTCGGATAGAACGCACCCTGCACGCCCGTCATGGCCTGCGCGGCAATCAGGGCGTTCACCACCGCCTCCTCGAACACGTCCACGGCGGCGCGGTAGAGCGGGTCGAGCGACGCGGTGGGGAGGGACGTGAACGTGCGCATCTCCGGTTCACCGAAGCGGGACCGGTTCGCCGTCGACAGGGCGAGGAACAGGTCCCCTGAACTCGCGGCGGCGATGCTGCCGAGGCGACCGAGGGCGAGGCTGGCGCGGCGCGCCACCCCATCGAGTTGCGAGGGGAGGAGGGGCGCGTCGGTCACGTAGACGCCCACGATGCTTCCGTCACCATGCTCGGCGGGGGGAGGGGAGGGTTCGATGGCGCGGGGTTCCTCGAGATGCGCGCCGACGGGCACCCCCGCGATGCGGAGGTCATGACGCGATCCGTAGTTGGCTTGGACGAGGACGCCGAGCGTGAACGTTCCGAGGGGGTGCTCCACGCGTCTTGATGCCGTGCCGATGCCGGCCTTGAAGCCGTAGGCGACCATGCCCGTCCCGCCCCCCACGTTGCCCTCCGGAACGGGACCCGGCGCGGCGGCATCGAGCGCACGCCACGCGTCCTCGTGGGTCACGTGCTGGCCGTAGACGTCGTTCAAACGGCCGTCCCACGTTTCGCTGACCACCGGTTTCGTGCGTCCGCGAAGCACCTTGGCGTCGCGCACGTTCGCGCGTGACCAGGCGATCATCGCGTCGCGCACTATGCCGACGGAGAGGGTGTTCGTGAGCGCCATGGGGCCATACAGGGCCCGGTACTCGTCCAGGAAGACGCTGCCGGTCATTTCGCCCATGCCGTTCAACACGAACCGGCCTGCCGCCACGCCCTCCCCCGAGGCCTTCCCGAGCGGGAAGAGGGTCGTCACGCCGGTGCGAATGACGGGTCCGGCCGACCCGTCGCTCGGTTCACCCTCGATGCGCGTGACGTGCCCCACCTCGACGCCAGGCACGTCGGTCACGGCGTTCCACGCGCCCGGCGTGCCGGCGAATGGAATGCCGAGGTCGCGGGCGCGCACCGGGGTCACGCGCCGTCGAGGAGCGTTTCGAACCGGTCGACGTGACGCCCCAGGATGGCGAAGGCATCCTCCACCGGTCCGGGGGAGGCCAGATCGACGCCCGCCCTGCGGATCGCATCGAGGGGTGGCATGCGACCGCCCTCCTTCAGGAAGGCGAGGTACCCCTCCACCGCGCCGGGTTCGCCATCCTGAATGCGGCGCGCGAAGGCGTGCGCACCGGCAATGCCGGTGGCGTACATGAAGACATAGAAGCGGCTGTACAGGTGTGTATGGAACTGCGCCCAGGTGATGCCCACCCGCTCGCGGTCCATCTCCATGGCGGGACCGTACGCCTCGGCGAACAGGTCGGCCAGCAGGTCGTTCAACGCGTCGGCGGACAGGCCGCTGCCCTTCGCGGCGCGGTCGTGCAACTCGAGTTCGAACCGCATGAGGGTCGGCATGATCAGGAAGTACCGCCCGAAGTTGGCCATGGTCTCGTCGATCACGGCGAGTTCGAACGTGCGGTCACCGGCGTGCTGATCGAGCAGGTAGTCGCGCATCATTGCCTGGTTGAAGTTGCTGGCCACCTCGGCAGCGAAGAGGGTGTAGCGGGCGTAGGGGTAGGGCTGGGTCGACCAGGAGAGCAGGGAGTGCATGGAGTGGCCGAGTTCGTGCACCAGGGTGGAGGCGGACGCGAGGTCCTCGGTCCAACTCATCATGATGTACGGCTTGCTGCCTCCCCAGCCGGTGCTGAAGGCGCCCATGCGCTTGCCGTCGTTGGGTGCGCGGTCGACCCAACCTTCCTGCAGGGCGCCGTTTCGCATGGCGTCGACGTACTCGCTTCCGAGCGGTTCGAGTGAGGCGGCGAGCCAGTCGACCGCCTGTTCGTACGTGACGGTGGGTGGGGTGGGGCAGACGGGGGCGGCGACGTCCCACGGGGCGAGGCGTTCGAGACCCAGGTGGCGGCGCTTGAGGTCGAACCAGCGGTGCCACACGCCGAGGTGGCGTTCGTACGTTTCGAGGAGCGTGGTGATGACCTCGCGCGGCACCTCGAGCGGCTTGAGGGTCATGGCGAGCGCATCGTCGTACTTGCGGGTGCGGGCGACCAGGTTGGTTTGGCGGGCGCCGGTGACGAGGAGGTTCGCCATGGTGCGTTTCCGGGCGAGGTGCGCATCGGCGTACGCCTTCCATGCGGTCTCGCGCAGCGTTCGGTCGGCACTTTCGAGGTGCGTGGAGATGCGCGCTTGCGTGACGGCGTGCTCGACGCCTTGCGCGTCGCGGGCGGGGGGTGGGCCGAGCTCGGCGTTGGCGCGCAGGCCGTGGGTGACCGCCGCACCGGAGAAGGGGGTGCGAAGTGCGCCGAGGAGGGCTTCGATGTCGGCGTTGCGGACGTGGGGGGCTTGGAGCGCAAGGCGGTCGAGCCAGCGTGTGCGGTCTTGCAGCGCGTCGTGGGTCAACCAGGTGCGGAGCGTGTCGATGCCGACGTCGAGGAGTTCGGGCGTGGCGAAGGCGGTGGCTTCGGCGAACTGCGCGCCGAGTGCGTTGATGCGGTCGGCGCGTTCGACGGCGGCCTGGTCCTCGGTGTCGACGTTGGAGGCCATGGAGGCCCAGACGCTGAGTCGCCCGAGTTCCCGTTCGAGCGTTTCGAACGTGTCGAGCCAGGCGGCGAGGCGTTCGGGCCCTTGCGCGAGGGTTCCCTGGAAGTCGGTGAGGTCGGCAAGGCGTGCCTGGAGGGCGTCGTGGGCGGCGTCCCAGGCGGCCACGTCGGCGAAGAGGTCGGCGTGATCCCAGCGTTGCTCCTGGGGGACGTTGGCTCGGGGGTAGGTATCCGTCATGGCGGTACGGTACCGCCGTTCAGGCCGGTTCGTCATCTGGGCAGGTGTATGGGAGTGGGGAGGTACGCGCCGTGGTGCGGGCAGGTTGCGCGCATTTCACGTGACATGGGGGTGCTTCATGGCGTATCGTCACGACGTCTCGGAGAGTGGTTTCGAGATGGTCCCGGGCCACCGCCCGGAAATGTTTGTTGCCGCACGACGTGTGGCAGTTAGGGATTAGGTAGACATGGCAACAGGTACGGTCAAATGGTTCAGTTCCGAAAAGGGCTACGGGTTCATCGAGCAAGGCGACGGTTCGGCCGACGTCTTCGTTCACTTCTCCGCCATTCAAGGCGACGGGTACAAGAACCTGTATGAGGGTGACGAGGTGGAGTTTGACGTGGAGCAAGGCCAGAAGGGCCTGCAAGCGGCGAACGTGTCCGTGACCCGGCAAGCGCCCAACGCCTGAACGAGGCGTCCTCATTTAGGGCAGCTTCGGGCGCCCGGCTTCGGCCGGGCGCCCGTTTTTTGACGTGACCCGTGAGGGTGTAGCGCAACGGCCCCCGGGGAGATCCCCCGGGGGCCGTATGCCCGTGATTCGAAACGAGATTATTCGCTGGGCAGCGTGTACGTCGCTTCGACTTCGATGCAGTCGTACTGCGTGTCGACACCTTCGGGAACGAAACCGAGGCACAGTTCCGCGTCGAAGGTCTGGACCTCCGCTTCGGGTGCGGGAGGAGGCGTGGAGGGCCCACTCCGGCCGCACGCGCTGAGCAGGAGCCCGGCGATGCCCGCAAGGAGCAGCAGGGTCAGGAGGCGTTTACGCAGGGCCATCATCACTCCACCTCGATTTCCACGGTGACGGTGATTTCGCCAGAACCGTCGGCTGCAATGTTGGCGCCGCGCCACAACCAGACGGACCCAACCTTCTGGATGGAGCCGCGGTCGACGTCGATCGTCTTGATGGATTCACTCGTTTCAAGCGAGCGTGGATCAATCCAGACGTTCTCGAGGGCGTCGTCGCCATCGTTGGTGATCTTCACGTCGAAACGGATCGTTGCGATGCCGTTGGAGACGCTGGCTTGCGGGGTTTCCGTGGGCGTGATGACGGCACCGCTCGTGACGGGTGCATCGGCTTCACTGACGGTGAAGGTCACGAAGTCGGACCATTGCGCGTCACCGGTGCCCGTGGCAACGGGGCGCACGCGCACGGAGTAGGTGGTTCCGTTCGTAAGGTCACCGATTTCGATGAGGGGTTCGGTGGAGGCGGGGCTCAACGTCTGCACGCCCTCGTCGCTTCCGCTGATCTCGTACTCGTAGTTGATGATGTCGAACGAGCCGCTTTGGGCTGGGGCGACGAAGCTGATCCACGCCTTTTCGTCATCGGGGAAAGCAACCAGGCTGGTGGGTTTCCCAGCCGTCGAAACGGTGAGGGTGGCCGCGTCACTCGTCTTCGACACGGGCTCCTTGTCGACCGTCGCGCTCTTCTCCTCGGTGAGGGTCGTGATGACGCGGTACTGGTTGCCGTCATCGGTGCGATCGACGCTAGCGATGGTGAGCGTGGAGGCGCTGACGCCGGTGGCGTCGCTGCGGCTCACGTCGGTCCAACTGACGCCACCATTCGTGCTTTCCTGCCACTGGTACGCATAGTTGAAGGTGGCTCCCGTGGGGGAGACGCTCACGCTGAAGACGGCGTTCGTCCCGGCCACTGCGTCGACGTCCTCAGGTGAATCTTCGGTGAAGACGAAGTCCGCCGAGACGGGGCTGACGGTGACGAGGACGGGACTGGAGCCGAACTGCACGGGTCCGGTGCTCGCTTCCTCTTGACCGGCGGTGATCCAGGCACGGTAGCGCTTGCCGTCGTCCGCCTCCTCCGTTTCGGAGATGGTGAGCGTGTAGAACCACTCGGTCCCACTCGCCTCGGTCGAAGACGTCACGTTTCCGCCGAAGGTCACGTTGCTCCAGGAGGTGTCATCGCTGTCACTGACTTGCCACGTCACGGCGATGTCCGTCGTGCTCGCAATTTCAACCGTCACGTCGACGGGTGACGATTCCCGCACAACCGCAGGCGTCGGTACGCTCGTTGCGGACGTGGCGGGTGCCGTCGTTGGCGTCACCGTCGTGCTGGACACGAGCGTGTACCCGGTCGACGCGTCGTTCTCGAACCATGCCCAGACGGCGACGTTGGCTCCGTTGGTGAGGTTGGGGACCGTCCCGGCACCGTCACTCATGGCTCCACCTGAGCCGATGTCGAAGGTGAAAAGCTGCTGGCCGTTGCCCTGGTAGTACTCGGTCCAGAAAGCGACGTCGACGGGGCTCGTGGCGTCGTTGTATTCCACGACCACGCCCGCGCCAGAGTCACCCGTGCCCGTAGCCCAGTTCGTCCCGGTCACGGTGATGGGGAGGTTCTTCACGAGTCCGACCGGCGCATCGTCGTAGCCAAGACCGCTGAAATTGACGGAGCCTGCACCATTCCCGGTGTCCGTTCCCGGCCAAATCTGATTGCTGGCCGCGATGACGGAACCGTCGGTCAGCGAGGTCGTCGTCGTTGGGAGGGCCTCGGTGGCGGAGACAATGAAGAGTTTCATCGGGTGCGTGCCGAACTGGAGTTTCGCGTCCCCGGTGTCGGTGGCACTTGCGACGGTGTCCAACGCCCAATCATCGGTGATCGAGATGCTGGTGTCTTCGCCCGTCACCGTCACGATGGCGCCCACGACCGGGATGTCGAGGTCGGTTCTCGATGCGAGCTGGTCACCGATGGTCAGCATGTAGCCAATCGTGTAGTCCGTTGTGGACGGGAACGTGATCCCCGTCGCGGAGATGGTGATGGGGGCTCCGTACACCGGCGTGTCGTCGGACACGCTGAGCACGGCCTGCGTCACCCCGATGGATCCGACGAGGAGAATCGCAGCGGCGATGAATGCGCGCCACGTCCTCAATTTGGGCGAGGGGGTTCTGGTTTCGTTTCGCCGCATTGCGGCCACCTTCCTTTCGATAAGACTTGCAGTCAAGCACCCTATCACATACCGAGATTAAGATATCGTGATTGTCGATTTCCTCACACGCATGCAGGACGGTATTACGCCCACGTTACACGTTGCCTGCGTGGGTCAATCCACACCACGAATGCCGGAAACGCGAGGCGAAGAGACCACCTCATACACAGGTTCCGGTTCGGCGAATCGCTACGCAGGTTTCTCCAAAAACCAGACGATTTCACTTGGCCAGGACCTCGCCCAGGCAGCCGACACGAAGAATCGCGTCTCGTCGACGTCGCCCACCGGCTCGGGTTCGCGCACATCGCGCACGCGGAACCCCACCTCGCGAAACAGGGTGAACCAAGCCTCGATCGGCATCGTGAACTCAATGCCGCCCGGATCTTCAGCCACCTCCGTCCAATCGAGTCGATGCAACCCGAAGTACGGCCGCTCCAGACGTTCCGTCGCCTCCGACCCGTCCAACGGGCTGCACACGCTCGCCATGGGGTGGTGCGCCAGGAACACCAAGCGGCCCCCGGGCGCAAGGATGCGCCACGCCTCGGGAATCCAGGCGTATGGATCGCACCAGATGGCGGCCCCGTACTCGCTGATCGCGAAGTCGAACGCTTCGTCCTCGAACGGTGTGGCCTCGGCGTTGCCATGCACGAAGGTGATGGCCGCCTCGTGCTCCGCCGCAAGCCGTTTCGCGGTGGTGAGTTGCGCTTCAGACAGGTCGATGCCCGTCACGCGTGCTCCCCGCTTCGCCATCCACCCGCTCACGTACCCCGTCCCGCAACCGAGCTCCACCGCTCTCAGCCCACGCATGTCCTCGGGGAGGAGAGGCAGCTCGTCGTTGGGCACACCCCAAATGCCCCACGAAGGCATGGGGTCAACCCAGTTGCGCTCTCCAGAGGCGACCCAATCGGGCGCACGCTCGTTCCAATAGCGACGGTTCTCCCGCGCATGTTCCGAATCCATCATGACGGCATCCTACGCAGCGAGACCGTCGACCGTGCAAACTAGCCCGAGGTCGCCCCAGCGTCACCCAGCGTCCACGCCACCGCCGCATCCGCATGAATCCGCGTCGTGTCGAACCGCGGCACGCGAACGAGGTCGCCCAGCGACAGCAGGGTGATCTCCGTGCACCCCTCGATCACGCCCTCCGCGCCCCGCGCCACCAAATCCTCCACCACGTCCGCCACCTCGCGCCTCGACGCCTCACGCACCTCACCGAGCACCAACTCCTCGTAGATGATCCGGTGCACCGCCTCCCGCCCCGCTGAATCCGGCACGAGCACCTCGAGACCGTGCGACGCAAGCCGGTCACGGTAGAACGCCTGCTCCATCGTGAACCGGGTCCCCAGCAGGCCCACCCGCTCCACGCCCGCCGCCACGATCCGCTCCGCCGTCGCATCGGCCAGGTGCAACAACGGAATCTCCACCGTCGCCTGCACCCCGTCCGCCACCTTGTGCATCGTGTTCGTGCAAATCAACAGCCCCTCCGCACCCGCCGCCTCGAGGTGCCGCGCCTCGCGCGCAAGGGCTGCACCCGCCGCCGCCCAGTCGCCCTCCGCCTGCATCACCTCGATCTCCGCGAAGTCGACGCTCACCATCACGATTCGCGCCGAGTGCAACCCACCAAGCCGGTCCCGCACCCCCTCGTTGATCCAGCGGTAGTACAGCGCCGTACTCTCCCAACTCATGCCACCCAGCAGACCAATCGTCTTCATGGCGTTACGCTACACCCCGCTCGCGGGTCCCACGCTCACGCCCGGGAAGCCCCGCCAAGGAAGGCCGCCCCATGGAACTGCTGCTCAGCGCACTCTCCTCCGCCACGATTCTCCTGTTCGTGATGGACCCCTTCGGCAACCTCCCGCTCGTCCTCGCCCTCCTCAAGGACGTCGACCCTGCCCGTCGGCAACGCATCATCGCGCGCGAACTCGGCTTCGCACTCGCCGTCCTGCTGCTGTTCCTCATCGCGGGCCAGTCGATCCTCGGCTTCCTCGGGCTCGACACCGAATCGGTCACCATCGCCGGCGGCATCGTGCTCGGCATCATCGGCATCCGTCTCGTCTTCCCCCGCCCCGACGGTGCCATGGGCATGCAACCGACCGGTGAGCCGTTCCTCGTGCCCCTCGCGATCCCGCTGATCGCCGGCCCCTCCGCCATGGCCACCGTCATCCTCTTCGGCAAGGCCGACGGCATCCTGCACGGCGGTGTCGCCGTGCTCCTCGCCTGGACCGTCACCGCAGCCGTGCTCCTCGCAGCCCCGCTGTTCTACCGGCTCCTGCGCGAGCGGGGCCTGCAAGCGGTCGAACGCCTCATGGGCATGCTGCTCATCATGATTGCCGTGCAAATGGTGCTCGACGGCATCGCCGCCGCGCTCTAGCGTCCTCAACCACCCGGTCGCAGGATTTCGCGTGCCGCCGAACGTCCCCGGTCCGTCAACGTGAGCACCCGCCCGTCGCGCTTCACCCAACCCTGATCGATGCAACGCGCCACCACAGCGCGCGCCTTCGCATCCGGCCAGCGCAAATGGCCGCGAAGCGCCTCGAGCACGTTCTCCTCGCCCACGTCCGGATCCGCCTCGTGTTGACACAAGTGCACGGCCAACGCGCGGTTCTCCCCCACCTCCCGCTCACCCCGCCGACGCACCGCCTGCGCCACGATGCCGTAGCGCGGACCGAACGCCAACGCGCCCGCCAGGAAGACGCCCGTCATGACCGCCATCATCCCGCCAATCGACACGTCCCACGCCACCGCCACGAAATACCCAAGCACGCTCGAGGCAATGCCGATGCCCGACGCGATGAGCAGCACGCGGTGCAGCCGGTCGCTGAGCAGGTAGGCGGCAGCGGGAGGCACGATGGCGAAGGCCACGAACAGCACCACGCCCACCGCGTCGAACGACGCGACCGCCGTCACGCTCGTCAAGGTGAGCAGCGCCACCCCCAGCAGGCCCGGCGCGAACCCGAACGCCGCCGCCTGCGCCGCATCGAACGTGCCGAGCTCGAGTTCCTTGAAGAACGCGGTGACGAAGGCGAGGTTCACGAGGGTGACGAGGCCGAGCCAAACCATCGCGTCGGGCACCTGCACCCCCAGCACGTTCACGGTGTCGAGCCACACGAAACCAATCTCGCCCAGCAGGACGGTATGTGCATCGATGTGGACCTGGCGCGCGAACAGGTTCAAGAGCAGCACGCCGAGCGAGAACATGGCGGGGAACACCAGCCCGATCGCCGCGTCGTTCTGCATGCGGCGCGAACGGGTCAAGGCGTTGGCCAGCAGCACCGTCGCCACGCCAGCGAGCGCGGCGCCAAGCAGTTGCACCGGTCCCGACGTCAAGCCGGTCGCCAGCCACACGAGCACGATGCCGGCCACGATGGCGTGCCCAATCGCGTCGGTGGCAAGCGACTCGCGTCGCAGCACGAGGAACGTACCCAGCAGCGACGCGGCCACGGCGACCAGCGCGCCGGTCGCGATGATCGTGAAGGGAATCGAGGCGAACAGGGCGTTCACGGGTGCGCCGCCTCCACCCCATGACCCGGCTCTGCGAGTGCCTCCCGACCCGCGTCGGTCAGACGCCAGTGCACCCCCTCCTCGGGGCGGTGACGCACCTGCTCCACCAGACCCGCCTCGTGCAGCGCGCGAAGCGCAGCCCCGCTCTTCACCCCCAGGTAGCCGTCGAGCAGGCCCTGCTCACTCGCGTAGTTCGGGTCGTCGTGCCGCTCCGCAAGCTCATCGAGCAGCGCGAGAACCTGACGGTCCCGCAGCGCATGCCGCACCCGCCGACGGCGCCGTGCGGCCGCCACGAAACCGCGGTTGGGAGCGAACGTCAGCGAGATTGCCGTCCACACCGTCAACGTCAACACGATCAATGGACCCGTCGCCAGGCCACGCGCCGATGCGCTTGCAAGGGCGCCCAGCACGCCACTCAAGGCGGCGAAGACGGCTGCGAGGAGCACCATCAAGCCCAACCGGTTCGTCCACTGCCGCGCTGCGACGGCAGGCGCGACGATCATGGCGGACATGAGCACCACCCCCACCATTTGCAGGCCCAGCACCACGGCGAGGGCGATCATGGCGGTCATCACCGCGTCGAGCAGCGCGACGGGAAGGCCCAGCGAAGCGGCGAAGACCGGATCGAAACTCGTGAGTTCGAACTCCTTCCACAACGCGACCAGCAGCACGAGGGCAGCCGTGGCCACCCCCGCCATGAGCCCCAGGTCGCTCCGCAAGATCGCGGCTGCCTGACCGAACAGGAACGTCTCGAGCCCCGCCTGCCCCGCGCCCGCACTGCGCTGTACCACGCTCAACAGCACCACGCCCACGGCGAAGTACACGCTGAGCGCAATCCCAATCGCCGCGTCGCTCTTCAAGCGACTGCGGCGCTGCAGCAACGTGATGGTCAGCGCCGCCGCGACGCCCGTCGCGAGCGCACCGGCAAGCAGGGCGGGCAGGGCGCGACCCCCGGCGATGAGAAAACCAAGCGCCACGCCGGGAAGGGCCGCGTGGGACAACGCGTCCCCCAGCAGGCTCTGGCGGCGCAGGACGGCGAAACTGCCGAGCGCCCCACTCGCGACGCCCAAGATGATCGCGCCGAGCGCCACGGTCTGCAGCGTGTAGTCCCCAAGCAGGGCAAGCATGGTCAGGATCCGTTCCCGACCGGTTCCACGCCCGGCGCGTCAAGCAGCGCGACGTTCCCACCGTACGCGGCATGCAGGTTCTCGCGCGTGTACACCTCGTCGACCGGACCCTGCGCGATCATCCGCACGTTGAGCAGCACCATCCAGTCGAAGGTGGTGCGCACCGTCTGCAAGTCGTGGTGCACCACGAGCAGCGTCTTGCCGTTCGACCGCAAGTCGCGCATCACCTCGAGAATCGCCGCTTCGCTACGCGCATCGACCCCCGCCATGGGTTCGTCGAGGAACAGCACGTCGGCGTCCTGCACCAAGGCGCGGGCAAGGAAGGTGCGTTGCTGCTGCCCACCGGAGAGTTGCGCGATCTGCCGGTCGCGGTACTCGGCCATGCCCACCTGCTCCAACGCGGCTTCGGCCTGCGCACGCTCCCGTTTCCCGGGTCGGCGCAGCCAACCCAAGTTCCCGTACAGGCCCATCGTGACGACGTCGATCACGCGCGTCGGGAAATCCCAATCGACGCTGCTGCGCTGCGGCACGTAGCCGACCTTCCGTCGCTGCTCGCGGTACGGCTTTCCCTTCAGGTACACGTGGCCCGCCGTCGGGCGAATCAACCCCAGGATGGCCTTCAGCAGCGTTGACTTGCCCGCCCCGTTGGGGCCCACGATGGCGGCCATCACGCCAGGTGGAACGTCGAGATCGACGTCCCACAGTGCCGGCTTCGCGCCGTAACTCACGGTGAGGTCCTCGACGTGAATCGCCAGGTCGGGTTCGTGCAGGTGTTCAGGAGTCACGTGGTTCGGTTGCCTCCTTACCGTGCTCCCGACCGTTCCCGCCAGGCATCGAGCTCGCTCGGCAGGTCGGGTAGGGTGCCGCCCAACGCCTCGACGATGGTGCGCGTATTCACGAACATCATGCCAAGGTACGACCCCGCCAGCGTACCTGCTTCACCCAGCGCATCGCCGTACAGGTCGCCGCCAAGCGTCACGTGGCTGCCCTGGTCACGCGCCGCGTCGAGCACGGCCTGGAGGGTGCGCGGGGCAATCGTCGTCTCGACGAACACGGCCGGTACGCCCTGCTCCACGATGAGGCGGGTCACCGCGCGAATGTCCGCGAGGGAAGCCTCCGACTCGGTGCTGATGCCCTGAATCGCAGCGAGTTCGAGGGCGTAGGCGCGCCCGAAGTACTCGAAGGCATCGTGCGCCGTCACGAGCACGCGCTGACCCTCCGGAATCGTCGCAAGCGCGTCACGCATCCAGCCGTGCAGGGCGCGCAGCTCCATCGCGTAGCGGTCCGCACGCGCGTGCATCGCGTCCGCGCAACCCGGCGCACGCTCGGCCAGGGCGTCGGCGATCACGAACACCGCATCGGCCCAGAGGCTGGCGTCCATCCAGACGTGCGGGTCGTACGCGTAGCCCTCGCTGGCTGCAATCCGGTTCGCGACCGGCACGGCACGTTCGGACACCGCCACGGTGGGCGTCCGCTGCGAGAAGCGATCGAGCACCTCACCGAGTTGCCCCTCGAGCGACAGGCCGGCGTACAGGATCAGGTCAGCGTTCTGCAGGTCACGCACGTCGCCCGACGTGGGTTGATAGAGGTGCGGGTCCACGCCGGGACCCATGAGGGTGGTGATCCGGCTGCACGGACCGGCGATTTCACCCGCGACGTCACCAATCATGCCGATCGTGGTGACGACGTGAACGGGCTCGGTTTGCGCGTAACTGACGTGCCCAGGCGTGAGGAGCAGGAGGAGTACCACGACGGGCTGGACAACCCACCACCCCCACGATTTTTCGGCTTGCCTAAACATGGCGTGATGCTAGCGCCGAGTCAACACCCTGTCAAGCGCCACGGACGAGCCGCACCGACTCGCTCAACAACGGCTCCAACGCCCCATCGATCTTCAACGACGCCTCCCCATCCCCCCGCGTCACCCCACGATTCACGATCGCCACGGGCTTCCCAAGTTCCTTCGCGCGCCGCACGAACCGGTACCCACTGAACACCGTGAGCGACGAACCCAACACCAACAACGCATCCGCAGACTCCACCATCGACCAGCCCCGCTCCACCCGCTCACGCGGCACGTTCTCCCCGAAGAACACCACGTCCGGCTTCAGCGCACCCCCACACGCCTCGCACGGCGGCACCACGAACGACGCCGTCCACGCGTCAGGAATCTCGACGTCCCCATCCGGCGCCACGTCATCGAGCCGCACTTCCGCCGCGAACCCCGGGTTCGCCTCGGCAATCCGATCCTGCAACCGCGACCGCGCGCTCCTCGCGCCACACGTCAAGCACACCACCGTCGCGAGGCTGCCATGCAACTCGAGCACCCGCTGCGACCCCGCCCGCTGATGCAAACCATCCACGTTCTGCGTCAACACGTCCTGCACCACGCCACACCGCTCGAGCTGCGCCACGCCATGATGCGTCGGATTCGGCTCGGCACGCGCCGTCACCGGCCACCCCACCGAACTCCGCGCCCAGTACCGCCGCTGCGCCTCCACGCCCGACAGGAACGTCTGGTAGCGCATCGGTTCACGCGGTGTCGCGTTCGGCCCCCGGTAATCGGGAATACCCGACGCCGTGCTCACCCCCGCACCACTCAACACCATCACCCGGCCACGCTCCAGGAAACGCGCGAGACGGTCCACGTCCTGCGGCGCCCCACCCTTCACGGCGCTCTCGACATCCTGCACGTTCCGCGGCATCGACACGCCCCCAAGCCTAGCCAAAGGCGGCGCCAGGAAACTGCGGGCTAGACGACCACCCGAACCCCGTATGCTCCGTGCGTGCCCACCCCAACCCCGAGTCCCCTCGCCAGGCGCGCAGCGCCCCTCTACGGCTTGCATCCCGATGCGCTCGAGCGTCTCGGCGCGTTCGAAAGCGAGGTCCTGCAGGCCCCCACCGCTGACGGGGAGATCATCCTCAAGGTCATCGACGTCAACCACCGAAGCCAAGACCAGGTCCAGGCCGAAATCGATTGGCTCCTCGCCCTTCGTGAACGTGACCTCCCCGTCGCCCAACCCATCCCCACCCTCACGGGCCGGTGGACCGAACCCCTCGACGTCGAGGGAACGCACGCCGCCACCGCCGTCGCGTACCGAAAGAGCCCAGGCGAACACCGCCGCTACGACGCGTGGAACGACGATCACGCCCGAAAACTCGGCACGCTCCTCGGGCAACTCCACGCCCACACGCGTAACTGGACGCCCCCAGGACCGACCCGTCCCGACTGGCGGGACGTCGACGTGCTCGACCAAGCGGCCACCGCCTACCCGGACGACGACGCCATGCAGAACGCCGTCGTGCGCCTCCTTCCCCACGCCAATGCGCTCACGACCCGCCTCCCGGACGTCGGCCTCGTGCACGCCGACGCGCACGCCTGGAACGTCCTCATCGACCACCACGACACCCTGACCCTCATCGACTTCGACGACGCCATCCGTGCCCCCTACCTGCACGACCTCGCCATCGCCCTCTACTACCCCGTCGCCACGCGCCCCGACGAACCCGCGGCCCGCACCGCCGAGCGCTTCCTCGGCCCCTTCCTCGAAGGGTTCGACGCCGTCGCCCCCCGACCCCACGGCAATAGCGAGGACGTCGCCACGCTCCTCGCCATGCGCATCGCCGATCTCGCCATCGCCGTCCACCTCACCGTCCCACCCGGCGATTGGACCGACGATCTACGCACCACCGCCACGCGACTCCGCGACCGCACCGTCACGCAGCACGACCTCGTTCCCCTCGCAACCCTACGCACGTTCTTCGATTAGCCGCCTCAACCATCCCCCACGTCGAGCGAGTCGGCATCCACACGATTCCGCCCCGCCCGCTTCGCGCGGTACAGCCGCGCATCCGCGCGACGCACCACGTCACTCCCCACGTCCCCAGGATTCCACTGCGACACGCCAAAGCTTGCCGTCACCGAACCGAACGGCCCCAAGTCCATGCCCTCGATCGCTGCACGGCACCGCTCCGCAACGCGAGCCGCAACGTCACAGCCAACCCCCGGCGCAATGATCAGGAACTCCTCCCCCCCGTAGCGCCCGAGCACGTCCCCCTCCCGCAGCGATTGACGCACGACCGTCCCCACCTTGCGCAGCGCTTCATCCCCCGCCTCGTGACCATGCGTGTCGTTCAGCGACTTGAAGTGATCGAGATCGAAGGCAATCACCGCCACCGGCTCCCCCGTCCGGTTCGCCCTCTCGAGCGCATCGGTCATCGCCTCATCCAACGCCCGGCGGTTGGGCAGCCCCGTCAACGCATCGCGGTACACCTCCACACGAAGCCGATCCTGCTCCACCTCCACCCGCGCCAACGCTGCCTTCTCGAGCCCCAGCAGGAAGAAGAAGGCGACGAGCACGAGCAGGAAGGACTGATGCTGCAAGAACGTGACGAACACCGTGGCATCGGATGCGCCAGCGAACCGAATGATGCCCATCACGCTCGTCACCGCCACGATGCCCAAGCCCACCCCGAACGCCGTACGCGTCTTGAACGTGAATTGTGGCATCAGCGTGACCAGCACCAGCCCGAGCGTCACTGCGGGTGACAATGCCTCCATCGCCGAGCGGGCGTCCACCTCGAGGTACAGCGTCAACGCCATCCGCAACAACCACAAGAACGCAATCACCAGGGTCGTCACCCGCTCCACGAACGGCACCGACTTCGGGTACAGCAGCATCGAGAAGAACGCGGGCACGAGCCACGCCGTGAGCAACACGTAAGTGATGCGCAAGGCAGGATCGGACACGTTCAACACCGCGGCGATCACCATGACGGGCGCCGCAATCACCAAACTCCACAAGTAGATCAGGCGCCGGACGCGCAAGCGGTCCGACACGTCCTCCGCACTCCGCTTCACGACACCCGCTCCCCACGCACGACGGCTGCAAGCTCACAAGGCAACCGCCTGGCCTTTCCATCCACGTCGACGCGGATTTCTTCAGCCTCCGGATCGTTCGTCACGATGCGGAGCATTGCGCCTGGCGTCACACCCAACGCCGCCAAGTCGGTCAAGACCCTCGGATCTTGACTCCGAAGGCGCGCCACCCGCAACGTTGCCCCTTCGGGCAGCTCGAGCAGCGGTTCGTCCGGGGTGTCCGGCAGCGACCCATCCAACCGTGGAATCGGATCGCCATGCGGGTCGTGCGTCGGATCGGCCAGCAGCAGGGCGAGCCGCTCGGCGAACCGGTCACTCACCACGTGCTCGAGCGCCTCCGCCTCCTCGTGCACCTCATCCCAGCCGTACCCCAAAGAGCGCATCATGAACGTCTCGACGAGACGGTGACGACGCAGCAACCGCAGCGCTTCCCGCTCACCTGCCTCCGTCAACGTCGCCCCCCGGTACCGCACGTGCTGCACGAGACCCAACTCGCCGAGGCGCACGAGCATGCCCGATACGGATGCAGGCGTGAAGCCAAGCCACTCTGCAATCGCATTCGTCGAGGCGCGGCCCTCCCGACTCAAGGACCATATGGCCTTGAGGTAATCGCCCACGGCGTGACTCACGTCGGGATGCACTTCACCCTTCACGATGCCAGCGAGTTTAGCGAATGTGCCGCGGACGCCCTTGGAGCAAGGCGTCTTGTGCGGTCACGGGCCTCCTCCCAGGTGGCGTCCATTGACGCAGTACGCGACGGAGTCACCACGCCCAGTTACGTTCATTCGCGACGCGAAGCGAATCGCTCACTGCCCTTGGGCTTGTGAGAACCCCTGTTCTCCGTCGAACGCATACAAGTTCTCCGTCTTGATCACATCGATGCCAGCGTCCACGAGCCGGCCGAGCAGGTCCACCACCGCACGGTTCGACACGGTTCCCGCGTCGCTCGCCATGAAGCGGCACCGCCAGTGATCGGTCGTGAACGTTTCGGGCAGCCCCTCGGGCCACACCTTCACCCCGCGGTTCGTGATCACCTGCAGTTCCAGAGGGGCGGCTTGCGCCTGCAACGCCTCCGCCAGGCGGTCGGGATTGCGGTCGTGCTCGCGCCAGTCGGCGAACACGTCCACGCCCAGCAGGGTCTTCACCTGCGGCGGACGCGGCGTGGCACGCGGAACCTGCGCCACGGGACGGTTCGCGTAGCGCGCTGGGGCGAGATGCCGTGGCTCCTCACCAAGACGTTCGATGATCGCCTCGGTGAACCCCATGGTGTTCACCTGCTCCTTGCTGACCCCCTCGCGGTACACGTCCCCCGTATGTACGCCATCCTCGATGGTGGTCAACCAGGCGTTGTGCACCCGCTCTGCAGCATCCCCCGCCCCGAGGTGCTGCAGCATCATCACGCTCGCGAGCAGCAGGCCCGACGGGTTGGCGATTCCCCGCCCCGCGATGTCGGGTGCGGATCCGTGAATCGCCTCGAACAGCGCGACGGTCTCCCCCACGTTGGAGGAGGGTGCAAGACCGACCGAGCCGGTCAACTGCGCCGTCACGTCACTCAGGATGTCGCCGTACAGGTTGGGCATGACGACGAGGTCGAACGCCTCGGGCGTGTCGGCGAGACGCGCGGCCCCAATGTCGACGATCATCTGCTCGTGCTCGATGTCGGGGTAGGCCTCGGCGACCTCCTCGAACACGCGAGCGAACAGCCCGTCGGTCATCTTCATGATGTTGTCCTTGACGAGCGCGGTGACCTTGCTTCGCCCCTGCGCACGCGCCTCCTCGAAGGCGTAACGGATGATCTTCTCGCTGCCGGGTCGCGTGATCAGTTTCAGGCACTGCACCACCTCGTCGGTTTGGCGGTGCTCGATGCCGGCGTAGAGGTCCTCCTCGTTCTCGCGCACGACGAGGACGTTCATGTCCGGGTGCCGGGTGGCGACGAACGGGTGGTACGAGACGGCCGGGCGCACGTTGGCGAACAGGCCGAGGCTCTTGCGAAGCGTCACGTTGAGCGACTTGTAGCCACCCCCACGCGGGGTGGTGATGGGCGCCTTGAGCAGCACCCCCCGGTCGCGCAGGACGTCCCAGGCCGAAGGGTCGATGCCGGAGGCGACCCCCGACTCGTAGACGTCCTTCCCGAGCCGCACGTGCTCGACGTCGAGATTCGCCCCCGCCGCCTCGAGGATTTGCAGGGTCGCGTCCATGATTTCCGGTCCGATGCCATCGCCACGGGCCACGGCGATGCGCAGCGGTGTCGTCGTGTTCGTCACGTCAGGGCCTCCCAAGGGACGGTGCGTTCAGGCTGTCCCCCGCACCGTCGAATGCCCATCAACATACCGAAAACGTGGCATGCGCCTGCTTGACCGTCACGCAAAGGGGAGCGCGATTCGGACCCTTCCGAATCGCGCTCCCGTCTGTCTTGCTGGTGCGCCGAACTCAGTCGCCGAGTTCGGGGATGGTGAGGGTCGCCGTGCTGCACTGGCCACCCGTCGACGCGCCTTCAGCGGTGGTGCTGAAGCACAGGGTGACGGGCAGCGTGCGTGCGTCCGTCGCTGTGGGTGAGGCGCCACCACAAGCGACGAGGAGCACGAGCGTCACGAGGGTCAGGGCGAAAAGGCGAAGCGTGTGGGCGGGTCGAAAGGCGTGCATCAGCGCACCTCCAGGATCACGATGAGGGGCGCGGTTGCCCCCGGAGCGAGGTTCGCATCGGGCCAGTACCAGGCGTCACCCGCTTTGGTCAGGGCGGTTCCGTCCGCACTGGTCTCGATGCCGAGAATCGTGCTGCCCGTCGCGCGAGGGGCAATCCAAACGTCCTGCATGGCGGTGGCACCGTCGTTGCGGATCACGGCGCGTGCGCGAATGCGGATCGCGCCATCCTCGCTGACCTCGGTCGCCTCGACCGTCAGGGCGTTCCCATCGATCGTGACCGGGACGCTCGCCTGAGCGCGTGGCGTGACCGTCACCGCGCTGGATGCGGCACCCACGCCCGCATCGGTCACGACGCGAAGCCGCACCGTGGCGGGCGTGCCGTTCGTCAACCCGTCGATTCGAACGGGTGACGTCGTCACCGAAGGGAGGAACGGTTGCCAGGCGCCCCCGTCGACGCGGACCTCGAGGTTGGTGAAGTCGACGTCGGGAGCCGTGAAGGTGATCCAGGCGGCACCGTCGTCGGGCAGCACCCCGAGGTTGGTGGGGGCGTCCGTGGTGGCGATGGCGCGCGCCACATCCACCTGGTAGCTGCGCGTCGTGGTGCCATCCTCGGCGGTGACGACGATGGGGACGCTGCGCGGGTCCGCGTCCACGGTCACGCGCGCCGTGGCGGTACCCGTGCCGCCCCCCACGCCGTCGATCGTGACGGTGGCCGCGTCGTCCATCGTGCGAACGGTAATCGTCACGCGGGTGACGTCGGCGGGAGCGTCGAGTGCGTAGCTCGTGCGGTCGGGTGCGAAGCTGGGCGTGAGCGTGCCGGCATCGACGGTGAGGTTCACGAGTCGAGCCTCGCTCGACAGGACGGGCGCCGGCTCCGTGACCGCAGAAACGCACGACGGTTTCGTCACCGTGCCCGGCGTGAAGCTGCCATCATCGACCACCTGCCAGAGGAGGAACGGGTCGCTCGACCCATCGCAGATACCCCACACGGCATCGGGATCGCTCGACCGCGCGCCGTTTGCAATGGCCCAACCGGCAGCCTCGAGGAACGCGTGGCTGCGAAGATCGGTCGTGGATACCCCCGTCCCCTCAACGGTCGGGTCTCCACTGCCCGCAGCTTGATTCGTGCGCTCCGTGTCCCAGAACGAATCGGTCGTGATGATCGTGGTGGTCTGCACTCTGCCGTAGAGGCCGCCTACGGTGCTGCCCGTTGCCTTGACGTCGCCTGTGGCGAAACTACGCTCGACTTCCGATCGGTCCACGTATCCGATGAGGCCGCCGATGTCGGTTGCGGAAACGTCGGTCACGGACACGGATCCCGTGGCGTAGGTATCGCGCATGAACGATTCCTCCACGTATCCATGAAGCCCCCCCGCGTACCCGAGGGTGCCTGTCACGTTGCCCGTGGCGAAGGACCGTTCGACCGTTGACCGTCGCACGTATCCCCCGAAGCCACCTACCCATTCCGTGGCGGAGACCGTACCGAATGCGGCTGCGTCGATGAATGTCGAGGCTTCCGCGTCGCCGACGAGTCCGCCGACATGTTTAAGGGTGCCCTCGACCGACGCGTCGGTCGTTGCATGGTTCACCGTAGCCCGTTTCGCGCGTCCGATGAGGCCGCCAGCTTTTTCGCTTCCCGTGTAGATGGTTCCGGTGGACGAGACGTGCGCGATGAAAATGTCCTCGGCGTCCCCGACGAGGCCTCCAACCTCACTCGTGACGCTTGAGACCGTCACGTTGGCGGAGGCATGCAGAATTCGGACGCCGTTTCGCGTCTCCCCGACGAGCCCACCCATGTTGCCGTCGCCCGAAGGGAGGCCAAGCACCGTACCGGTGAATCTAGCGTCCTGCAGGGTGGAGCCATCGCGCAATTTGCCCGCGATACCGCCGACGTGTTGACGGCCTGTGACCAAGCCTGACACGTTCACGCTTTCGATGCGCACCGCCTTCGCCTCGCCGAAGAGCCCACCCACGGTCTCGGTTCCTCCGAACGTGACGTCGACGGTGGCGTCAGAGGAGTCGACTGCGCCGTGTTCCAGGTATCCGACGACACCACCAATCTTGCTACCGCTACCATCCGAAGGTGAAACCCAGAGGGTGGCCGTCGCGGTGACGTTGCGCAGTACCGTTTCCTGCGTGTGACCCACGACGCCACCCATCTCCGAATCGCCACCCGAAAGGGTGACGTCGACTGAAACGTCCCCTAGGGAGCCTTGCTCCATGCCTCCTGCGACGCCACCGACCGATGCCGACGTATCCGTCGCCGTGATGGTCGCGTGAACCGTCACGTTGCGAAACGTTGTTCGGCGCGCGTTGCCGACGAGGCTACCCACGTCCGAAGCATCGACCTCGACGTTCACGGGTGAGAGGGTGACGTCGCGGATCATGGCGCGTTCGGTTGCACCGAAGAAGCCATGGTCCGCCGAGGTTGCGGACAGCGTGAGGGTGCCGATCGTGAAGTTGCCTCCATCGAACGTGCCGCGGAACGGTGCTCCACCCGTTCCGATGGGCGTCCACGGCGACGCGGTCGAAAGATCCACGTCGTTGGTCATCTCGAAGTGCGCCTGCCAACACGCATCACTCGCACTCGACGTGAGGTTGCCGAAGTAGTCGGTCATGGACAGGAAGTGCGCCGGACTCGCGAGCTGATAGGGATCCGCTTCGCTACCCGTCCCGTTCGCCACGCCGCTCGACATCGACGCGCCAGACCACGCGGCGAGGGGCCCGCAGACCTCTTGGGCACTTGCGAAGGACGGTACGAACGATGCAATCAAGACGATGAACGAAGCGCGCAGCAGGCGGCCTTGGGTTGCGCGCGAGAAGACCGTCCGTGCGTCGCGCGAGCGTGAAGAATCGTGGGTGAGCGACGAAGGGTTTGAATGCGACATGCGCGTAGTTTGTCACACGCGTACCTGATATGTGACGAGTGAGGTGCGGCGCGACGTCGAAACGACCCCTACCAACCTAACGAGGTTGCGTTACCGTCCCAACCAAGCCCCCAGCAGCACGGCGACTCCCGCCAACGTCAATGTTCCACCCACGTACAACGCGGCCTGAGCCGCACGATCCTGCTGAAGCAATCCCTGCACGTCCACACCAAACGTGGAAAACGTCGTGAGGGCACCGAGGAACCCCGTCGCGAGAAACAACCGCAGGGCGGGCGACGCCTCACTCCCCACCCCCCGCGCCAACAGGAACGCCAACGCGAACGTCCCCACCACGTTCACCACCAGCGTCCCCACCGGAAAACCACTCCAACGCCCCACCGGAACGCCCGCGAGTCCGACCGTGACGCCCCAGCGCACGAGTGCGCCCAACGCACCCCCACCCGCCACCGCCAGGACGCTCCATGCAACGCTCACAGCATCACGCTCCGCGTTCCCTCCTGCACGAGTCGCAAGGGAACCTCCCGAAGATCCGACAACGCCTCCCGCACCGCCGCCTTCTGCCCATCGGGCGCCACCACCATCACGAACGCACTGATCTTCCCGCCCGGAAGCTGCGCCTCCGCGCCCGTCGCGCGCACCCGCGCCACCAGCGCCTCAACCTCCTCGTCCACGAACCGGCCCGGAAGCCGCTGCTTCAGTCGCTGCTGCTCACCGAACGCCTCGGCAATCCCCGCCAGGTCCCCCCGCGCGAACGCGTCCGCCAAGGTCGGCACCAACGCCCGAATGTCATGCAGCACTGGCAGCGCCTCATCCAAATGACTCGTCAACAGGTCGAGCGACGGTTTCGACTTCAGGTGCCGCCCCGAATAGAACAGCAAGAACGCGTCCTCGAACCGCTCGACGATCCCCTCCGCGAGATCGAGCCCCACGTCCCGAACGCTCTCGCCGTCGTACCCCAGGCGGCGAATCCCACCCAGCGCGCAGATCGCCGGGTCGTGAAAGCCCGATGCGCCCCGCAGGCGGTCCACCTCCACCTCCGCCGCCTCGAGCAGAAGCGACCAAGGATCCACGTTCCCGCCCGTCAAGCGCCGCAAGGCATGCAGGATCGACACGGTCAACGCGCCACTCGTCCCCAACCCCGACTCGCCCGCCAAGTCCACGCGAAAATCCACGTCCAACGGCCGGTCGGCAAGCCCCGTGAGGAGCAACGCTTCACGCAGCAAGTCGTGCCGCACCTGCCGCCCCGCATCGGTCCGCTCATGACTATCCCGATACCGCACGTCGAAACGACCATCGAGATCGTCCTTCACCGTCACGTACACGTACTTGTCGACCGTCGCGCTGATCGTCTCCCCACCGAACCGCGAGGCGTAAGGCGCGAGGTCACTCAGCCCACCTGCGAGCGGAATGCGAAGCGGTGTCTTGGCAAGAATCATGCGGTCTCCCTCCCCCCATTCACGCGCACGTCGGGTAAACCGTGAAGCGCACGAATGCGCGCCTCCACCCCGGCCACGTTCACCTCCGGCGTCGGCGCGGTCCCCCCAAGGTGCAGCCACTCGGTCGCTTCGACCCACCCCACCTCCAGACCCGCCTCGATCATGCGCTGCAGGTTGTGCAACATGCGAACCTCCCCATTCTCCGCGACGTCCGTCATGCCCGCCATCACGCTCCGCGGCAGTTTCCAAACGCCCACGTCGTACCGGTCGCTCGAACCCTGGAACGCCCGCACGATCCGCTCCCCCTCCACGTCCACGCGTACCGTCGGGTTCTCCCCCGGGTGCGCCGGCGCGAGCGTCAACACGGTCTCGCTGGGGTGCGCCGCCAAGGCGGCGAACTGCTCCGCCTTCACGTAGCCATCGGCAAGCCACATCAGCCAAGGCACGGTCGTTGCCTCCCCCCACCCCGCCGTCGCCTCCGCCGCGAGCGCCAAGGCATGCCCCGTCCCTCGTGGGTCCTCCTGCTCGACGTACGTCACCTCGAGCCCATCGACCTCACCGCCAAAGAAGGCTTTCACCTGCTCCCCGTGATGCCCCACGATCAACACCAACCGGTCACGACCCGGCGTGACCGCACCACTCGCCAGCAGGTTCTCCACGCTGAACGCCAGGAATGGCTTCAAGCCAATCGGGTACATGCACTTCTGCAAGTACCGCCCGAGCTCCCCGAAGCGCGTGCCCTTGCCCGCCGCGAGGCACAACGCGTTCACGACGCGCCTTCGTCCCGCTCCCGCACGGCACCCAACCAATCGAAATGCTCGAAGTCGCCCCGCGCGCCACTGACCCGCTCGAACGTGTGCGCACCAAAGTAGTCGCGTTGCGCCTGAATCAGGTTCGCCGGCCCTCGCGCCGTGCGGTAGCCATCGAAGTACGCCAGGGCGGCCGACAGGGTGGGCACCGCCACCCCGTGCTCCACGGCGCGCGCCACCGTCCGCCGCCACCCTGCCTGCACCCGTTGCAGCGCATCTGCGAAGAACGGGGCGTGCAGCAAGCTCGGGAGGGAAGGGTCCGTCCGGTACGCGGCCGTGATGTCGTCCAGGAAGCGACTCCGAATGATGCAACCACCCCGCCAGATCGAAGCGGCGGCCGCCACGTCGAGCGACCAACCGTACGCCTCCGCCGCCCGCGCCAGCATCTCGAGGCCCTGCGCGTACGCCACGATCTTGCTGCCGTACAAGGCATCGTGCAAGTCGGCAATCACGGCCTCCGCATCGTCGTTAGTGTGCGTCTCAGGACCCGTGAAGAGCTGCGCCGCCGCCGCCCGCTGCTCCACCCGCGCCGAAACCGAGCGCGCCGCCACCGCCTCGGCCACCACCGTGAAGGGAGCGCCGAGCTCGAAGGCGGACACCGCCGTCCAGCGTCCCGTCCCCTTCTCACCCGCCGCGTCCAGCACGTCATCGACGAGAGGCTCGCCGGTCGCATCGCGCGTCGCGAGAATGTCGCTCGTAATGCGAATCAGGTAACTCTCGAGCGGCCCTTCGTTCCAGCGAGCGAACGTCGCAGACATGGCCTCCGCGTCGAGCGCCAGGCCGCGCCTCATGACGTCGTACACCTCGGCGATCATCTGCATGTCGGCATACTCGATGCCGTTATGCACCATCTTCACGAAGTGGCCTGCGCCATCCTCTCCCAGCCAGGCGATGCACGGTGCGCCATCCGGCGCGCGGGCGGCCATCGACGCGAGCATCGGTGCGACGCGCGCATACGCCTCCTGGTCGCCCCCAGGCATGAGGCTCGGCCCGTGACGCGCTCCCTCCTCGCCCCCCGAGACGCCCACGCCCAGGAAGGCGAACCCGCGTTCGGCAAGGGTCTCGGCACGACGGCGCGTGTCGAGGTAGTGGCTGTTGCCCCCATCGATTACGAGGTCACCCTCGTCGAGGTGCTCCATCAGCATGGCGATCGTGTCGTCCACCACGTCGCCTGCCTTCACCATCAACAGGATCGTTCTCGGTGCCGGCAAGGCGTCGACGAGGGATGCGACGTCCGGGGCCACGTGCAGCTGCGCGTCGGCTTGCGCATGCTGCTCGAAGGAGTCACGCACCTCGGCGTACGCGTCGTACGCCACGACGCGCACGCCATGGTCACGAGCGTTCAGCGCAAGGTTGCGCCCCATCACGCCAAGGCCCACCACCCCGAGCGTGGCGTCAGCTGGGGGCGTCGATGAAGCGCTCACGCGCGAACCTTCAGATTGGGGACGAAAGGAATCGGCTTCACGTTCCCTAGCCTATCGCCTGCCGTGACGCCTCGGTCGTACCCGTCGTCCCCTTACCAAACGTTCGGGGGGTTCGCCAAGGTCACAGGACCCAGCACGTCCAAGGGGGCTTGCGTACCCTAGACGCCATGCGCGTCTCGACGTCCCTTCGGCGTTCCCACCATCCAGGCGGTCGAGCCTGGACGCCGCACGCTGAGCACCTCGACGCCTCGTCGATCGATTAGGCCTGCGCGTCTAGCCCCGTTGGACCGCGCACCGCGCGGCTCGTTCGCCCCCACAACCCGTTCCGTTCCCATCTCGCCTTTCCATCCCCAAGCCGCATCGCGGCTCCCTGGAGGTCGTCATGGATCTACCCATTCTCGACATCCTCGCCATTCTCGTCGCCGCCTTCGTCGGCGGTCGACTCGCCCAACGCCTCGGCTACCCCTCCGTCCTCGGAGAACTCGCCGCCGGCATTCTGCTTGGCCCTCCACTCCTCGGACTTCTCGAGGGTGGTGAGGCCATTGCTGTGCTCGCCGAGGTCGGCGTCCTGCTGATGATGCTGTACATCGGCATGGAGATCGACCCCCGCGAACTCGGTAAGGCTAGTCGGGGCGGCATTCTCGCTGCGCTCGGTGGCTTCATCGTCCCCTTTGGCCTCGGCTACTGGGTGGTCACCGCATCGGGTGGCACGCCCATCGCAGGGGTGTTCGTCGGCATGGCGATGGGGGTCACGTCGCTCGCCACGAAGTCCCGCATCCTCGTCGACCTGCGCATCCTCGACACCCGCATCGCGCACGTGATGATGGCGGGAGCGTTGATTGCCGACACCCTCTCGCTCCTCATCTTCGCGGGCATCACGAGCGTCGTCGCGGTCGGCAGCCTCGACTTTGCGGGCGTGGCGTGGATTGCCTTCAAGGTCGTCGTGTTCTTCGCGGCGGCGTGGATCATCGGCGTGCGCGTTCTCCCGGCCGGTTGGCGCGCCCTGCAAAGCCGTGGCATGGACCGCTCGGCTGCCGTGCCCCTCGTCCTGCTCGTGGCCTTCGCTTTCGCCGAGGGGGCGCACCTCGCCGGGTTGCACGGAATTCTGGGAACGTTCGTCGCCGGTCTTGCGCTCCGGGAGGCGATTGGGGAGCGCCGCCTGTCGCACGACCTGACCGGTCTCGTGCGCGACGTGTCGCTCGGCTTCCTCGCGCCCGTCTTCTTCGTCACCGCAGGGTTCGAGGTGACGTTCGGCGTGTTCACCGAGGCGCCTGGTTTGCTGTTCGCCGTCATCGTGCTCGCCACGCTCGGCAAGATCTTGGGGACCGCCCTCGCCTACCTTCCGACCGGCTACGGCTGGCGGGAGGGGGTCGTGCTCGGGGCGGGCATGAATGGTCGGGGTGCCGTCGAGATCATCATTGCCGGCATCGGTCTGCAGGCTGGCATCATCGACCGCACCATCTTCTCGATTCTCGTCTTCATGGCCATCGCGACCACGGCGACCGTACCGCTGTTCCTGACGTGGGGCGTGCGTTGGCTTCAGGACCGGGGTGAACTCGTGCGCAGCGATGGCCGTTCGGGCACGATCGTCGTCGGCGCAGGTCCGCTGGCGCGGCACGTGGCGAGCCTCCTCGCGCGGGGCGGGTGCGTCACGGTGATCGATCGCAACGCCGAAGCGATCGACGCAGCGCAGGTGAAGGGGCTCGAGGCGGTCCAGGGGGACGCGCTCGATGCGGTGGTGCTCCAGGAGGCGGGCGTCGAGGATGCCGGCCGGGTGGTGGCGCTGACCGCGAACCCGGAGGTGAACGTGTTGTCGGTGCAACGGGCGCGCGAACGGTGGCTCGTTCCGGAGGTCGTCGCCCTCCTCCCGAAGGAGGAGGATGGGGGCTTGTACAAGGTGATGGATGCGCTCGATGGGTACGTGGCGTTCGCACGCGCCACCGACGTCGCCGCCTGGGATGCGGCCGTGGCGTCGGGTGCGGTGCGGGAGACGGAACTCGACGTGGGGTCGAGCGAGGAGGACGTCGCAGCCGCCTCGCGCACGATTGCGGATGGTGAGGCGCTTCCGATCGTGGTTCGGCGTGGTGACGGGGTGATTCCGTTCGCTGGTCCGCTCGAGGCGGGGGACCGCGTGGTGCTTCTCGAACGCGTCTAGCGACGCCGGGCGGAAGCCAACAAAGGTGCGAGCGCGCCGTGTGTCGGTCCTGAGGCACACGGCGCGCTCGCGTTGCGGAGAGAGAGGGAGAAACCGTCTCGTCTACGTCCCGTCCCTACGTGCGCGAGGGTAGCCGGGTTGGCTGCCGGGAGGCAGGGACGAACGTCCCTCACGCCCCACCTGCATGGTCAGCGGGGCGGGTGCACGGGGATTTCGAGCTGGCGACCCCCCTCGCCCGACAAGGCAGCGGCGCGGAAGGCACGGCCGATGGCGGCCGGCGTGATCCAGTTTTCCGGGCCAAACGTGGGCAGCTTCGCGCGGCTCGTGGGGCTGTCGACGTTGCCGAGCGGCGTGATGATGGAGACGGTGACGTTGCTGCCTGCAAGTTCAGCGTCGAGCGACCGCAGCAAGTTGGCGCCCGCACCCTTGGCGGCGGCGAAGAGCGTTGCGCCAGGAAGACCCCCGTGGAACGCCTGGCGAGCGCCGAGACCGGCGATGAACGCTTCGGGTTGCGCGCGGAGGTGGGGGAGGAACGCCTGCAGCGTGTGGAAGAGGGTGCGCACGTGGCTGTCGAAGACCGCGTCGAAATCCTCGGATGCCGCGTCCTCGAGCCGTCCAGCGATCACGTCGCCCACGAGGTGAATCAGGCCGTCGATGCGCCCCATGCGCTGCAGGGCCGCTTGGGCAGCGCGCTCGGCGCTCTCGCGCGTCAGCAGGTTCTCCTCGATGGCGAGCGTGCCGAACGACTGCGCGCGAGCGCGGATACGGACGGCGTCCCGGTCGATGAGGATGGGGCGCGCCCCATCCTCGACGAGGGCTTCCTCGACGGCGCCGGCGAGCGTGCCACCCGCGCCGGTGATGACGATGGCTTTGTCGCGAAGCGTTTTCACGCGTTTCTCCCGTTCTTGAATCGTCAGGTGCGTGCACCGGGGGCTGCAGCGAGCACCTCGGGTCTCACGTCGTTTTCGAACTGCTGGAAGTTCTCGCGGAACATGGCAGCGAGTTGGCTCGCCTGTTGGTCGTAGGCGTCGCGGTCGTCCCAGGTCCGGCGCGGGTCGAGTACCGTTGCGGGTACCGCCGGAACGTCGACGGGAATGTGCAGGCCGAAGGCGGGCTCCTGGCGGGTCTCGACGTCGTCGAGGCGGTGCTGGATTGCTGCGTTCAGCAATGCGCGGGTGTGCTGGATGGACATGCGGTGACCCACGCCGAACGGTCCGCCGCTCCAACCGGTGTTCACGAGCCAGCCTTGCGCGTCGTGCTCGCGCATCTTCTCGATGAGGAGGCGCGCGTACTCGGCGGGACGTCGCGGCATGAACGGCGCGCCGAAGCAGGCGCTGAAGGTGGCTTCGGGTTCGGTGACGCCACGCTCGGTCCCGGCGATCTTCGCGGTGTATCCCGAAAGGAAGTAGTACTCGACCTGTTCGAGGGTGAGTTTCGCGAGCGGGGGCAGCACGCCGAAGGCGTCGGCGGTGAGGAACACCACGTCGGTGGGGTGGCCGGCGTAGCCGACGAGGCTGGCGTTGCTGATGTGGCTGATGGGGTACGCGGCGCGCATGTTCTGCGTCTTGCTCGTGTCCTCGAGGTTCACGCGGCGGGTTTCGGGATCGATCACGACGTTCTCGAGGATCGTGCCGAACGCGCGCGTGGTACCGAAGATCTCCGGTTCCGCCTCGGCGGAGAGGTTCTCGATCTTGGCGTAGCAGCCCCCCTCGAAGTTGAAGACACCGTCGTCGGACCAGCCGTGCTCGTCATCGCCGATCAGCGTGCGTTCGTGCGTGGCGGAGAGCGTGGTCTTGCCGGTGCCGGAAAGGCCGAAGAACACAGCGACCTCGTTGTCGGGGCCGACGTTGGCGCTGCAGTGCATGGGCATGACGCCGCGTTCGGGAAGTTCGAAGTTCATCATCGCGAACGCGCTCTTCTTCATCTCGCCGGCGTACTCCGTCGCGCCGATGAGGACGGTGCGGTCGCTGAGGTTCATGGCGACGACCGTTTCGGTGCGCGTTCCCATGGTGGCGGGGTCGGCGTGGAAGGAGGGCACGTTGAGGATCGTGTAGGCCGGGTCGTGCGTTTCGTAGGCGCGCCAGGTGGGGATGACGAACATGTTGCGAATAAAGAGGGCGTGCCAGGCGAATTCGGTGACGACGCGGACGGGCACGCGGAAGTCGGGGTGCGTGCCGACGAAGACGTCTTGGATGAACAGGTCGCGACCCTGCGTGGCGTCGAGGATGCCGCGCTTGACGGCGGCGTAGTGATCGGGCGTCATGGGTTGGTTCACGGCGCCCCAGTCCACGGTGGCATCGCTGCGCGCGTCACGCACGATGAAGCGGTCCTTGGGGGAGCGGCCGGTGTAGCGCCCGGTATCGACTGCGAGGGGCCCCAGGTGCACGAGTTGACCTTCACCCTGGAGAAGGGCGTGGGTGTACAACTCGGCGGTGGTGAGGTTCCAGTGGATGGTGCCGGCATCGGTGATGCCGAAGGCTTCCAGAGATTCAGGTTTGGCGTGATGTCCTTGATGATGCATTTCCACCTCCGCACCCCGCGTGTTCGACGTCGTGACGTCCAGGCGACGCGGGGCTGCATCCGCCGTTGGGAATGCGAGACGTTGCCTGGTTCGGCGCTCAAGATCGCGTTTGCCGCATGAGCGTACCGCAATCGCCGTGTGATTCTGCAGGGACGAACGGCCATGGCGTGGATGGGGAGCCGTGGAGTCGATAGAGGGACCGACGTGACCCGTGGTCTCGAACGTGGATTCGTCGTACCGTCGTTGCATGTCGCTACTTCTGGTCGCTCGCTGGGTCGTCAATGCAGAGGGTACGCAACTTCTTTCGGATCACGGGGTTTGGATCGATGGAGACACGATCGTCTCGGTCGGGCCCGTGTCGGAGCTACGGCCGAGCGCTGCTCGCGTCCTCGATCTTGGTGAGGTGACGCTTCTTCCAGGCTTCGTGGACGCGCATACGCACGTGTCGGTGCGACCCGGAGAGGGCGATCAGCATGGCCAGTTGGCGCGACCGCCGGCATGGTTGGCGTTTCGGGGCGCGCGGAACCTCGAGGCGATGCTCGCCTCCGGCGTGACGACGGCGCGCATCATGGGTGAGCCTGCGGCCATCGACTTCGCTGCGAAGGCGTTGGTCTCGTCGGGTGACTTGATGGGCCCTTCGCTGCGCGTGGCGGGGGAAGCCTTGTCGGCAACCCATGGGCATGGCGTTGCGTTGGGTGTTGCCGATGGCGTGGAGGGGGTTCGCCTTGCCGTTCGTCGCAACCTCGCGGCGGGTGCAGATCACGTCAAGTTCTTCATGACGGGAGGCGTGTCGAGCTCGAGCGGTCGTCTCTTCGACCACCATTATCGGCGCGAGGAGGTGCGCGCCATCGTCGACGAGGCGCATCGGGTGGGTCGACGCGTCGCGGTGCATGCGCATGGTGGGCCGGGCGTGTCGATCTGCGCCGAGGAGGGCGTCGATTCAATCGAGCACGGCAGCCTCCTAACCGACGAGAACGTGGCGTTGATGGTGAAGCATGGCACGTCCCTCGTGCTGACGAAGTCGATCGCCCACCATCCTGAGGGCATCGAACGAGGGGACGCGTCGTCGCCTACCGTGCTCAGCAAGTTGATGGAGGCGCGCAAGGCGGATGAGGCGTCGTTCGAGCGGGTGCGCCAGGCGGGGTTGCGGTTTGCCTTAGGAACCGATGCGATGCACGGGTTCTTTGGCGAAGAGATTGGGTGGCTCGTGGACCGCGGGGTCCCGGCGCCCGAGGCGTTCCTTGCGGCGACGTGGGAGGGTGCGCGCGTGCTGGGGGAGGAGGATACGGTGGGTCGCTTGCAGGAAGGATTCAAAGCTGACGTGGTGGCGCTGACGGGCAACGCGTTCGAAGCGCCGCGTGAGGCGCTTGCGGGGATTCGGTGGGTGATGCGGGGCGGCCGATCGTTCGACGTGACCGGCCGCCTTGGCGAAGGTCGGGTCTTACCGCGCCCAGACTTCGTCTAGGACGCGCATCGTGTTGCCGCCAATGACCTTGGCGATGTCGGCGTCGTCGTAACCGTGGGCGACGAGCCAACGCACGATGTTTGGGAACGACTCGGTGGGGTTCTCGAGGCCTTCGACGTGCGTGACTTTCTCGAACTCGAGGTGGCTGCGGGAAGCGCCCAGGGAGAGTTGCGCGGTGAGGGCGTCGTGCAGGCCGACGTGATCGCCGTAGAGCGCGTCGGGTCCGAAGGTGACGTGGTCGATGCCCACGAGGTTGACGCAGTACTCGAAGTGCTCCATGAACGACTCGATGGAGTGCTTGCGGTTCTTCTCGGTGAGTGTGGTGTGGGGCGCAGCTTCGATTCCGATGACGCCTCCCTTTTCTGCGCAGGCGCGAATGACGTCATCGGGTTTGAGGCGTCGGGAGTCCCATAGGCCGCGTGCACCGGAGTGGGTGATGAAGACGGGTTGGTCACTCGTTTCGATGGTATCGAGGCTGGTTTGGTCGCCTGCGTGGGAGACGTCGATGGCCATCCCGAGTCGGTTCATGCGTTTCACGGCTTGCCGTCCGAACGTCGTGAGTCCCCCGTCACGGGGCTCCTTCAGGCCCGAACCCAAAGCGTTAGCCTCGCTGTAGGCGATGCCGAGGCATCGAACTCCAAGACCGTACATGACGTCGATTCGGTCGAGCTCGTTCTCGATCATGGCGGCGCCTTCGATGGAGACGATGAAGGCGATGCGACCTTCTTCCTTGGCGCGTCGCACGTCCTTGGTGGTGGTGGCGAGGACGACCATGTCCTGGTGCGCGATGTCGGACAGGCGCATGCCGAGGTCGAAGATGATGTCGTCCCACTTCCATCCGTTCTTGGAGGTGATCATCGCGGTGCCGTTCATGAGGTTGTCGAAGACGGCGTCGAGGCCGGCTTGGGCGAGTCCTGCGTAACCGGTCCAGTCCCTGCCTTGTCGGCGGAAGGCGAGAAACTCGTCGAGGTTCTCTGGAGCGACGAAGCAGTGGTCGTGGAGTGAGATGACGAGGTTGTCGCGGATGAGGTGGCGGACGCGTTCCTCTTGCGCGTCGTCGACGGGGTAGACGAACGGTGGAACGCGGTCGGTTTGGCGGGCGAGGGGGTACGCGGTGTAGTCCTCGCCGGGGACGAGGTACGAGAAGCTTTCATATCCGTCGTAGCGTTTGTCTTTCATGGGGTCTCCTCCCGAACTCAAGAACGTGCCCTTCTATGAAACATCGTTTTGTTGAGCGATACAAGCCTTTCCTCGACTCATGACGGGTGTTGCGTTTAGGTGGGCACCTGATCGACGAAGCCAAGTCGACGGGAGATGTCGTTGGCGGCTTCGATGGCGAGGTGCCGGTGCCGGTCGGTCGTTACGGCATCGAGCCGCGTGATGGGACCAGCCACGCTGATCGACGCGATGACCTCGCCACGGTGATTGCGAACGGGTGCAGCGATCGAAAAGGCACCGTCGTCCAGATCTTCCAAGGCCACGTGGTAGCCCTGCTGGCGGATCCTGGTGAGTTGCTCGCGCAGCACGCCCGCCTCCGTCACGGTAGCTGGGGTGAACGAGGGCAGGGGGCCGTCGAGCACGGCGGCTTGAATCTCCTTGGGCGCATGGGCGAGAAGGAGCGTGCTCCCTCCCCCGGCGTGTAGGGGTCCATGGCGTCCCACCTCTGCGTAGAGACGGAGATGGGCTTGAGATTGCTTGAGCGCGATGCAGATGCTTCTCGCTTGCTCGCGCACCACCAGGTGAACGTTCTCGCCGGTTGCCTGGG
This sequence comes from uncultured Trueperaceae bacterium, assembly GCA_913062675.1. Classification (GTDB taxonomy): domain Bacteria; phylum Deinococcota; class Deinococci; order Deinococcales; family Trueperaceae; genus SLSQ01. Next base: position 59,598 of record CAJXWR010000002.1, read on the forward strand.
CGAGACCATCCATGATGGGTTGCGCCGTCTTGATCAGCGACGCCTGATCGCGTGCCCGCTCACCGACGTAGAGCGAGCGGTAGCCCAGACGGTAGTTGCGCGTGGCGGGATCCTTGAGGACGTACCCTCGCTGCTCCAAGGTGTGCAGTAGGCGAAAGGCATGGCTTTTCGTTGAGCCGATCAGCTCGGCAAGCCGCGTGACGCCGATGTCGGGATGTTCCGCAAGGGCTTCGAGAAGGTCGATGGCTCGATCGACCGACGTGATGGTGTACGACATGCATGACTCCCAAGGGTGGAATCGCTTCGCTCTAGTGTAGACCAGCGCATTCGTGTTGACACCGATGCAGTGCCCCGCTACACTTCATCATCACTTACCGGGACACTGAATAGTTATAACCGGAAACAGTGTTTTGCTAAGTGAAACATTGCGGAGGAGGCGCCATGAAGATCCTGTATCTCGTCCCTGGTCCAATGTCACGTGGAGAAATGGGCCGAAAGGAGGTGGAACGTCGACGCGAAGTCCTGCAAAGCATGGCCTTCCCGGGAACGGAAGTGTCCATTCGCGACGTAGCGGACGGACCCCCTTCCATCGAGTCGGCCTACGACGAACTCATGGCCGTCCCAGCCACCTTGGATGGCATCATGCAAGCCGAGAAGGACGGATTCGATGCCGTCATCATCGGGTGCTTCGGCGACCCGGGACTCGAAGCGGCCCGCGAACTCGTCAGTATCCCGGTCATCGGTCCAGGCGAATCGTCGCTCCTGTTGGCCGCAGGCCTCGGACACCGGTTCAGCGTCGTCACGATCCTCGACAACGTAATCGCATCCCAAGAGCACCAAGCCCACAAGGCAGGTGTCCTCGACAAGCTCGCCTCGGTCGAGGCCATCGGCATTCCCGTGCTCGACCTGATGCGCGACCGTGAGCGCACTCTGCAGGGCGTCATCGAGGCCGGTCGCAGGGCCATCGAACAGCGACGCGCAGACACGCTCATGCTGGGCTGCATGACCCTCTCCTTCATGGGCATCGGTGCTGAAGCCTCCAACGTGCTCGGCGTCCCCGTCCTCGAAGCCAACGCCGTGGCGCTCAAGGCCGCCGAGGCGCAAGTCTCCATCGGTATCTCTCACTCCCCCCTCGCCTTTCCCCGTCCGCCCAAACTTCCCGTCCCCAACACTCCGGAGGTGGTCTCATGAAGCAATGGATGTCGCTTGCAGGATTCACGCTCGCCCTTGCGCTCGTCGCAGGAGCCTTCGCGCAAGGCGATCGCATTCGTTCGATCGAACTCCTGTCTCGGCCGCAAGCGGCCGCGCCGCAAGAGTTCCAAAGTGCGCAACTCATCGCCCAAGCATGGCGCGAGCTCGGACTCGACGTCACGGTCAACGCCATGCCCTGGGAACAACTCGCCGACGTGGTCTGGTACGAGCGGGACGTGTGGGACGTGACGGCATGGCAAATGGTCGGTCGTCCCGAGCGTGGAGACCCAGACGAGATCGTGTTCAACCTGTTCCACTCCAGCACGGCTGAAAGCGGCTACAACTTCATCGGCTACAACAACCCCGCCTACGACGCCGTGGCGGAAGCCCAACGCGTGGAGACCGACCCCGACGCGCGTCAGGCCATCGTTGCCGAAGCACAACAAATCATCAATGCCGACCAGCCCTACATGTTCCTCGTACACCCGCAAGTCGCGTACGCCTTCCGTAGCGACATCTGGAGCCCGGACAGCATCGTCGAGCAAAACGGGATCGGCATCAAGAACTTCTGGTCCTTCATCGGCGCGCAACCCGCCAGCGATCAGCGCGACATGATCCTCAACAGCGCCGACGTCGTGCAAGCCATCAATCCCTTCTACATCAGCGGCGCCGTCGACTCCTGGATCACCGAACTCATCTGGGATCGCCTCCTCCGCGTTGGCCCCGATGGCCTCCCGCAACCCTGGGCCGCGGAAAGCTACACCTGGGTCGACGACACCACCATCGACGTCACCCTCCGCAGTGGCATGACGTGGCACGACGGTGAACCCGTCACCGTGGAAGACGTCGTCTTCTCGTTCGAAGCCCCGATGGGCGGCGAAGTGCCCATGTACGCCCCGTTCGTCTCCGGCATCGAGTCCGTGGAAGCCCTCGACGACTCGACCGTCCGTTTCAGCCTCAAGCAGCCGTCCGCCGCTTTCCTCGTCACGAGCCTCGCCAAGGTCAACCTCGTTCCAGAGCACATCTGGGGCCCCATCCTCGCCGACCTCGTCGACGATCCCGACAACGCCGAGTCGTACCAGGAAGACATGCCCATCGGCAGTGGACCGCTCTCCTTCGTCCGCTGGCGCGCATCGGAAGAGGTCGTCCTCGAAACCAACGCCGACCACTTCAGCGCCCCGAGCTACGACCGCTGGATTCTCCGCATCGTCCCTAACTCCGAAGCGGCCCTCGGCATGCTGCGGCGCGGCGAACTCAACTTCCTGAGCGCCTACGCAGGTGACCCGCAAATCCTCGTCGACACCTCGCAAACCGAACCCATCAACGTCGTGGCCAGCACCGACATCGGATTCCGGTTCATCGGCTTCAACAACCGTCGCGCCCCGTTCGACGACGCAGCATTCCGCCGCGCCCTCTCCCTGGCCGTCAACCGCAACCTGATTGCGCAAGCGGCCTACCGCGGGTTCGCCGTGCCCTCGAACTCGCCCGTTAGCCCCGCGCTTCCCTTCTGGCACGAAGAAAGCGTCATGAACTTCGAGACCGGCATCGACCTTGCCAAAAGCATCCTCGAAGAAGCCGGTTACACCACCGACGGCTCCGGACGCCTCCTTTACCCTGATGGCGTGAGCGAGACGCTCGACTAGACCCACGTTTCCGCGTGCCCCTCACGACGACCTTCCCGTCGTCGTGAGGGGCACGCATCTACAGCTACGTCCGATTCGACCCGGAGGCCACAGAGTTCATGCGGACAGCTCGACGCATCGCAAGTCGCTTCGCCCAAATGGTTTTCGTCCTATGGGCGGTCGCAACCATCCTCTTCCTGGTGTTCCGATTGATGCCTGGCAACCCGCTCGTCGCCTACATCGATCCCACATTCACCGAAGAGCAGCAGCAAGAGCTGCTGCAACGATTCGGTCTCGACCGGCCCCTCCACGAGCAATACGTCATCTATCTTGGCAACCTACTCAGGGGAGACCTTGGCGACTCGTTCTTTTATCGTGACAGCGTCACGTCGCTCCTCTGGGATGTATTTCCGAACACCCTTGCCCTCACGATGGTGGCCCTCATCATCGCCTACGTCATCGGTGTGCTCCTCGGCGCCCTGCTCGCCTGGCTCCGCACCTCCCGCTTCGAAGGCATCGCCATTCCACTCGTCCTCCTATCGAGAGCCGCCCCCGAATTCTGGTTAGGCATGATCCTCCTCGCCATCTTCAGCTTCCAACTGGGTTGGTTCCCGGCCGGAGGGGCATTCACGGCAGGATCGGAAGCGGCCGTCGGCCCCGGACGCTTCTTCTCACTCGACTTCCTGCGTCACCTCTTCCTACCCGCCTTAACGCTGGCGATCTACCTCCACGGACTGCCCCTCCTCCTCATGCGCTCCAACATGCTCGAAACGCTCAAGGAGGATTTCGTCACCATGGCGCGGATGAAGGGCCTTTCCACTTGGTCCGTCCTCGTCCGGCACGCGGCGCGCAACGCGCTCCTCCCCGTGTTGACCGCTTTCGCTCTCGGAATCGGCTACTCGATCGGCGGCAACGTCGTCGTCGAAACCGTCTTCTCGTGGCCAGGCATTGGACGTCTGCTCGTCCGCGCAGTCTCAGCGAGCGACTACCCACTTGCGCAAGGCGCGTTCCTCATGATTGCGGCCGTGATGGTCTTCATGAATTTCGTGGCCGACCTCCTCTACAACGTTCTCGACCCACGGGTGAGCCAAGATGCCTGAGCAAACCGTTCGCATCCGCCCCTCACGCCGCCAGGCCTTCCTGCGAAGTCTTCGGGAGCTAGGCCACGTCCTGATTTCCGATCGGTACGCCTTCACAGGAGCCTTGGTCTACGTCGCCTTCATCGTCGTCGCTGCACTCGCCGGCGTCCTTGCACCGTACGAACCCACCGAAATCCTCTTCACGCCCGACGGCATGCTCGCTGGCGACTTGCCACCCAGTGCGGATCATCCCCTCGGGACGACGAGCTTGGGGCGCGACATCTACTCGCAACTCCTCTACGGCACGCGTAGCGCACTCCTTGTCGGCCTCGTCGCCGCCTTCTTCGTTGTCGCCATCGGCACGCTCGTCGGACTGGTCGCCGGATACATGGGAGGCATCGTCGATACGATCCTGATGCGGATCACCGACATTGCCTTCGGCATTCCGTTCCTCCCGTTCGTCATCGTGCTCTCCGCCTTCCTCGAACCCAGCATCTGGAACGTCGTGCTCGCCATGTCACTCATCTTGTGGCGTGACACGGGTCGCGTCATTCGTTCCCAGGTTCTCACCGTGAAGCACCGATCCTTCATCGAAGCAGCACGCGTATCCGGCTCCTCCACCGCCAGAATCCTCTTCGTCCACATTGCACCCAACGTGCTTCCCATCAGTTTGCTCTACGGCTCCATCGCCGTCGGTTGGGCCATCTTGACCGAAGCGAGCATTTCGTTCCTCGGCTTTGGCGCCACCGACCAGATCTCCTGGGGGTACATGCTGCAAGACGCATACCTCAGCCAAGCCCTGTCCCGAGGTGCCTGGCACTGGTTCGTCCCGCCAGGGCTCGCTATCGTCGTCATCGTCGTCGCGGGCTTCTTCATCAGCCGCGGTTACGAAGACATTCTCTTTCCCAAACTCAAGGATTGAAGCCGTGTTACTCGAAACGAACGACCTCACCATTGGATACCGCACCGCCAGCGGAGCGCTTCGCGCCGTCGAAGGCGTCAACCTCGCAATTCCCGAAGGCGAAATCGTCGGCCTCGTCGGGGAGTCCGGCTGCGGCAAGACGACGCTCGCCCGCTCGCTCATCGGCGTCATGGCGGGCAATGCGAGCATCGAGCGCGGCGAAATCCGGTTTCAGGGTCGCGACCTCGTGTCCTCGGGTGCTCGCTACTGGAAGGATCGGCGTTGGCGAGACATTGCCTACATCCCACAAAGCGCCATGAACTCGCTGGATCCCGTCTACCGCGTTGGAGATCAACTTCTCGAAGTCCTGATTCGCCGGGGTGGCATGGACCGCGCGAAAGCGAAACGCCGGGCAGCGGAACTCTTCGAACTCGTCGGCATCGAAGCCAATCGCCTTCGCGATTTTCCCCATGAGTTCTCCGGAGGTATGCGCCAGCGGGCGGCCATCGCGCTCGCGCTTGCACTCGATCCCAAACTCGTCATTGCCGACGAGCCGGTCACCGCACTCGACGTCATCGTTCAACGGCAGATTCTCGACACCCTCGACGACCTGCAAAAGCGCCTCGGAATCTCCGTCCTCCTCGTCACGCACGACATTAGCGTCGTTGCCTACGTGTGCGACCGGGTTGCCGTGATGTACGCAGGCAAGCTGGTCGAGGAAGGCTCCGTCGATACCGTCCTCGGAAGTCCCGTCCACCCCTATTCGATGGGCCTGATGAACGCTTTCCCGGACCTGGGGCGTGCATCCAGGACGCTCGTTCCCATCGAGGGAGCACCACCCGATCTTCACGACCCGCCTGCCGGTTGCCGGTTCGCACCGCGCTGCCCATTCGTGGTCGATGCCTGCAGCGAGCCTCCCGCCATCGAGTCGGTCGATGAGACGCACCGGGCAGCCTGCTGGCGCATCGGTGAGGCGGAGGCGCTGAGGAAGGATGCGAGCGAGGTGACGACGTGGCAGACGTGAAGCCTTTGGTCGAAGTTCGTGGCCTGGCGAAGCACTACGAGCGGCGCGGAAATCCGTTCGTGCGGCGTCGCGGCGCGAGCGACGTCGTGCGCGCCGTCGACGGTGTCGATCTGACCATCCGTCGCGGTGAGGGTGTGGGATTGGTCGGCGAGTCGGGTTGCGGAAAGACGACGACCGGTCGACTCCTCCTGAACTTGATTGAGCCCACCGGCGGACAAATCGTGTACGACGGTGAGGACCTTTCCACCATGAACACCACCCAAGTCAAGGAGTTCAGGAAGCGTGCTCAACTCGTCTTCCAGAACCCCTTCGACGCCCTCAATCCCCGCTTCACCTTGTACCGGTCGCTCGTCGAACCGCTGGCGAACGCTGGGGTGCCCGAGGATGAGCACGAAACGCGGATCTTGCGGGCGCTCGAGCGCGTGCATTTGAGGGACGCGGAGCGACTGCTCGACAAGTTTCCCCATCAGGTGAGTGGAGGCCAGCTCCAACGCATCGTGCTCGCGCGCGCGCTGGTGCTTGATCCTGAGTTCATCGTGGCGGACGAGCCCGTATCGATGCTCGATGTGAGCGTCCGGGCTGGAATCCTGAACGTGTTGCGCGAAGCGAAGCAGGATCTCGGTTTGACGGCCGTGTACATTTCGCACGACCTGGCCTTGGTTCGGTACGTGTGTGAGCGGACGGTCGTCATGTACCTCGGTCGCGTGATGGAGGATGGTCCGACCGAGGACGTGGTCGAGCGGCCTGCACACCCCTACACGAAGGCGCTCGTTGCGGCCGTACCAACGCCGGATCCGCAGCAGGAGCATGTTGCCCTGCCCATCCTGCCAGGGCGACCCGACGCGACGGCGGTGCCGTCAGGGTGCCCGTTCCGTGATCGCTGTCCCGAGGCGCACGCGCGCTGCGCGGAGGAGGTTCCCGCGGCGCACGAAATTGCGCCTGGTCACGTCGTTCACTGCCACCTGTTCGAGTCGTGAATCCCGTTGGTACGAGCGGTCGTGTGACGCCGTTCGACGTCCCCCTCGCGCAATTGACGGAAGCACCATCGAACGAGGACGTCATTGCCATCCTCGAAGGGATCGAAGGCGTGTCGTCCGCCGCGAATCTGCAGCCATGGGCCGTTCGCATCCTCACCGCAGACGAGCGGGACGGTGTCGCCGAGGCGGCGCAGGACGCGCTGGGTCGGCCCCTGAAGAACCATCGAAGCGCCGCAATCCGTGAGGTGGCGTGTGTGATGGTCGTGGCCATGAACGTGGCACGCGCGAAGTGCAGGTTTGGGCTTCGGGGTTCCACGTTGTTCGGTATTCAAGACGTGGCAGCAGTTGCCGCCTCGATGCGTCAGGCCGCCTGGTCACGAGGGGTCGCGAGTCATTGGGTGCGTGAAGTGGATTTGGACGTGCTTGCCGATCGGCTGGAGATGCGACCCAGGCTGGAACCTCAAATCGTCTTAGCGTTTGGGCGGGTGGCGGAGCATGCCGTGCTTGAGGCGCCCCCATCGCTCGCCTGGCAGGACGTCGTGGAGGGGTGGGTGGAACCGTGAAGGCTCTCGATGCGATTCGTGCGCGACGGAGCGTGCGTGCCTACAAGCCGGATGCCGTGCCGGAGGACGTCGTGATGGACGTGTTGGATGCGGCGCGCTGGGCACCGACGAGTGGGAATGCCCAACCGTGGACGTTCGTGCGCGTGAGGGAGCCGGAAGCACGTTCAGCCTTGATCGCGACGACCTACGGTGGATACGCGCGCACCGCGCCGGAACAGGCGTGGCTGCATTCAGCCCCGGAGTTGATTCTCGTTTGCGTGGAGCCGCTGCGGACGATGGCACGCTACGGATCCGATGGTCGGGCCTATGCACGCCTCGACGTGGCGGCTGCGGTGCAGACGATGTTGATTGCCGCGACGGCGCATGGCCTCGGGAGCGCATGGGTGGGCGGGTTCGATGCGGATGAAGCCCATGCGGCCCTGCAATTGGCGCCCGATGCGGAACCGTTGGCCATCGTGGCTTTGGGGTGGTCTGCGGAGGACGTTGCGGAGCCTTACCGTTTGCCGCTGACCGACGTTTTGCAGGAGCGTTGAAACGTGTGTGCCGCTCGCCAGGTGGCGAGCGGCACACGGTCGTACCGGTGAGAGAGACGTTCGTTCAGCTCAGGACGTCCGCGACGGCATTGCGGGCAGCGCGCAGCGTGGCGACGATGCGGTTGCGGCCCCGGACGAGTGACGTGACGGCAAAGGCGCGCTCGTGTTCGTCCATGTCCGCCAACTTGTCGGCGTCTGCGACGTCGGGAAGTGGGGGAATCGTGAGGGCGGGATCATGGTCGAACCGCGGTCGCGTCGTGTAGTCGAGGGGAACGAGTTCGCGCGAAAGCTTCTTCAAGAGCGCGTTGGCGACGTCCGGATCAACCGTGCCGGCCTCGAGCTTCACGGCCAACTGATCGAGGCTTTCCTTCAGCCCTTGGGCCGCTTCCTTGGCTGGGGTGAGGTCGAAGTGCGATCCAGCCGCTTGCTGATAGCGGTCGAGGGTTGCGAGGTGTCCCTGGACGGCGTCGCGGAAATCGAGCGGGAGGTAGCGTGCCGTGGCGTTGCGGTACGCGGCGAGCGCGTAGATGCGGACGTCCTTCTCCAGAATTTCGCGGTCGGCGACTTCTAGGGTGTCGTGCTCGGTGTGCCAGGCGATGTTGCCGCCACAACCACCGACGCCGTAGTAGCCCTTTTCCTCACGCACGTCGTCGGGCATCGTGGAGAGCAGCATGAAGTAGCCACTGAGGCCGAGGTTGTTGAACGAGTAGTCGCCCGCTTGGTGGGCGCGTTCGGCGAACAGGGGCTGGCCGACGGCGTCCTCGATGATGCTTGCCGCGAAGCGTTCCGTTTCGGCGGTGAGGGAGACATCCTTGTACTCCGTCGCCCAGCGGCATCCGGGGGAGTCGCAGTTGACTTGGGCGACGCAGTGCTCCACGAGGTCGACGGCGAAGGTGTCGGCGTACCAGGTGCTTCCTGCGTAGCGACCGGTGGAGTGGCCGGGCCACCATGCAATGCGGACGCCTCGCGTCAACTCATCCTTGCGGGCGTGCAGCAGGCGCGCAAGTTCGAGCAGGGTGGCGTCCCCGGTCGCGTTGTCGCCGACACCGACGTCCCAACTGTCGTAGTGGCCGTGGACGAGGACGAAGTCGTCACTGTCCTTGCCGTCGATTCGGACTTCCGGAACGATGCTCTTGAACCAACCCGATTCCATCGTGACGGCGACGGTGACGGATTCACCGCGTTCTGCCATGGCTTTGAGGGTGTCGCCGTCAGGTCGATTGACGTTGATGGCTGGAATGTTTGGCGCGCCGTTGCGCTCGTCGTGACCAGGGGTGCCCCACACGGACGTGCAGGTTCCCCAGTGCGAGTCGGCGCCGGGGTTGATGGCAATGACGGCGGCGGCACCGAGTCGCGCCAGATTGGTGACGGTCGCGGGACTGGCAAACCCTTCGGTGATGGCGATCTTGCCGGTCACGTCGGTGCGGGCGGCCGCTTTCGCGTCGAAGGTGTCGAACACGTCTTCACTACCAATGGCGAACCCGGCGGGGACGTAGACGAGCGGCGCGGTGACGCCGTCTTTTGCGTCGGCACACCCTGCGGGCGCTTTGCCGCCAAACGTGACGTCACCTGCGCGGACCTCGGCGTGGTGGGGAATGGTGAGGAAGATGGAAGCTTCGTGCATGAGGACGGGAATGCCGTGTGCGCGAAGTCGTTCGGCGATCATTTCCGCTGCCGCATTCACGTCACGAGGATGGACGCGAGGATGCTGCGCGAAGGTTTCCACGAGTTCCCATGGAACCGTCATGTCAATGGCATCAAGAAGACGACGTTCTGCGTCGGTCACGAAAAACCTCCAGTGCGTTCCGCTTAGCGAAACAGTGTTTTATTCCACTCGATTGTATCACGAATCACGCAATTGTATCTTTTGCCACCTAGGGCGCCCATCGGGTCAATTGCGCTCTTTCGGCACCCTGATCGGGTGCAACCGAATCCAAGGCGAAATCGGTCATCGAGTCAAGAACCCTTGACGACCATACCCCTTGGGGGTATACGCTATGCGCAGAGAAACGCGTCTCAACCGGAAGGAGACCCCCGTGTTCTTCAAACACTTCTACGATCCCGACCTCGCCCAAGGCAGCTACCTCATCGGTTGCCAAGCCAGCGGAGAAGCCATCGTCGTCGACGCGCGTCGCGACATCGACGTGTACCTCCAGGAAGCCGCCGCTCAAGGCCTCGAAATCAAGCACGTCACCGAAACCCACATTCACGCCGACTACCTCTCCGGCAGCCGCGAGCTTGCCGAACGCACCGGCGCAAAACTGTGGCTCAGCGACATGGGCAACGCCGATTGGAAGTACGCCTTCCCCGGCACGAACCTCTACGACGGTGACGAGATCCAGATGGGTAAGGTCACCCTCCGCGCCGTCCACACCCCCGGCCACACCCCCGAGCACCTGTCGTTCCTCGTCATCGACGGAGCGGCCAGCAGCGAACCCGTCATGTACCTCACCGGCGACTTCGTCTTCGTCGGCGACGTCGGACGCCCCGACCTGCTCGACGAGGCCGCCGGCGGCATCGACACCCGCTTCGCCGGCGCGAAGGACCTCTTCGCCAGCCTCCGCGACCGCTTCCTCGCCCTCCCCGACCACGTTCAGGTGTGGCCCGCGCACGGCGCCGGCTCCGCCTGCGGCAAGTCGCTCGGCAGCGTCCCCACCACCACCATCGGCTACGAACGCGCCAGCTCCTGGTGGGCACACTACGTGCAGGACGGCGACGAGGAAGGATTCACGAAGGAACTCCTCGAAGGCCAACCCGACGCGCCGATGTACTTCGGCCGCATGAAGCGCTGGAACAAGGAAGGACCCGCCGTCCTCGGCGAACGCGGTGAACCCAAGCGCCTAGACGGCGCCGACGTCGCGCAGCGCCTCGCCAACGATGAGATCCTCTTCCTCGACACGCGCACCAAGGCCGAATGGCACGCGGACGCCGTGCAGGGCGCCCTGTTCATCCCCTTCGGCAACAACTTCGCCACGTACGCCAGTTACGCCATCGACCCCGAGCGCGACGACCAGGACATCGTCGTCCTCGCCAGCAACCCTGCGCAGGCAGCCCTCATGCGCGACAAGCTCGCCTGGACCGGCATCGACCGGTTCGCCGGGTACGTCACCGAGCTCGACGCCCTGCCCCGCGCCGCCATTCCCACGGTGACCCCCGGGGAACTCGAACGCGATTCGAACGCCTGGATCCTCGACACCCGCACCGCCAACGAGCACGCCGTGAGCCACATCGACGGGGCGCACCAGATTCACGCAGGCCGCGTCCGCTGGCAACTCGACGACATCCCCCGCGACGCCGCCATCGTCTCGCACTGCGAGGCCGGTGGCCGCACCGCCGTCGCGGCTTCGGTCCTCCGTCATCACGGCTACGGCAACGTCGCCGAACTCGACGGCGGCTACGCCGCCTGGCTCGCGCACCGCGAAGCGGTGCCTGCAGACTAAACCCACGCCCGCGTGACCACGGTCGGACCCTTCCCCTCCGACCGTGGTTTCATGACGTCACCATGTTCGCGTTCCTGCGGAGATTCCGCACCCGACGGAGAGACACCATGATGAACCCCTACGGTTTCGAAGACATCGACCCCACCGAACTCCAACGCCGCGCCAGCGAAGACGGCGCCACGATCATCGACTGCCGCGAATCGTGGGAGTACGAAATGGGCCACGTGCCCGGCGCGATCCTCATCCCCATGGGAGAGATTCCCGGCCGCGTCGACGAGATCCCCGATGGCGCCGTCATCGTCTGCGCTACCGGCAACCGCTCCGGCAACGTCTGCGCCTGGCTCGCCACGCAAGGCAAGGAGAACGTCGCCAACCTCGACGGCGGCACGCAAGCCTGGATGATGGAGGGTTTCGACGTCGAGCGCTAACCGCGCCACCACCACTCGGCTCGAACGCATCCTCCCCATCACCGGGTGGATCCGCCGCTACGACCGCAAGGACCTGACCGGCGACCTTTCCGCCGGCCTCCTCACCGCCGTTGTCCTCGTCCCGCAAGGCATGGGTTACGCCCTCCTCGCGGGACTTCCCCCCATCGTGGGCCTCTACGCCGCGACGATCCCCATCCTCCTCTACGCCCTCTTTGCCTCCTCGCCCCACCTCGCCGTCGGCCCCACGGCCCTCCTGTCACTCCTCACCCTCGCCGGCGTCAGCACGCTCGCCACGCCCGGCAGCCCCGAGTACCTCACGCTCGCAGCCACCCTGATGCTCCTCGTCGGCATCCTGCAGGCGGCACTCGGGTTCCTGCGCGCCGGCTTCCTTGCCAACTTCCTCTCGCACGCCGTCATCAGCGGCTTCACCAGCGCCGCAGCCATCATCATCGCGCTCAGTCAACTCCAACACCTCTTCGGCGTCCCCATCCACGGCGAGAACGCCATCGACACGTTCATCGCCGCCATGCGCGCCGCACCCGATGCGCACATCCCGACGCTCCTCATCGGCCTGTCGGCAACCGCCGTCCTGGCCGCCGGAAAGCGCCTCCCCAAACGCATTCCCGTACCCCTTCTCGTCATCGTTGCCTCCGGCCTCGCCGTCTGGGGGTTCAACCTCGATGCGCGCGGCGTCGCCATCGTCGGGGACGTCCCTGCAGGCCTACCCACCCTCGCCGCTCCCAGCCTCGACCTTGCCTCCCTCACGGCGCTCCTCCCCATCGCCCTCACCATCGCCCTCCTCGGCTTCGTCGAGTCGGTCGCCGTCGGCAGCGCCCTCGCCGCCAAGCACCGCCTCAAGCTCGACGCCAACCGCGAACTCGTCGGCCTCGGCCTCGCCAACGTCGTCGGCGCCTTCTTCCGCGGCTACCCCGTCACCGGCGGGTTTAGCCGCAGCGCCGTCAACGAACAGGCGGGCGCCCGCACGCCCATCGCCGGCGTCATCACCGCGCTCCTCATCATCATCGTCCTGCTCTTCCTCACCGACCTGTTCGCCCTCCTTCCCAAGGTCGTGCTCGCCGCCATCGTCATCGTCGCCGTCACCGGCCTCGTCGACCTCGAGGAATCCTTCCGCCTGTGGCGCATCAAACGGGCCGACGCAATCACGCTCGCCGTCACCTTCCTCGCCACCCTTACGCTCGGCGTGGAGCTCGGCATCCTCATCGGCGTCAGCTACTCCCTCCTCGTCTTCGTCGTGCGCAGCGCCTGGCCGCACCGCGCCGAACTCGGTTGGCTCGAACCCGAGCAGGTGTTCCGCAACGTCACGAGATACCCCCACGCCATTACCTGGCCCAACGTGTGGATCGCCCGCGTCGACGCCAGCCTCTACTTCGCCAACATGGCCGGCCTCGAACGCGCCATGCTGAATAACGTCGCCGACCGGCCCGACCTGCGCGCGATCATCCTCGACTTCACCGGCGTGAACGACGTCGACGCCGTCGCCATCGACACCCTCGAGAACCTCATCGACACGCTCGACGAGGCCGGCATCGCCGTCCACCTCGCAGGCGTGAAGGGACCCGTCCGCGACCTGCTCGCACGTGCGAAGTGGCCCGAACGCTACGGGGAGCGCATCCAACACCTCACCGTCTCGCACGCCCTACGCGCCCTCCCCTTCGATCTCGATCCGCCCCTCCCCACCCCCGCCACCAACGGCACCTGACCCCACCACGCCGGCGGTGTACCTTGAGGGGCATGGACGTCCTTCGCTTTGGAACCGACGGTTGGCGCGACCGGATCGGTGAACGTTTCACCGTCGACAACGTGCGCCGCGCCGCGCACGCGACCGCCCTGCATCTTCTCGAGGCGGGAGGTCGAAGCGTCGTCGTCGCGCGCGACACGCGCTTCGGCGGCGCCATGTTCGCTGACGCGGCGGCCAGCACGCTCGCGGCGCACGGACTCGAGGTGCACCTCGCCGAAAACCCGCTCCCGACCCCCGTCACCAGTTTCGCCGTGCGTCACGTCGGCGCCGACGCGGGTGTGCTCCTCACCGCAAGCCACAACCCGCCCGCCTGGAACGGCTTCAAACTCAAGGGCGCCTACGGGGGGACCGCCACGCAAGCCATGTACGACGACGTGGCCGCCAAGTGCAACGCCACACCCGTGAACGCCGTCGCCACGCTCGACGCGCCCACCGCCACCCCCGGCGCCATCCACCCCCTCGACGTACGGACCGCCTACTTCGACCACCTCGCGCAGCTGCTCGACCTCGACCTGCTCCGCACCCTCGACGGCACCCTCGTGCACGACGCCATGGGCGGAGCGGCTGGAGGTTGGATGCGCGCCTTCGCGAAGCATGCCGACCTCGAACTGCACGTTGAGGAGATTCGCGGCGCCCCCGACCCGCTCTTCTACGGTGCGCACCCCGAACCCATCCCCGAGCACCTCGCCCCCCTCACGAAACGCATGGCGACGAGCAACCACGACGCCTTGCCCCTCCTCGGCGTCGCCACCGATGGTGATGGCGACCGGCTCGGCGCCGTCCTGCCCGGCGGGCGGCCGCTCAACGCGCACGAGATCTTCGCGCTTCTGCTCGATCAGCGCATCCGCAACGGCGCGTCGGGACGCGTCGTGAAGACCTTCACCGTCGCCCGACTGGTCGAACGCCTCGCCAGGCAGCACGGCCTCGACGTGACCGAAACTGCGGTCGGCTTCAAGTGGCTCGTCGAGGAGATGCTCGCCGGAGACGTGATGATCGCGGGGGAAGAGTCGGGCGGCATCGGTGTACCCGAGCACCTCCCCGAACGCGACGGCATTGCCAATGGCTTCCTCCTCCTGCAAGCGCTCGCCGAGGTGCACGCGGGTCGGGATGGACCCGACGGCGTGGCGGCAAGCCCAGGACCGAAAGGCGGTCCCCTCGCCTCGCGGCTCGCCGGCATCGAACGTGAACTGGACTGGCCTCACGCCTACGACCGGGTGGACCTCACGCTGGGTGATGACGCCGCAAAGGCGCGCGTCCTCGCCGAACTCGACGGCGCGCTCGATACGTTCCTCGGCCGGCCCGTCGAAGCGATCGAGCGTCGCGACGGCGTGAAGGTCAACTTCGCGGATGGCGCCTGGATCCTGTTCCGCGCGAGCGGCACCGAACCGTTGCTGCGCATTTACTGCGAGGCGCACACGGCAGACGACGTGGATGAACTCCTCGTCGCCGCGCGACGCTTCGCGGAAACCGCTGGAGGGCGAACCTCATGACGACGAACGGTCACCCCAATGGAGCGCCGAATCGCGGCGGAGCGGTCCTGCTCCCCCTTGCCCTGATCGCGGCAGGCATCCTGCTTCTCCTCGCCAACCTCGGTTGGATCAGCGCATCGTTCCTCTGGCGTGCCGCGTCCGCCTGGCCGGTCATCCTCATCGCCGTCGGGTTGGACGTGCTCCTGCGCGGTCGCTTCCGCCTCGTCCTGGTCGCTGTAGCCCTCGCCATCCTCGCGATCTTCGCAGCCATCCCAGGCGTGGCTCCCGGTGGCACCGTCGAGGCGGGCAGCGAAGCCATTCAATACGAGCGCGGGGGCGTCGACAGGCTCGACCTTGCGCTCGAGCATGGCATTGGACGCCTCGAACTCGGCGTCCTGCCTGCCGGTGACGCGCGACTCCTTGCCGGCACGGTTCGTACGGGTCGCGGGGAGACGCTCGACCGTGCCTTCACCGTCGACGGTCGCGATGCGCGCCTATCGCTCGAGAGTGACCTTGAGGGTCCAACCTTCGTGCCCGATGGGGAGGAGCGCGTGTGGAATCTCGAGGTTTCCCCGGACGTGGCGCTCGATCTCGATCTCGACACCGGTGTGGGGCGCGCACACGTCGATCTGCGGGACGCACGGCTGAGCCGCATCGATCTCGATTCAGGGGTGGGTGAGGTGCTGCTCACCCTTCCGGGTTCGGGAGGGTACACCGCCGACGTCGATGCCGGCGTGGGGGAGGTCGTCGTCCGCATTCCGCGCGGAACGCCGGTCCGCCTCACGGTGCAGACCGGTCTCGGGCGCGTGGACGTGCTCGGTGCGTGGACGCGCGACGAGGATGTGTACACGAGCGATGGGTTCGCAGCGGCAGATGAGGATGCGCGGGCCGAGGTCGAGGTTCAGGGTGGGGTCGGCACGATTCGCGTGGAGATCGTGGACTAGCCTTAGGCGTCGGTGACGAGGAGAACCAACAGGGTGCGGGGTCCGTGGACGCCTGCGACGCGGACGAGTTCGATGTCGCTCGTGGCGCTCGGTCCGCTGATCCACGTGATGGGCGCACCCGCCTTCACGGCCGGCTCGAGTCGAGCGGTGGCTTCGGGGACCACGGCGACCACCTGTGAGGCATGCACGATGCACAGGTGAACGTCGGGAACGAGACTGGCGGCGCGCCTGCCTTGCCCGGCTCCAGCATCGAGCGCGATGGTGCCGGTCTCGGCGATCGCGACGGCGCACGTGCTCACGGTCGCGTCGGCCGCGTCGAGCTCGCGGGGCGACGCGTCGTCGGCCAGGCGTTCGCGTGCACCGACCCCGACGCCATACGCCTCCGGAAACCCGAGCGGAACGACGACCTTCGATGCGCGGCGGCGCGCCAACTCCTCGTCGATCGCGCTCGCCACGTCGCTCGCGTGAAGCCTGGAGACGTCCACCCCGTAATCGACGAGACGCTCCTCGAACAGGTCGAGTCGCGCTGCGGCGTCGCGTTCGCCCACCTGGCGGTAGGGGCGCGTCAGGGCAGCATGGGCGGCCGCGGGGTCGTCGTCGCGCACGCCTTCGGTCGCCGCTTGGATCGCGTCCAGCATCGCGCGCCGTGCATCCTTGCCGCTCACGCGTCCATCTCCTGCTTCTCGTCCCGCTCGCGCCACCAGTCCCTAAACGCCTGCTTGGGAATGGCGCGCAGGTCACGCGCGTCGCTCCACCCGGCCAGCGGGCCCGGCAGGTTCTTCAGGACGCCTTTACGTACCCAGGGCGCCTGCCCGATGCGTGCCAGCCGCTGCGCCGCTTCGTAACGGCGGGGCGTGGCGAAGGCGACGGCAGCGCCACGGAGTGCCGCGTCGATCAGCGAGGTGGCTGGAAGACGGCTCTCGGCGCGCTCCTTGTGCACCGTGCGGCGCCGCATCTCCACCAGGATGGAGGGAATGTCGATCTTGACGGGGCACACCTCGTAGCAGGCGCCGCACAGCGTGCTGGCGTACGGCAGTTCGCCGTCCTGCTTCGCGCCACGCAGTTGCGGCGTGAGGATCGCGCCAATCGGCCCGGGGTACACCGAGCCGTAGGCGTGCCCACCGACCCGCTCGTAGATGGGGCAGACGTTCAGGCAGGCGCTGCAGCGAATGCAACGCAGCGTGTCGCGTCCCGCCTCGTCGCGCAGCGTGGCGCTGCGGCCCGCGTCGAGTAGGACGAGGTGGAAGGTTTGCGGCCCGTCCCCCTCGCGAACGCCGGTCCAGAAGCTCGTGTAGGGGTTCATGCGTTCCGCAGTGCTGCTGCGCGGCAGGAGTTGTAGGAACACTTCGAGGTCCCGCCAGGTGGGCACGACCTTCTCAATGCCCATGACGGTGATGAGCGTGTCGGGCAGCGTGGTGCACATGCGCCCGTTGCCCTCGGATTCGACGACGCACAGCGTGCCGGTGTCCGCCACCGCGAAGTTCGCGCCGCTCACCGCCACCTTTGCGGTGAGGAAGCGTTCGCGCAGGAAGCGGCGGGCGGCGCCCGCGAGGGCGGCGGGATCGTCGCTCAATTCGCTCGGGTCAAGGTCGAACGCCTCGAGGAACAGGGCGCGAATCTCGCTGCGGTTCTTGTGGATGGCGGGGACGAGGATGTGGCTCGAGGGTTCGTGGGCGAGCTGCACGATCAACTCGGCAAGGTCGGTCTCGATGGCGGTCACGCCGTCCTCGGCGAGCGCTTCGTTCAGGTGAATCTCGTCGGTGGTCATGGATTTGACCTTCACGACGTCGCGCGTTCCCGTCTCCCGCACCAGGTCACGAACGATGCGGTTCGCCTCGTCGGCGTCGCGCGCCCAGTGCACCGTTCCGCCTGCCGCGGTGACGCTCGCCTCGAGTTGCTCGAGGTAGTGCCCCAGGTTGGCGAGGGTATGCTCCTTGATTGCCTTGCCGGCGTCGCGCAGCGCCTCCCAGTCCGGCATTTCGCTGGTCATGGCCGCGCGTTTCTCGCGGATGCTGCTGGTGACGTTGGCGAGGTTGCGGCGCAACTGGCCATCGTCGAGCGCGCGCGGTGCAGCTTCGTGAAAGGGGAGCGGAATGCGTGCGTCGCTCATGCGGGCACCCCTTCCTGGCTGGCGAGCACCTCGGCGAGGTGGAGGGTGCGGACCGCGGTGCGTTGCCGCTGCAAACCGCCGGCGATGTGCATGAGGCAACTGTTGTCGCTTGCCACGACCACCTCTGCGCCGGCGTGAATCACGTCGGCCACCTTGTCGGCGAGCATGGCGGCACTGATCTCGGCGTTCTTCACGGCGAACGTGCCACCAAAGCCGCAACACTCGTTGGCGCGCGGCATGTCCTTCAGGCGAATGCCGGCCACGTTGCGAAGGAGTTGCAGGGGCCGGTCGCCCACGCCGAGCAGGCGGGTGGCGTGGCAGGCGGGGTGGTACGCGACGGAGTGCGGGAAGCTCGCACCGACGTCGGTGATGCCGAGATCGTCGACGAGGTACTCGCTGAACTCCTTCACGCGCGGCGTGAACGCGTCGACGGCTTCGATCAACGCCGGGTCGCCACTGCGTTTCGCCATGTCGGGGTACATGTGGCGGACGGTGGCGACGCAGGAGGCGGAGGGGGCGACGACGTGCTCTGCGTGCTCGAAGACGTTCAGGAAGTTGCGGACGAGGTGGTCGACGTCATCGGCGTACCCGGTGTTGACGTGCATCTGGCCGCAGCAGGTTTGGCTTCGGGGAAAGTCGAGGTCCACGCCGACGCGTTCGAGGACGCGCGTCATGGCAATCGCGGCTTCGGGGAAGAGCGTGTCGATGTAGCAGGGGACGAAGAGCGACGCGCGCGGCATGAACACCTCCTGGTCAGCGGTTCGCTTCGCACCATAGCGTGCAGGCCGAACCTGCGTGTCCCGCTGGAGGGCGGGCTCGACCGCTTTTCCGTGGTCGAACACCTGTTCCCATGGCACGGTGGCGATGCGGTCGAGCGCGTACCGTAGGGCCATGACGGAAAAGGAACGCTGGCAACGACTCGATCAGGACGTCCGCGCACACCTGGAGGCTCAGGCGGCCACGCCGCCTCCGCCCATCTGGGAGGTGCCGCTTGAGCAGGTTCGTGCGAACGACCGTCAAGCGTATGGCGCGATTCCCAAGGTTCCGGTCGACGCGACCGAGGACGTCACGATTCCATCGGGGAACGGGTCCATCGCTGCACGAATCTACCAGCCGCTCCGTGAGGACGTGGAGGCGGCCGGCATGAACGGATCGCTCGGAATCGTCGTGTTGCTGCATGGCGGTGGATTCGTCCTTGGGGACCTCGAGACGCACGACCCGGCCGCACGCCGCATGGCGGCGGGTGCGGGCACGATCGTCGTGTCGGTCGATTACCGGCTGGCGCCCGAGCATCCCTTCCCCGCCGGCGTGGAGGATGCGGTGACGGCGACGCAGTGGGTGATGGACCATGCGGCGGACCTGCGGGGTGACGCAGACCGCGTCATCGTGTCGGGCGACAGTGCAGGGGGGAACCTCGCGACCGTGGTGGCGCGCCGATGGCGCGACGAGGACCGTCCGCCCCTTGCGGGTCAGTCGCTCATCTATCCCGTCACCGACATGCGGCCGACGAGTGACTGGCCGTCGCGTCGTGAACTTGCCAGTGGATTCGGTTTGACGCGGGCGGTGATGAATTGGTTCGGGGAGCAGTACTTCACCGATGAGGCGCACCTCGCCCATCCCGACGCGTCCCCCATCGTGGTGGAGGACCTGAAAGGTCTTGCGCCCGCCTTCGTACTGACCGCCGAGTTCGATCCGCTTCGCGACGAGGCGAACGCGTACGCCGAACGAATGCGTGATGCAGGCGTCGACGTGGAGCACCACGAGATTCCGAGCACCATTCACGGCGCCCTGACGAATCCAGCGGGATTCGCGAGCGGTGACGTGATGTGGCGACGGTTGAACGACTGGACGCGCCTCGCGTTGACGCGCTGATTCCGGTAGGAGGCATCGGCATCGCGCTGAGTGTGCCGTAAGGCAAACGTGCGTGTCCCACAAGTCCTGAACCAATACAGGTAGTTGACCGGCGCGAGGGAGCGCGAGTACACTCGGGAGCGCTCGGGCGGTTAGCTCAGCGGGAGAGCACTCGCTTCACACGCGAGGGGTCACTGGTTCAATCCCAGTACCGCCCACCAAAGGAAAATCCGAGAGGGACGAGATCCGCCGATCATGGAATCGGCGGATTCTTCGTATCGCGCCCAGGCAGCGCGCGGCGTCAATCGTCGCGGTACGGTGTTTCGCAATCATGCAGAGCGACTTCACGACCTTCCGGTCCTTCACGGTGAGCGACACGACGCAACTCATCGATCTTTGGCACGTCTGCGGCCTCACGCGGTCCTGGATCGACCCGCAAGCGGAGATCGACGCGAAGTGCGCAGAGGACCCCGAGGGCCTGATCCTTGCGGTCGCCGCCGACGCGGCAGGAGACGACCGGGTGGTGGGTTCGGTGATGGCCGGCTACGACGGGCATCGCGGCTGGGTGAACTACCTGGGCGTGCACCCTGATTGGCGGGGCAACGGGGTGGCGCGAAGGTTGATGGAGGAGGCGGAGGCGTACCTGCATGCGCGGGGAGCGCCGAAGATCAACCTGCAAGTCCGGCGGGGGAACGAGGGCGTGTTGGCGTTCTACGCGCGTCTTGGCTACGTCGATGACGACGTGGTGGGGCTCGGAAAACGCCTGAAAGCCCGTTCATGACCCTTGCGTCTTGCCGACGGGACCCTCATGGTATCGCTTGGAAAACTGCCTGCGAATGGTAGGGTAGATGTCAGGCGAATGGTAGTGTAAAAAGCCCGCGAATGGTAGTCTAGAACCATGCGTACGTACGTTCCGCGGATCGTCGATGACGAACTCACCGAGTTGTTAGACGGCGCACCCGCCATCGCGCTCGAGGGTCCGAAGGGCGTCGGCAAGACGGCGACCGCGCTCCGCCGAGCGGCCACCGTGTTCGAGCTCGATCGCCCAAGCCAGCGAGCCGTGCTCGAAGCTGACCCCACGCTTGCAGAGCATGGTGACCCTCCCGTTCTGCTCGACGAGTGGCAGCGCCTACCGCCGCTGTGGGACATGGTTCGCCGTGCGGTCGACCAAGATCCTGCGCCAGGCAGGTTCTTGCTCACCGGGAGCGCCGTCGCGAACGACGTCCCAATCCACTCGGGTGCCGGAAGGATCGTCAGCGTCCGGATGCGGCCATTGGCCCTAGCCGAACGGGGCGTTGCGCAGCCAAGCGTCTCGCTCGCTAGCCTGCTCGCCTGTGATGCCAGCGATCTAACAGGCGAGTCCGACGTGAATCTCGCGACGTACATGCACGAGATCGTCGCATCAGGCTTTCCGGCCGTTCGCGCCACAAGCGGACGCGCGCAGCGTGCTTTGTTGGACGGGTACCTCCAGCGCATCGCCGAACGCGACTTCCCGGATCAGGGAATCAAGGTTCGGAAGCCAGCAGCACTTCACGCCTGGTTGCGCGCCTACGCGGCTGCAACGGCGACCCACGCGTCATACAACCGCATCCTCGACGCGGCCACACCTGGCGAGGCGGACAAGCCGGCGAGGTCGACCACGGAGGCGTTTCGACACGTACTCGCCAACTTATGGATTCTGGACCCGCTTCCCGCCTGGTCGCCGTCGGACAACCGCTTGCACCGGCTCGCTCAGGCGCCCAAGCATCACCTTGCAGATCCAGCGCTGGCGGCGCGTCTCTTGGGCGTCTCTGCCGAGGCCCTCCTTCGCGGGGGCGATGCCGGTCCCCACATGCTCCGGGACGGCACGCTGGCAGCGCGTTTGTTCGAGTCGCTCGTCGCACTGAGCGTGCGCGTGTACGCGCAGGCGGCAGACGCCCGCGTCGGCCACTTCCGCACCCGCAACGGCGATCACGAGGTCGACCTCGTGATCGAACGTGACGATAGGCGCGTGTTGGCGATCGAGGTCAAGATGGCGGCTCACGTCGGCGATGATGACGTGCGCCACCTCACGTGGCTTCGTGAGCGGCTCGGATCCGATCTGCTGGACGCAATCGTCTTGACGACGGGAAGGCACGCTTACCGGCGGAAGGACGGGATTGGGGTCGTGCCCGCTGCGCTCCTCGGGCCGTAGGGTTCGATGACGCCGGTCAACGTGAAGTCGTCACGGTGCAGCTTCACGCGGCTTGGATACGCCGGCCAGATTCGGGTCGCAGTGTGAGGGTTGATTGAACGCGTCTCGCGTGAGCGTTTGAACACCCGACCATGCACACGTTCGTCTGTCGCGAGGGAACGATCATGCATCATGATGCGATGATGCAAAGATGAAAAAGACGAGAACGACCTTGAAGATCGACGCGCGTTTGTGGACCGCAGTGCGTGTTCGTGCTGCGAGGACCGGGAAGCGCGAGAGCGAGGTCATCGAGGAAGCGGTGCGGAAGGAACTCGGTTTCGACGCCTTGGACCGCATTTGGGAACGTGCCGACATGTCGGCTCCGGAAGCCATGGAATTCGCACTCGAGGCTCAGGAAAGCGTGCGACAAGATGCGGAGGCGTGAGATGCGTCTTCGACGTCAACGATTACTTCGCCGCCTCGTTGTCCCGTGATGGCATTCCCGCCCAGCTGATTCGACGCTGGCTCGACGGCGCATTCGAGGTCGTGGTGAGCCCCATGCTCCTCACTGAGTTGTGGCGCGTGCTCGCCAATCTAAAGATTCGCCAGCGCGTATCCGAGGGCGAGGCAGCGCGGGTCCTCGCGCTCGTCCGTCAACACGCGGCGCACCACGAGGACCTCGTCGCAACCGTGCAGCCGATCGTCGAAGACCCGGAAGATGCGTACCTCGTGGCTTTGGCACGGGAGGCGCGTGCCGTCCTCGTCACGGGCGACCGGCACCTTCTCGCCCTAGCCGACACCCTTCCGGTTCAATCACCCGCGACGGTTCATGCGTGGCTCGTGCGTCGCGGGGAGGGTTGACGTCCAAGCTGCCCGCCACGCGTCGCACGGATTCGTTCGCGTGCAACACCTATGGGGTTCATTGAGGCATGCAGTGCACCGTTCGGTACACGCCCCGGCTACGCCGTGGAAGGCATCCTGAACACGCCTTGTTGCGTGCGTGGCGTGATCGTCACGTCGAACGACAAGAGCGTCTGACGGTAGTCGTCGGCGGGGCGCAGGCGCACCTCGTTGAACGAATCCCATGCAGCGGATGCGTAGAAGTAGGTCGTGGTGTGATGAACGGCGAGACGCACGGGTCAGGATACTCCGCCCAGGCCTCGAGCGGTTCTCAATTGCCCAAACGTCCATTGTCGCGACGCGTCCTTGTTTCGCATCGGTCCATCTCGACGGCGACGCACCCCGGTTGGGTCCGTGGCGTGCGCTGCCGGGACGTGCGAGCATGGACGCATGCACCCCCCAGCGAGCGTCACGAGCACCAGGTTCGATCCATGACCCGTCGTTCGGCACTGGTCGTTGGGGCGGGCATTGGTGGCCTATCGGCCGCCATCGCGCTCGCGAATTCGGGGTGGACGGTTCGTGTGCTCGAACGTCGGGCCCGAAGCGTGGCCACCGGCGCGGGATTGACGCTCGCTGCAAACGCGATGCGTGCCCTCGGCGAGCTTGGCGTGGCAGCCGCAGTGCGCAAGGTGGGGACGCCATTCACGCTCGGTGCCTTGCGACGCGCCGACGGTCGCGTGCTCATGGACGCCGACGCCAGCATGCCGCAGGGGGTGGCGGTTCGGCGATCGGACTTGCATGACGTGCTGCAGGATGCCGTCCCGCCCGGAAGCGTCACGTGGTCAGCGTCGGTGGACGCGTTCGAAACCACGCCGGAGGGCGTGAGCGTGCGCCTGGGTGACGGCCGCACGATCGAGGGAGAACTCTTGGTCGTTGCCGATGGCCTTCGCTCACGCCTCCGCCGACGCATGTACGGCAGCGAGCCGCTTCGCTATGCCGGTTCGACCGTCTGGCGAGCACTCGTGCCATTCGATGTCGGTTCCCTGAGCAGCGAAACGTGGGGCTGTGGTCGGCGCTTCGGCATCGTCCCTCTCCGTGACGGATGGGCCTACGTTTTCGCCGTCGAGGTGACGCCGTCGGGTGGGCGTGATGCTGAGGGCGGCCGCCGAGCGCTCATTAAACGGTTCGCTGGTTGGCACGACCCGATCGCAGAGTTGATCCATGCTGCGGATGACGATGCCGTCATGCGGGACGACCTGTATGACCGTCCGCCACTGAGGACGCCATGGGGTCAGGGTCGGGTGACGATGCTCGGTGATGCGGCGCACCCCACGACGCCCAACCTCGGTCAGGGTGCAGCGCAAGCAATGGAGAGCGCAGTGATGCTGGGACGGGTCCTTCAGGAGCGGCCCGACGACGTGGTGTTGGCCCTGCGTCGCTACGAGGCGATGCGTGCACCGCGCACCGCCATGATCACGCGGACCTCGGCGCGGTTTGGATGGCTCGCGCAACGATCCTCCCCGGTCGCGTGCGCATTGCGTGACGCACTGCTGCAGCGGACGCCGTCACCCTGGCGGGAACGGCAACTCGCGGCCATCCTCGGGTACGACGTGACGACGGACCGCATCCGTCCCTGACGTCGGTTTTCTGCCCTGCCGCCATGCCAAGATCGCGCGCGGCGCGTGGTTCACCGAGATCCAGCGTGACCACGTCGACGCACCGATGCGTCGGCCTGTGCGCCACGGAACCGCAGCGACACCCCGCGCAGGCGAACGAGCGCGCCGCGTTCCGGTGAGAGCCGCTTCGCGACGGATCGTGGTGGCGCCCCATGGTGATGCGCTCGACGGCCCCCGTTCACCTGGCCCGATGCTGCGCTTGCACTTGCATCGGCGGGGATGCGCGCCGGAAGCGTTTGCGGGGTACGGGGCACGTCACGTGCTTCCTCGTCGCCCTGAAGGAGGAGGATGCAAGGTCATCTTGATCAGCCCCACGCTCGAGCACGTGTCTTCCGTGTTGGGCCGTATCGCCGTGATGCGCGGCGGTGTTCTCACGACCCTTCGAGCAACGGCGGATTTGGCGCGTACGGCGTTCGTGGGTCTCATCATGGCGACCCACCTTCGAATCATCCCAGCTTCGCGACCTGCGATCGCGGCTTGCGAAGCGGATCATCAGGTCAGGCGCAGGGGTGGAGGCATTTCGTGACACACCTTGGACCGACCGTCTACCGAAGGCGGTTCAGGTCGGGGCGTTCCCCGCTTCGTCGGTGACGCCATGCTCGGGGCTTGCCGAGCGCGTCAGGTCTCGATCGTTAAGCGTGCGCCCATGAGGGGTCAGTTCGTTGTGAACGGGTTCACGATTTCCATGCCGTCGATGACGTGCCCGTTATGAAGATCTTCGCTCAAGACGCGTTGACATCCGTGCCGAAGTGCCGCCGACAATATGAGCGCGTCGTAGAGGGAGTATCCGTATCGGTCGTGGATGTCGAGGCCGCCGTGGTAGAGCTCTGGAGACGGCGAGATCGTCCATAAGGGGACGAGGACGTCCCGAAACATGGCCCGGGCGTCCGAGGGTGAGGCTCCAAGCTTGCGTGTCATCGCGTTCAGGGTTTCTTGGACGACTTGGTAGCTGATGACGGCAGATCCTTGCCGCAGGCCCTGCTCGACGAGGCTGCGAGCCTTAGATCGTTTCGTCTCAGCGCGTTCATCGAGCATGTAGATGAGGATGTTCGTATCGAGGAAGTCAACGTTCATTGAGTTGGTCTCGTGTGAACGTGCGTCCACCCGTCCGCACGCGCGTGTGGATGTCGTCGATGGTGCGCATGGCGCGTTCCGCCTGCCAGTCCGCTCCGACGTACCGCTCGAGCCAGAGCCGAAACTGCTCGTTGAGCGTCGTTCTCTCTCGGCGCGCCCGTTCCCTCGCTGTTTCGATGAGGCGCTCGTCCGCGCTCAATGTCACGTTCTTCATGCCAACCTCCATAGGCAGTGTACACGATGCTCGTGCACACGACGGAGTCGTTGACAATCGTTTGCGTGTGATTGGATCTGCGATTCCCCTCTTGATGCGCCAATCGAAGGAGGCTAGGACGTGGATGCAGCACGTGCAACGATCGTACTGGGACGCTCCACACGGCGGTGTTGAAACGCGGTGACTCCTCGCGCTTCGGGCATGCCGACGCAATGGCAACGGTGAACGATCGAGTTGTGGCTAGGCTCGCCCGTTACGCAAAGGAGGGTGAAACGGCGTCCACATGGAGCCGAAATCGGTACCAGCCAAGTCTCACTTGCGAACCCTCCATGTCACGCCAAGGGGCGGCATGATCACCATGTCCCGTTCCGCTTCGGGTCAAGGGCATCACGAATCCCGTCGGCAATCAGTTGCAGCGACAGGGTGGACATGCCAAGCGCGAGGCCGGGTCCAAGCGCCGCCCACGGTTGCCGCATGAGGAGTGCGCGCGCGTCCTGCAGGACGTTGCCCCACGTGGGGGTCGGCAGCGAGACGCCCAGCCCAAGGTAGGACAGGGATGCCTCGACGAGGAGGAAGCCCGCCGCCGTCGTCGCGAGTTGCACAGTGAGCGGACCCAGGAACGTGGGTAACACGTGACGCAGCGACGTGCGGAGGGGACCTGCCCCGATCGCCCTTGCGGCCTGGACGTGATCAAGGTCGCGCGCCGTGCGCGCGAACCCCCGCACCAGCCGGAAGTAGAGCGGCGTTCCAGCTACGCCAAGCGCCAGAATCGTCTGAACCGTCCCACCACCCAGCGCGGCCACCACGAGGAGAACCAGAAGGAACCCCGGGAAGGCGAGCAGTGCGTCGAAAATCCGAACGAGGGCAGCGTCCCAACGCCCCCCCAACTGGGCAGCCACCAAACCTGCAAGCGTGCCGAGGAGCGCCGTTACGCACGTTGCGGTCAGCGCGATGACCAGGGAGACGCGACCCCCAGCCAGCGTTCGAGCGAACACGTCACGACCCAGGCCATCCGTTCCGAGCAGGTGCATGAACGAGGGCGCTGCGTACAACGCACGGTAATCGGGCTCGAGGGGATCGTGCGGCACGAGCCATGGGCCCACGATCGTGAAGAACAGAACCAGCGTGGCGAGCGCGAGGCCCCACTGCAACCGCGATGGTGGGCGTCGGCGATGACGTCGCGACGAAGGGGACCGTACCCGCGAGACCGTCATGCCTCGCGCGCCCGCGGATCCCCGGCAGCGAGTGCCACGTCGGCCAGGAGGTTCATCGCGACGTACACCAAGACGGCCAACACCGTTGCGCCCTGCACGACCGGTACGTCGCGTGCCCCAATCGCACCGATCAACATCGCGCCCACCCCCGGAAGGCCGAACACCTGCTCCACCACGATCGTACCGGTCAGAAGACCACCGGCCTCCAGCGCAATCGGCGCGAACAGCCCAGGGGAAGCGTTCGCCGCCACGTGACGGAACTCAAGCGACGCCGGTCCCCCCTTGGCGCGGACGGTGCGCACCCAATCCGCTTGCCGGTGTTCAAGTACCGTGGCACGCGTCAGGCGCGCCAACTGCGCCGCGCGAGGAATCGCGAGCGTGATGGCAGGCAGGGTGAGGTGACGCAACCAGGCGCCGGCTCCACCCCCGTCCGGTAGGCCAATCAACGGAAGGACCGGCCAGGCGATGGCGAACACGAGAAGCAATACGAAGCCAAACCAAAACTCCGGTAAGGCCAAGCCGATCGTCGTGTACCCCAGCACGCCACGGTCGAAACGCGAGCCGGGCGTCATGCCAGCGAGGAAGCCAAGCCCGAGACCCAGCACGACCGAGAGGCTGAAGGCGGCGAGGGCCAAGGCTCCCGTGACGGGGAGGCGTTCGACCAGGATCGTGGTCACCGGTCGGCGTTCTCGAAACGAGTCGCCAAGATCGCCGCGCACGAGGTCGCCCCACCATTGGGCATAGCGAACGATCACGGGTGCGTCGAGCCCGAGCTCGCGGCGGGCAGCATCCGTTGCCGCCGCCGAAGCGTCGATCCCCGACCGCAGCATGGCGGCGTCGCCTGGCAGCGCCTCCATGGCGACGAACACCAGCGTCATCACCATGACGAACGTCACGGCGAGCGAGGCGAGACTGCGGGCCAGGAATGCGACCATCGATATCCAGGATTCACCATCCGCGGCGGGATCCGACGTGGCCGTCGGATCCCGCCGCGTATGGTCTTGAGGTTACTGGACGGTGACCGACCGGAAGTCGTACGAGTCGAGGAGGGGCGTCATCCAGAAACCCTCCACGTTTGCACGGTGGGCATGGCTGCGGTTGCTTGCACCGAAGTAAATGAAGGGCGTCGTGTCATGCAGCCGATGCAAGACCTCGCCGTACAGTGCAGCGCGCGCCGTCTGATCCGGCTCGGCGGCAGCTTCGGAAAGGAGGCTGACCGACGTCGGGTCGTCCCAACCCACGTACGTTGCATCGGGATCTCCATACCCACCGAGTCGACCGGTCGGGTCGAGTTTGCCGGTGTGACCAATCACGGTGAGGTCGAAGTCACGGTCACCGCGGTACACCTCGCCGAGCCACACGCCCCACTCGACCACGCGAATCTCGACGTTCACGCCCACGTCAGCCAGCATGTCCTGCACGATTTGGCCTGCCTGCACGTGCACCTCGTACGGTTGGGGGAGGGCCATGTCGAGCGTCCAGTCGTCGGGCACCCCGGCCTCATCGAGCAGGGCGCGTGCACGTTCAGGATCGTAGCCGTAGGGTTCCACGTCGCTCGGCAGCCACGGGTTGCCCGGCTCCATGAAACTGCCCGTCATCGTGCCACCGCCGTAGGCCACGTCGAGCACGGTCTGGGCATCGACGGCGAGGTTGAGCGCCTGGCGCACCCTGGCATCGTCGAGGTAGGGACGGCGGTTGTTGATGGAGGTGACGAGCACCGTGCCGGAGGGCTCCTGCACGAGCGTGACGTCGTCGCGGTTCGCGATCGTGGCGAGATCCGCGGTGGCCACGCCTCCAATCACGTGGAAATCGCCCGACAGGAGGCCTTGAACTTGGACGGCGCTGTCCGTGACGAAGCGGAGGGTGACGCTGTCGATGCTGGGCGCGCCCTTGAAGTAGTCGGGGTTTGCGGTGAGTCGGAGATAACCGTCACGCACCCATTCGTCGAACATGAAGGCGCCGGTCCCGATGGGCTCGTTGGCGAAGTCATGGTTCGCGGCAATCTTCTCCGAGGGCAGCATCGCGCCCCAGCCCGACGCGAGGCTCGCAAGGAGGGCGGGGGTGGGTTGGTCAAGCATGACGCGCAGGGTACGCGCGTCGACCGCTTCGATCTCGCGGATGGCCGTGAATTCCTCCGCCTTGGGGGATACGTCGGCATCCCGAAGGCGGTTCAGGCTCGCGATGGCATCGTCGGCATCGAAGGGCGTACCGTCGTGGAAGGTGGCTTCGGCGAGGTCGAAGGTCCACACCGTGCCGTCGTCGCTGATGCTCCAGCTCGTGGCGAGGAGGGGTTGGATCGTGCCGTCGCGACCCACTTCCACGAGCGTGTCGTAGATCGACTTGGTGGACTGGAATGCGCTGGTGGCCGACGTGCCGTGCGGGTCGAGCATGTCGGGTTGCGCGCTGGTGGCCATCACGAGGTCTTGGGCGACCCCGATGCTCAGCGAGGTGGCGAGGAGGGCGGCGAGGGCGGAACGAACGACGTGATTCATGCAGTACCTCCGAAGTGTGGATCACACCGCTCGATGGCGGTGGCGGTTCCTTGATCGATGTCGACGACCACCGCGCCCAGTACGGCGGGTCCGTCTGCGAAGGCGCCGTCCAGGGCGCTTGGAATGCGGTCGCGCATGCGCGCGACGAAGAGGGTTGGATCGTAGCCCTGCATGCCGCCATCCGGCCCGGTCATGCCGACGTCGGTGACGTAGGCCGTGCCGCCTGGAAGGATGCGGGCGTCCATGGTGGGCACGTGCGTGTGCGTGCCGACCACGGCGGCGGCTCGACCGGCCACCGCCCACGCGAAGATTTGCTTTTCGCTGACCGACTCTGCGTGAAAGTCGACGAAGATCGCGTCGACGTCGTCGCCCCACGCGTCGCGCACGTGCTCGAACACGTCGATGGGGTGATCGGCGAGCGGTAGGGCGCTGCGTCCCACGAGGTTCATCACGCCAACCCGGCGGCCTGCCACGTCGAGGGTGGCGATGCCCGTGCCCGGTGCGCGCGTGCCGTAGTTGTGAGGGCGGAGCACGCGTGCATCCTCGTGCACGGCTGCGGCGTGTGGCCCGTCCCACGAGTGATTGCCGCCGGTGATGAGGTCGACGCCCGCAGCAAAGAGTCGTTCGACCGCGTCGGGCGTAAGGCCGCAGCCCTGTTGTGGGGTTCGGCCGTTCATGGCCACGTTCTCGGCATTCACCATGATGGCGTGAGGTGCGTAGCGTTCACGAAGGCTGGGCAACCATCGTTCTAGGTTCGCGAGACCCGCGTGCGGACCATCGTCCCCGACGAGGTCACCGATGAAAAGAAGGCGGAGCGAGGCTTCATTCACGGAGGCAATCTAGCGAGGGTGCGTCATGACGTCGTCAATCGATGCCTCGCTACCGCCATGGTGGACCGGAGCGATGCGTTCGAGAGTCCGTTGCGATTCGGGTGTGCGCCCCGGCACCGCTCCCCAGGGCGCACGGTTGCCTGCAGCCGTCCTCGCTTCCGTCAAGGGAGTCGCCTCGGGATGGTCCTCGTCACGACGGTGGCGTAACGACGCTTCATGGGGGTACGTGACGTTCGAGCCCATTAGCAGGGTGGGTGTACCTTCGCTCGGGACTCAGGCGCTCAAGCGTTTAGGTTGCCGTGGGTCGTAGGCGCGCGGATGAACGTTCGTCGACGACCCCGTCGAAATACTGCTCGAGAACGGCTCGGAAGGGCGCATCGTCGACGGCGGTGAGTGCGAACAGGGTCATGCACGACCGTAGCTTCAGATCGTCGGGACTCCCGAGCGCCTCGCGGGCCGTCAGGGTCGGGTCGTCACGACCGGCATCGAGGAGGGCTTCGCAGCACGTCAGCAGGCGAGGGCCGAGCACCTCGTGCGCGAGGTAGGCGCGCGCCTCCTCCACGCCGTGAATGGCGTACCGCTGCGCCATGGCGCTGTGCCCGAGCCCCTGCAGCTGCGGGAAGATGAACCACATCCAGTGCCCCCGCTTCGCACCCGCCCGCAGTTCCCGAAGGGCCTGCTCGAAGACGCCCTCTTGCGCCATGAGGAAGCGGGTGAGGTCGAACGGGTCACCCGTCACGCCTGGACGAGCCGTTTCGCCATTCCCTCCACGTCGCCCCACAGCGAGACGCGGGTGCGCCACACGGAGGGGATGGCGTCCACCCCGTAGTACGCGCCGGCGAGCTGCCCGTAGATCGCGCCGGTCGTGTCGGCATCGAGTCCGAGGTTGACGACGGCGAGGGCGCCGCTCCGAAAGTCGTCGGTCCGTGCGAAGGCCCAGAGAGCCGCCTCGAGGCTCCGCGTGACGTGTCCCGCCCCGACGATCTCGGGTGGATTGCGGTGCAGAAACGACCCGGCCGCCACCTCATCGATCGTATCGACGAGTGGTTGTGCTTCCCAGATGCCGGGGGCGGGTTCGAAGCGTGGGGCGAGCAGCGTTTCCTTCGGCACGCCCTGCATCGCGCCCACGATCAGCCCGGCGTAGTAGCGGCAGGCGTCCACCGATTCGGTCGCGCCGTGCGTGGTGCGTGACATCTCGCCGGCGAGCTTCACCGCGCGTACGGGATCGTCGCGGTAGGCCATGGGGATCGGTGCGAGCCGCATGAGGCTGCCGTTGCCGGCCGTCATGGGGCCGGTCGGTCCGGCGAACGGGTCGCCCGTCCGCTCGAACCGCTCGAGCGCCTCGCGCGTCGTACGACCAATGTCGAAGCATCGTCCGGTGGGGGAGTGGTGGCCGTCGCGGTACCAGCGCAGGTACCGCTCCATCTGATCGACGGGATCGAACTCGCCCCGCTCGACGAGGCTCTCGGCCAGACACAACGCCATGCTCGTGTCATCGGTCCACATGCCGGCATGCAACCGGAACGGGCCACCGCCCACCATGTCGTCGATGGGGTCGAACGAGTCGGGTTGCCGAAACTCGAGCGTCGTTCCGAGCGCGTCGCCCACGGCGAGCCCTACGAGTGCGCCGATCACGCCGACAGCGCTCCGTCGTTCACCCACAGGTTGAACAGTTCTTCGGTGACGGTCTGCTCGGGCGTCATGACGTGGACCGGGATGCGGCGCAACCGGTGCGCGTTCTCCATCGGGTTGTGCAGGTGGCTGCGCGCCCAGGCGTGCACGGCGTCGTTGGGTTGCTCGTAGATGGTGAGGACGACGCCGCCGACGTGCGGCGCAATCCAGTAGGAATCGCGGGTTCGCACGATGCGCAGCATGACACGTGGGTGTTGCGGGTGCCGGCCGTGCAGGTCGATGCCGAGGCCTTGCTGAAAGGCATCGCGGACGCATGGGGGCAGTTGACGCTGGGCGGCACGCTCGTGGGCGTGGTGGGTGAAGTCGAGGGCGAGGGACGGGGTGGCGGTGTGGGACATGGTGAACCTCCTGACCCATAGGATAGGCTCCACGTGCGTCAGTTAAAGACGCAATGTGATAGGCTTGGAAACAAGCAAACGACGTGCTGAACGCACGCCTAGCATGTGTACTTCTGAAGGAGATGGCCATGGAGCGAACCCGCAGCCGCGTCGAACGCCTCCGCCTCATCGAGGAGACCCTCGAGAACCGCTGGATGCGCGCCACCGAACTCGCCGCAATGACCGGCATGGGGCGCCGCGCCATCGAACGCGACCTTGCCTACCTCGAGACGCAATACGGAGAGCGCCTACGGCGCAACGACAAGGCCGAGTACCGCCTGGGCTCCCGCGCCTCCGCCCTGAACGACGTCGAGGCGCTCGCGATGTACATGGCCGCCCGCATGCTCACCCACACCGGGATTGGCGAGCGCCACTACCGCTCGACCATGCAGAAACTCGCCAAGCAGGTGCCCGAACCCGCCCAAAGCGCACTGCTGAAACGCGTGGAGGCACTCAAGACACGCGACCGCGACCGTGTGCTCGACCTCGTCGCACAAGCCTGGTTCAACCGCCGCATCCTCGTCTGCGACTACGCTTCCGCAAGCGGCAAGACCAAGAAGCGAAAGCTCGCCGTGTACTTCGTCGAGGTCGGCCGCCGAAACCACGAACCGTACGCCCTCGCCGTCGACCAGGGCTCGCCCCACCGATCGGTGCTCGTCTTTCGCTTCAGCCGCATGAAGCACGTCCGCCTCGCCGAAGAGACGTACGAAATCCCCGAGGATTTCGATGCCGAAGCTGAGATTGGGGACGCCTTCGGCGTGATCCTCGGCCCGACCGTCGAGGCTCACATCCGCGTGAAGGCGGGGGCCGTGACCGCCTTCCGTGAGGTGGCGGGCGACTCGCTACGATCGCTGGACCTTGGCGAAGACGGCAGCGCCGACGCCATCGTGGCCGCCACGCTCGATAACCAAGGGAGGGCGCTCGAACTCATCCCCTGGCTGCTCACCTGGGGGGACGCCATCGAAGTCGTCTCGCCCGCGAACCTGCGTGACGCCGTCGCCGACGCGCACCGCAACGCCGCCGCCGTGTACGCCTCCGGTTAGGTCTGTTCCGCTTCGCGAAGCCGAATGAGCGCGTCGGCGCTGCGCGCCCGCTGCGCGATGGACACCGCGAAAATCGTCATGCCAACGAGGAGCCCCACGCTCCCCAGCAGCATCACGTACCGGGCTGGATCCCCACCGCCCAAACGCCACCACGGGTCGCCCACCAACCGTAGGAAAAGCCCTACGTGGAACGCCCACAACCCAATCCGTTCGCGGATGGGGAAGCGGCGGCCACCGGGCCGGGGCATGAGCCAGTACGCGACGCCCATGACGAACGAAAGGAAGAAGCCCATCAAGCCGGCATGGAAATGCACGACGCGCAGAAAGCCCGTCCATGCGGGATTCCAGATCATCGCCGTGCCGATCACCGCGGTCAGCACCAGATACGCCACGGCAAGCCGGATGAACGCCACGTGGGTGCCACTCATCGGTCCATCACCATGCCGTAGGTTTGCTCCCTCTCAACTTGCGCACAAGGGGCAGCTGTCCACACGTGGCCTTGACACCCCTTGCGCTCCCACGATCCAAGGCTGGGCCAATTGGGCGACCCGGTGCACGTCGGGGGAGTTGATGGTGTGTCTCGTACGCAGTGTCGGCGTGTCTCGTTACCGCGCTCGTCACGAAGTGCGTCCCGGTTGTTGCCCTAGGCCCTGCCCTGGTGCAGGGATCGCGTCGATTCCGAAGCCTTGAAGGCAATTGCGGAGATTGGACGCATGCATCCACCCCTAGTGTTGCGCCGCCGACTCGAACGAGGTTTCGGTCGGTCAGCAGCCAACCTATTTTTCGGTCTCAACATCGGACGGATCTACGGGACTCGTTGCACGGAGCGCCATAGCAGCCCGAATGATGTGTTTGCGCATGGCTTCCTCAGCTTGATGAGCATGGCCGGCAGCGATGAGAGCAATGATCTCATCGTGTTCATCAAGCGCCTCTTCGTGCCGCTGAGGGTTGCGTAGGCGGACCGAGGCCATGATGAGCTGCGCTTGGTTCGAGAATCGTTCGGCGACTGCTTGAAGAACGTCATTGCTTGAAGCTGTCCACAGCAGCTGGTGAAATGCGAGATCTGAATCTCCACTGCCAAGGCGATCCTCGGCGAGCCATTGCTCGCGCTGACGTTGCTGCACCTTCTCAAGGCTTTGAATCAACGCTTTGGACCGGTGCTCCGTTGCTTGTCGTGCAGCGAGACCCTCGACGACAGCGCGTATCTCGTAAACGTTTGCGATCTTCTTCGGGTCGGGGTTTGCGACGATGTAGCCTCGTCTTGGTCGTGACGTCACGAGTCCGTCACGCTCCAGAGCTACAAGCGCCTCTTTGAAGGGCGTAGGCGACAACCCGTAATTCTCACAGAGTTCGCGGACGATGATTCGTTCGCCCGGCTGAAGTTCGGAGGAAAGGATGAGGCGCCTAAGCGTGTCATACGCTTCCTTTGACAGGGTTGGGGTAGAGATCGGGGTTTTCAAGCCACTCCTTTCGCTTGAGGTGCGAAATAAGATGGAAAATAAAATATAGTTTGAGGGCAAGTGCCCATGCTGCCGCAACCATATCAGCCAAGGAGGCCCTGAACATGCGACCTTTGTCCCCCGAGATGCTAAGGACCGAGCCGAAGATTGGGACCGAAATCGTCCATGCAGAACGGTCATTCTCCGTGCATTCGCCCTATTCCGGTGAGGTGATTGCCAATGTCGCCGATTGTGGCGTCCGCGAGGCAAGATTGGCTCTTGATGCTGCGGATGAAGCGTACCGGTCTTGGTCGCGGATCACACCGTTCGAGCGCTCAGGAATTCTTATGCGGTGGCACGATGCAATCGTCGCACGAGCTGAGGAGTTAGCCAGCATCATGACACTGGAGATGGGAAAGACGATTCGTGAGTCGCGTGGAGAGGTTCTCGGACCGGCAGCTGGGTTCGTGAGTTGGTATGCCGAAGAGGCGAAGCGCGGGTATGGTCAAGTGATTCCGACGCACGCCGAACGAAAGCGACTTTTCGCCTTCCGAAAGCCAATTGGTCCCGTCCTGGCCATCACCCCTTGGAACTTTCCGGCTTCGATGGTGACGAGGAAGGCATCTGCCGCGCTTGCTGCAGGGTGCACGGTGATTCTCAAGCCAGCGGAGCAGTCCCCCCTCTCGGCACTGCTTCTTGGGGCATTGTGGGACGAAGCGGGAGGACCACCGGGCACACTGCAAGTCATCCCTACGAGTCGGCCGGGGGACGTGACTCAGGCGCTGATCGAGGAACTTCTACGTGGCATAGATCCCACCACCGTTGTCGGGCTACGTGACACAGTGCTACTCCATCTCGGGTATGAGACCATGCGCCGACGCTCCGAGCTGGTTCGTTTTCGGTTCAGCGATCTGCGCCAGTCCGAACACAGACAACAGGGTGTGTGGATGCAAAGTTCCAAGACGGATCAGGCGGGGCAGGGTCGGATCTTGGTGATTTCTGACACCTTGCATCGGCAATTGATGCATTGGTATCAAT
>CAJXWR010000003.1 GCA_913062675.1 uncultured Trueperaceae bacterium
CGAAGGAGCAGGGCATCGACGCGGTCGGCGCGAACTGGCGCGGCTTCTACGTGCCCGCCGGCGTGAGCGACGAGCGGTTCCAGTACTGGGCGGACGCCTTCGAGCAGCTCGAAGCGTCGGGCGCCTTCGCCGAGATTCGCGAGCAGAATGGTCTTGCACCGTTCGCCCGCTTCGGTGCCGACATGGAGCAGTTCGTGCTCGACCAGGTCGCCGACATCGAGGAGCTCTCCGCCCGCATCGGGCAGTAAGCGCCGGCTCGAACATCCCGTAGTCTCGTTCGCAGGGGCGCCTCGTGCGCCCCTGCGTCGCAATCGGAGCCCGGAGGTTCCTGACGCATGAGCGATCGCATTGCATCGCTACTCCTCATCGCCGTCGGCGCGGTCTTCATCTACCTCGCCACGCAAATCCAGACCGCCTTCTTCAGCGACCCGCTGGGGGCACGGTGGGTTCCCATCTTCATCGGTATTTTCTTGATTGGCTCTTCCGTCGCCCTGTTCGTGCAGCCTCGCTCCACCGTCGAGTGGCCGCCACGCGACACGCTGCTGCGCCTGGTCCTCACGCTCGCGGGGTTCATCGCCTATGGCTTCTTGTTGAACCCGCTGGGCTTCATCGCGGCGACCACCATCGCCTTCGCGTTGTTCGCCCTGCAGTTTGGCGGTAAGCCGAT
The DNA here is from genome assembly GCA_913062675.1 of uncultured Trueperaceae bacterium. GTDB lineage: Bacteria > Deinococcota > Deinococci > Deinococcales > Trueperaceae > SLSQ01. The sequence goes on from CAJXWR010000003.1 coordinate 668, forward strand.
TCGCGCCGTGCTGGCCGGTGCCATCTTCGCGGTTGCCGCCTACCTGCTGTTCTCCACCGCGCTCGACCTGTACCTGCCGACCGGTGCGTTGTTCGAGAGGTGGTTCTGACGTGGAGGCCTTCGCTGCCCTGCTCGGCGGGTTCGAAACCGCCCTCACGCTGCAGAACCTGATCTTCGTGTTCGTGGGCGTGCTGCTCGGCACGCTCATCGGCATGCTGCCCGGCATCGGGCCCATCAACGGCATCGCCATCCTCATTCCCATCACCTTCGCGCTGGATTTGAACCCGACCACGATGCTCATCCTGTTCGCCGGCATCTACTACGGGTCGCAGTACGGCAATTCGATCAGCGCAATCCTCTTGAACGTCCCCGGCACCGCCTCGTCGGTCGCCACGACGCTCGATGGGTACGAGATGGCGAAGCGTGGGAGGGCCGGACCCGCCCTCGCCATGTCCGCCATCGCCTCGTTCATCGGGGGCACCCTCTCCATCTTCGGGCTGGTGTTCCTCGCACCCGCCCTCGCCCAGTTCGCCATTCGCTTCGGGCCGGCGGAGTACTTCGTGTTGATCGTCTTCACCTTCACCACCATCTCCGCCCTCACCGGCAAGTACTTCGTGAAGGGCCTCATCGCCACCGGCATCGGCCTCGTCCTCGCCACCATCGGGCTCGACCCGGGCACCGGCGTGCCGCGCTTCACGTTCGGTCAACTGCCGCTCTACGACGGCATCGACTTCGTGTCCGCCACGATCGGTTTGTTCGCCGTGGCGGAGGTGTTCCAACTCCTCGAGCAAAGCCGCGTGGGGGGTGAGGTGCGCACGAAGATTGGGCGCGCCATGGTGAGCGTCAAGGAGTTCTGGGAGAGCTTCTGGGTGATGATTCGCAGTGCACTCACCGGCTTCCTGGTCGGCACCCTGCCGGGTGCGGGCGCGACCATTGCATCGTTCCTTGCCTACAGCAACGAGCAACGCTGGGTCGACAAGGAAGGCAGTTTCGGTCAGGGAGACGTGCGCGGCGTCGCTGCACCCGAAGCGGCAAACAACGCGTCGGTCTCCGGCGCGATGATTCCCCTCCTCACGCTTGGCGTTCCCGGGAGCGGGACGACCGCAGTCATGCTCGCCGCGCTCCTTGCGTTAAACCTGAATCCTGGGCCGCTCTTCATTCAGCAGCAGCCTGACCTCTTCTGGGGCCTCATCGCCTCGATGTACATCGGCAACGTCATGCTGCTCGTGTTGAACCTGCCGCTCGTCGGGTTGTTCATCCGCGTGTTGCTCATCCCACGCTGGGTGCTCGTGCCCTCCGTCGCGGTGATTGGCTACGTCGCCGTGTTCAGCGTGAACAGTTCCGTATTCGACCTGATGGTCATGACGGCGCTCGGCGTGCTCGGGTACCTGCTTCGCAAGTTGAACATTCCCGTCGCACCGGTCATCCTCGCGCTGGTTCTCGGGCCGATGATGGAAACGAACCTTCGGCGCGCCCTGTCGCTCGCGCAGGGCGACGCGACGGTGCTGGTGGGTTCCCCCATCACGATCGTCTTGTGGATCATGGTGGCCGCATCGGTCATCCTGCCCATCGTGACGCGCAAGAACCCGCTGGCGAGCGCAAGCCCTGCCGCGGAGAGTCGCGACGAGGAAGACGCGCCGCCGCTCAACGATTGACGTCCATCCTTCCAGAAGTGCGCCCACCCTCCATGCGGGGGTGGGCGCACGCCTGACCTGCCCATGAGGTCCTCGGTATCGTGGTGCAACATCCCCTTCAGGAGACCCGCATGACCGATCACGTCGTCACCGTTCACCCCTCCACCGCCGCCCTGCCGCGCGAAGCTCAACTCGCCTGGAAACTTGCCGAGGTGGCCCTCCACACCCGCAACGTCGAACCGGCCGTGGCCGACATGGCCGCCAATCGCCTCATCGATGATGCCGCCGTCGCCATCGCGTCCCTGCACCGCAAGCCCGTCGTGGCAGCCCGGGCGCAAGCGCTGGCGCATCCACGCCCCGGGGGCGCCACGCTGTTCGGGCATGCGCCCGACGTGACGGTGCACGCCGAGTGGGCAGCTTGGGCCAACGCGGTGGCGGTCCGCGAGCTCGACTATCACGACACGTTCCTGGCTGCCGACTACGCGCACCCGGGGGACGCCATTCCGCCCCTGCTTGCCGTCGCGCAGCAGATGGGCTGCGATGGGGCCGCCTTGCAGCGCGGCATCGTGGCGGCGTACGAGGTGCACGTCGCCCTCGTGAAGGCCATCTGCCTGCACTGCCACAAGATCGACCACATGGCGCACCTTTGTCCCGCCACCACCGCCGGCATCGCCGCCATGCTCGACCTGGACGTAGCGACCACGTACCAGGCGATCAACCAGGCGGTCCATGTGGCGTTCAGTACGCGGCAGTCACGCAAGGGCGAAATCAGCAGCTGGAAGGCGTACGTGCCCGGCCACTCCGCCCTGCTGGCCGTCACGGCCGTCGATCGCGCCATGCGCGGTGAGGCGGCGCCCACCCCCATCTACGAGGGGGAGGACAGCGTGATCGCGTGGCTGCTCGATGGGCCCGACGCGCGGTACGTCGTTTCCCTCCCCGAGGCCGACGAGCCGCGACGCGCAATGCTCGAAACCTACACGAAGGCGCACTCGGCGGAGTATCAGGCGCAGGCGTTCATCGACCTTGCGTTCGACGTGCGGCAGCGCCTCCCCGGGGGTCCGGACGCCATCGACGTCGACGCCATCGACGACATCGTCGTGACGACGAGTCACCACACGCACACCGTGATTGGTACCGGCGCGAACGACCCACAAAAGTTCGATCCCAAGGCGACACGGGAGACGCTCGACCACAGCCTCATGTACATCATGGCGGTCGCGTTGCAGGACGGGCGCTGGCACCACGTGGACAGCTACACACCTGAACGAGCCGCACGGCCCGACACGGTGGCCCTGTGGCGCAAGATTCGGACCGAGGAGGACCCCGCCTGGACGGCGCGCTACCGGGCGGCCGACCCGAACGAGCGGGCGTTCGGTGGTGCCATGACCGTGCACCTCAAGAACGGAGAGACGATCCATGCGGAGCGTGCCGTGGCGGACGCGCACCCCAACGGGGCGGCGCCCTGGGTGCGCAGCGATTACCTGAACAAGTTCCGGACGCTGGCCTCGGGCATCGTCGAACCGGGTGAGCAGGACCGCTTTCTTCACCTCGCCGAACGGCTCGACACGTTGACGGCGAGCGAGGTGCAGGTATTGACGGTACGGGACGCGAGCCTCGAGGCGGAGGGTGTCCCAGCGGCGGGGGATGCACCGCGGCAGGGAATCTTCGGATGATTGCATTCGAGCCGCGCGACGCGGCGGCCACCCGCCGCGCCTTCCGCGAGGCGCTCGCGAAGGGCGACGGTCCCCTGCGCCTTCCCGGCGCCCTATCCCCGCTCGTGGCGCGCGTCGTGGAGGAGATCGGGTTCGAAGGCGTGTACCTGTCCGGCGGCGCGCTGTCCGCCGAGCTGGGGATGCCGGACGTGGGTCTTTCCACCCTGTCCGAGGTGGCGGAGCGGGCGGGCCGGATTGCGCGTGCGACGCGGCTCCCCCTCGTGGTGGATGCCGACACGGGCTTCGGGGAGGCGCTCAACGTCGTGCGCACCGTGCAGGAGCTCGAGCGTCAGGGCGTCGCGGGGTTGCACCTCGAGGATCAACGCAACCCCAAGCGGTGCGGTCACCTCGGCGGCAAGGAGCTCGTCGAGGCGAGCGAGATGGAACGCAAACTTCGTGCTGCCGCTGGCGCACGGCAAGACGCCAACACGTTGCTGATTGCGCGAACGGACGCGCGTGCAGTGGAGGGTCTGGACGCGGCGATCGAGCGGGCGCGGGCGTACCTTGCCGCGGGCGCGGACGCGATCTTCCCGGAAGCGTTGCGGGACGAGGGTGAGTTTCGCGCCATGCGGGCCGCCATCGATGCGCCCCTGCTCGCCAACATGACCGAATTCGGCAAGTCGCCGCTTCTGTCAGGCAGCACGCTGCGTTCTCTGGGGTACGACATGGTGATCTACCCGGTGACGACCCTGCGGCTCGCGATGGGAGCGATCGAGCGTGGCTTGCGGCAGCTCGATGGCGAGGGGAGTCAGGAGGCGCTCGTGCCGGAGATGCAGACGCGCGCGCGGCTCTACGAACTGCTTCGTTACGAGGCGCACGAGGCGGTGGATGACGCGGCGTACGGAGGTCGAAACGGCTCGTAACACTCGGTTGCAGAGTGGTTGCACGGGCCCGATGCGACGGTACGCGTCGCATACGTGATGGAACGTGCGGGTGGATGCGCAACCTGAACCGAACGACGCATAAACGCGGTAACGTAAGAAAAGCGGTTGGAATAGGATTCGCATGGCATGACGCGACACCAAGTGGGGACGCGGCCCCCTCGCGTACGGCACGTCGGAAGGGGAGCGAGGCGTGAGCCAACCGGAAAAACGTCGTCGTGAATCTGCATACTCCGTCATCCCGGACCCCTCCATCCGACCCATCGGGACCGCACCGAGCGCCTTCCTCACCTCCCTTCGCGCCAGCCTCCCTCCCGGCAGTACCACCATGCGCGAGGACGGACGCGTCCTCACCTGGCGACCGCATCGCCTCGCCGTCGAGGTTCACGCCGGCCTCTACGACACGCCTGCCGGACCCACGCACATCGTCGAGAGCCACGTACCCATTGCACAAAACGTAGGGGACCGCACGTACCTCGCGATGCTCGCGCTGTATGTCCGCCGACTCGATCCGATCGGCACGCTCGCACTCGATGACGCCGGGCAGCTCGCCTCCCACGTTCGAATGTTCTTAAGCCAGGAACACTTCACGCCCAGCGAGCGCGACGACGCCGCGTGCAGCATTCTGGCGACGCAAACGCTCCACGCCGAACTCCTCGAGCGCGACGGGGTGCTTGCGGGCCTGCTGTCACTCGACGATCTCCCTTCCACCTCCATCGCTGGGACGTACGGACCTCAGGATCGGCCGGACAGCCTGTTCAGCGCCAACGCGGAACTCGCGCAGCGCGGGATGCAAGCGCTCAGCATGGTGACGCTCGAGGGAAGCAGCAAGCTTGGCCCGTGGTTCGTGGGAACGCGGCAAGACGAGTTGCTGTCCGACCGCATGCAGCAAGGGTGGCAGCGCCTACCCAATCGTGACCAGCATGGCGTGCGTCTCGTGGCCCCCGATTCCGTGGAGCACGTCGCCGAGATTCGCATCAACTGGGCACACCACAGCAGCCTGTTCGGCCCCGCCCTCCTGCTGGCCGTCGTGAGTCGCCTTCCCCTGGGACGACACCCCGGGAAGATGCTTCAGGAACTGAGCAGGATTCCCGACCCGTTCGCCGCTCGGGCGCGGACGGGTACCTGGCTGCCCGAATCGTGGGTTCATCCCGGTCGCGCAGGTGAACTGGCGAACACCCTGGTTCACACCCTGCATGGCAGCAGCGGCGATCCCAACGAGACGCTGCGCCTGCTCGACCTGCCCCGACAACGCATTCGCGCAGACGACCGCGCCACCTTCATCGTGGCCATGCCCACCGCGCTCGCCGCGCCAGGCGCCCTGGCCACCGTCTGGGAATGGGCGGAGGAGCACGTGGTGGACGCCGTTCAGGTTTCAGCCAGGAGTCTCAACTAAGGTGACGCGCACCCGCGGTAAGGCCGCACGCCTCGCCGACCTCACCGAACGGTTGCGCCTTCGCCCGCACGGGGTGGCCGAGCTTGCCGAGCGGTACGGAACGACGCGCCGCACCATCGAGCGTGACCTACAGGACTTGCGTGAGATGGGGCACGGCCTCCTGGAAGACGATCACAGGTACGCACTGCCCGACAACGGGAGTGCGCTGAACGAAATCGAGGCGCTCGCGGTGTACAGCGCCACGCGCCTCCTCGTCCACACGGGCGTGGGGGAGCGGCATTACCGCCGCGCGCTCGAGAAACTTGCACGCCAACTTCCCGACCCGGCGCGCACCTCCCTCGTTGCTGCCGTCGACCGGCTCGAACCCGCGCCCGAGGATCGGACGCTGGACCTGGTCGCGCAGGCGTGGTTCCAGAGCCGTGTGCTGCACTGCACGTACCACGGTGCACGGAGTGGCTCCCGCAACCGCGTGGAACTCGAAACGTGGTTCTACGAGTTGAACCGCCGTAACCTCGAGCCTTACGTGCTCGCCTACGACCGTGCGCATGCGAAGGAAGTCCGAATCTACAAGCTTTCCCGCATGCACGACGTGCGCCTCGGCGCCGACCGGTACGAAATTCCCGGCGATTTCGACCCGCATACGCATCTTGAGGGAACGTGGGGCATCGTGATTGGCGATCCGGTTCGCGTCCGCATTCGCGTCAACGCGTCGGTCGCCTTCTGGTTCCACGAGCACCGCAGCGACGAACCCACCTTCGAAATCGTGGACACCAAGGCGAACGGAGATCTCCTCGTCGACGTCATGGGGCAACGCGCCGCAGGGGGTGACGTGCACGAACTCCTGTCGTTCCTACTCGGATGGGGGGAACGCATCGAGGTGCTCGACCCGCCCGACATTCGCGACAGGATCGCACGCGAGACGCGTGCGGCGGCCACTATGTACGACGACTGAGGAACGTTCCTTCCAGATTCAGTCATCGCCAAGTGACATGCGTACTGTCCCCGCGACGGTAAGACCGGCGTTCCTGGTTGGAGCGATTTGGTGATCCGCATCCTCATGCCTCTCGTGTACCCAACGCACTCCGTGCTGACGGGGCACGGTGGATCCGCTAAAAATGCGGCGCAAGCCTGCGCACGCTCCGTGGCGCCGTCGGCGTCATAGAGACCCACCGCATGGGTGGTGGGTGCAGCCTGTTTCAGCACATGCTGCGGATATGGAGCGTTGCCGGACATTTCAATGGCCGGGTGGGTGCATCCGGACAAAGGTAGATTCACTCCTGCACGACCATGGCTACCCCGCGAACGAGTCGGCAATCACGGCGGTTATCAAGCTGGGTTCGAAGGCCACGGTCACAGCCAAGGCGAGCGCGAGGCGTGGACCGGCAAGAAGGACGCCAACGACGCGAAGGATGAGTGTGGAGACCCAACTCCGATTCCGATATCATGCAGGCCAGCCGAGTGGAACCCCGACGACGAGCGCAATGCCTAGAACGACAGCGGCGTAGGGCAAGTCAAGGCGGGTAGCGATTGGAATCGCGCGACGCTTAAGAATCGAGCGTCACACGGTCAAGATTTTCCGCTAGGCGAACGACGGAATCGAAGCGTTGGCATCGAAAGCTCGATTCAATGTGCGTGGGACACCAACGACGGCTGGTAGCGTTACCGGTGCAGCGTTTGGCGCCCCACGGAGAGCCGGACCACCCCCGACCTGCGTCGGGCATGATGAAACTCGCTTTCGACCGATCGCTCGCGGTGTTGGCCGCAGCCACGGCGCTTCGTTTACGTTCTGCAACCCGGGCCGGAAGCGCGCGCCACGTCCTCTTGCCGATACCTGCCCGTCTCACGTACACTCCGTGGAAATGCCGTTATCGTTATCGCTAACGCTCCGGGCAAGGCCTTTCCCGGGCGCAACCAGAGGTGGTCACGAATGATTTGGAGCACGTGGCCGCGCGCTTACGAAGCGTCCCGGAGACGTTTTGTCCTCCACCCTCCAACGCATGGCCGCTCGTTCCGAACCATCCACCGTCGCGCTGTCACAACCATCCTGGCCTCACGGCAGCGATTGCGCTGCGTAAGATCTGCACTACCCCTCGGATCTTGCACGGTGCGCACGCGCGCGGCCGTGACCATCCGGCGCATCGATCCAAGGCTAACGAATCGAACGATATGGAGGCTCCCTCATGGAATCTGACCTACTCGTCAAAGCACGCGAACTCGCAAGGAACGCGCATCCCGACTCGTTCTTCAGCGACGGTCACCGCGCAATTTGGCTTGACGGCACCGTCGCGAAAGGGACCGTTCACGTTCTTGCTTCAGCAAGCGACGATCTCTGGCAACGCTTTGATGGAGACACCGAACCGACGGGGACGCTCTTGACGGGGAGTGGTCCACGCTCAGCTGCCAACGCAGTCATCACACGCGCAATCGCCACGCACCTTAAGCCCGTCCCCCTCGGCCTGGATACGAGCGCAGGGTTCGGCGATCGTCTCGGCCTCGCCACGCCCGGTCACGTCCGCGCGCTCCGCACGGCAAACCCGAACGGCGCAATTCGACCCATTTTCGCGCAACAATCAATCCGCGAAATGGCGCGCACGAACCGCACGCCTCAAAGCGTCATGGATGACGCGACGTGGGGCGCACTCTCGGCAGGATGGAGCGGTCCCGTTGGAGCGGACGCCGACCACCTGAAAACCGAGGCGGACGTCCGCGCCTGCGTCAATGCGGGATTCACGTTCTTCACCTTCGATCCGGGCGACCACGTCGACGATGATGCAGCTCAAGATGACGCAACCACGCTCGATTCGAAGCTCGACGCCCTCCCATGGGACGCCCTCCGCACTTCGAAGCGGGACATGCTCGACCGGTACCGCGACATGCGCGTGCCCGTCGATGGGCTCGACCTCACCATCGGCCTCGAGTCGCTTACGCGTGCCGCCGTGAAGTACGGGCGCGCCCTCGCGCAAGCCGCGCATCTCCAAGGCGTTCTCGCAGCAACGGGTGCACCGCACGAAATTGAGGTGTCCGTAGATGAAACCGGTACCCCCACGACCCTCGCCGAGCATGCCTTCCTCGCCCTTGAGCTCGCCCGGCTTGCCATCCCCGTCGTGTCGTTGGCCCCCCGCTTCGTCGGCCGATTCGAGAAGGGTGTCGACTTTCGTGGAAGCCTCGACGAACTGGCTCTCACACTCGACGCCCATGCCCGCATCGCGCGGTCCTTGGGCCCCTACAAGCTGTCACTGCACTCTGGAAGCGACAAGTTCAGCGTGTACCCCCTGATTGCCGAGGCCACCCATGGCCTCGTCCACCTCAAGACAGCCGGCACGTCCTACCTTGAGGCGCTTCGCGTCACCGCGATGCACGACCCGGCCCTCTTCCGCGACATCCTCGCAATCGCGCACGACCGATTCGAAGTGGACCGGGCAAGCTATCTGATTGGCGCGGAACTCGCGCGCGTCCCGGCCCCCGACCAGGTCGCAGATGCCGACCTTCCATCCCTGCTCGACGATGACGACGCGCGGCAAGTACTGCACGTCACATACGGCAGCGCGCTCGACGCCATTCGGCCGCGCCTGCTCGATCTCCTTTCACGGCACGAAGATGACCATGACGCTACGATCGAGCGTCACTTCTTCCGCCATCTCGCCCCATTCGTCCCCCACGTCCACTCCCAAGGAGGTTCTGCATGATTCAGTCCCCAGCGCTACCCATTACCCACCGCATCGGCTGGGTTGCCGGCGCCCTCACCGTTGGACTCGTCCTGCCGTTCCTCGTTCACCTCGTCCCAGTCGAAGCAGGCCCGCCCATGGGTGCGCGATGGCTGCCCATCTTCCTGGCGGCAGGCCTCGCTGCAATGCGCCTCGACCCCATCTCGGCGCTCGCGATTGCCGTGGCGACGCCGCTGCTCAATAGCGTCGTGACCGGCATGCCTGCAGGACCGATGCTTCCCGTCGTGCTGCTCGAGCTGATCATCGTCGTGACGACGATCGTCGCGCTCCGGTTCCTCGTGCCCCGCACCATCCGAAACCTTGCGCTTCGTGTCGCCCTTGCACCCGCCTACCTCATTGCGGCAACAGTTACCAGCTTCATCCTCGCAGGAGACACCCCAACCGCAACGCTCGCCTTTGCGTTCAACTGGTCATGGCCCGGCCTGCTCACGCTCGCCATTGCGGGCGCACTCTTCGCGCCTCGACCTGGCAAACCGTCGGCGCAGTGAGCGACGCACCGGGCGCGCCGGCATTTGACCTGACGGGACGCACGGCCGTCGTCACGGGCGGGACGGGCGTGCTCGGAAGCGCCATGGCGCACGCCCTCGCTCTTGCTGGAGCACGCGTCGCCATCTTGGGGCGCCGCGAGGACGTCGCACAGCGAATCGCCAATGACATCGACGCCAAGGGTGCACCCGCAATGGCGCTACCTGCAGACGTACTTGATCCATTCACCCTCGAGGCTGCCGTCGACCATTTGCACGACCACTGGGGACCTGCGGACGTACTGATCAACGCAGCGGGTGGAAATCGTCCCGATGCTCTCGTCCATGGCGACCGCACGCTCTTCGACATGCCAGCCGACGCCTTCCGTGCCGTTGTCGACCTCAACCTGACGGGCACGCTGCTACCCATTCAAGCGTTTGGCCGGGCAATGGCCGCTTCTGGCCAGGGCAGCATCATCAACATTTCGAGCATGGCTGCACGCAAACCCCTCACGCGCGTCATTGGCTACGCCGCGGCAAAAGCTGGCGTGGACAATCTCACCCAGTGGCTCGCCGTCCATGCGGCAACCACCTGGGGTCCAGGTGTGCGCGTGAACGCCATCGCACCCGGCTTCTTCGTTGGCGAGCAGAACCGGGCTCTGTTGATGAACGAGGATGGTTCGCCCTCGGAACGCGGCGCACAAATCCTGGCCCACACGCCCATGGGTCGGTTCGGCCAGCCTGACGATCTGTCGGGCACGGTCATCTGGCTTGCATCCTCCGCCAGCGCATTCGTCACCGGCATCGTCGTACCCGTCGACGGTGGGTACGACGCTTATGGGGGCGTGTAACCCTTAGGGCCACCCTTGACGCAGCCGCACACCGTACGCCCGTCGCCCTGCCAGCCCTCATGGACACGTCAGGGCACCACCAAACCCACGGGCACGTGAAGGAGTTGGCGATGATGGATTTCCACGGAACCAGTCTCATTGGAGGCGCGTTCGTGCCTAGCGGCGCTGGACGCGTCTACCACGCGATCTCACCCGTCACGGGCGAGTCGCTTCCCGGCACGTTCGTCGATGCCTCGTCCGAGGACATCGACACGGCGATGCAGGCCGCGCATCAGGCCGCTGGGGAACTGAGGCGCTACACGGGAGCTCGAATCGGGGACCTTCTCGACACCATCGCTGAGGAGCTTGACGCACACGCCGAGGCGTTGGTGACCCGCGCAAACGAGGAAAGCCACCTTGGCGCCGCCCGTCTCGAAGGAGAACTCGCGCGCACGACGGGTCAGCTCCGACTTCTTGCCGATGCGGCACGAAACGAAACGGAGCGCTTGCGACGCACCGACCACGTGGGTGGGTCGACGTTACGTCTCCTGGACGTGCCCGTAGGCCCCGTCGCGGTCTTCGGATCGTCGAACTTTCCGCTCGCCTTCTCCGTTCCCGGTGGCGACACGGCATCGGCGCTGGCGGCGGGTTGTCCCGTCATCGTCAAGGCCCACCCCGCCCATCCCGGAACCTCGGAGCTGGCCGCCGGCGCGATTCATCGAGCCTGCGAGCGCCTTGCCTTCCCTGCAGGGACGTTCCAAATGATTCACGGGGTGGACCACGCAACGGGCGCGGCGCTCGTTCGCCACCCCCACCTGCGCGCCGTGGCATTCACCGGATCGCATCGTGGCGGTACGGCCCTTGCGAGACTGGCGAATGAACGTCCCCACCCTATTCCCGTTTACGCCGAACTTGGTGCGGCGAACCCCGTGGTTCTCCTCTCGCATGCGCTGGCAAGTCGAAGCGAAGTGATGGCGGATACGCTTGCCGAATCGCTCACGCTTGGCGTTGGCCAATTCTGCACGAACCCAGGACTCATGCTCATGCGGCAGGGCCCCCATGCCGAGGCGTTCGAACGTGCTCTCGTCCAGCGTTTGGCGGCCGCACCGGAAGCTGTCATGTTGACCGAAGGCATTCGCACCGCATACCTCGCGGGCATCGAGCGCTTGACGCATACGGCCGGCGTCGTGTCGTGTCACCAAGCCGACGCGTCGGACACTCTCGTCGGGCCCTCCCTCATGAAGATTCGGGCCGCAGACGCGCTCGACGAACCTTCGGTATTCACGGAGGTGTTTGGCCCTGCGGGGGTCCTGGTGCTTGCGGACGATGAGGTAGAACTGGTGGAGGTCATTCAATCCCTGCCCGGCGCACTCGTCGGTTCCCTGTTCGCCGACGAAGCCGACGGCCGTGAGGCAGTGGAGGTCATCCAGGCGCTGAGCGACCGTGTCGGCCGCATCGTCGTGAACCACGTCCCCACCGGGGTATTGGTTTCCGCCGCGCAGCATCACGGTGGGCCGTACCCAGCGACGCTGCATGACCGGGAAACGTCCGTCGGCACGCGCGCCATCACGCGGTTTTTGCGTCCTTTGGCTTTGCAGGACGTGCCGGAAGCGTGGTTCGCGTGAACCACCGGTCAGGGTGGTCCTGACCGCGTCACTCCACGTTTAGGGCTTCCCAGATGCCTTGCAGGTACGCCAACCCGAGGGCCCGGTCGTACAGTCCGTAGCCCTGAATGCCCGTTTCGCCCCAAATCATGCGGCCATGGTCCGGCCGTAGCGGCACGGAGACGCCCGCTTCGGCGAACACACGAAGGACGGTAGGAAGATCCACGTCACCTGCCGCACGGTGGTGTGCCACCTCGTGAAACGAACGCACCCCGTGGTGCCGCACGTTTCGGGCATGCACGAACGCCACCCGGGGAGCGAAGCGTCGCGCCATGGCAACCAGGTCATTATCGGGGTTCGCGCCCAGAGAGCCGGTACAGAACGTGAGGCCATGCGCAGGGGACGGCGTCAAGTCCAGAATGCGTGCGATGGAAGCCTCATCCCCCACGATTCGGGGCAGGCCGAAGATCGGCCAGGGCGGATCGTCTGGATGCAACGCGAGTCGTACGCCAAGCCGCTCGGCCGTAGGCGTGACCGCCTCCAGAAAGTACGCAAGATTCCCAAGGAGATCTGACTCGTCCATGGCATCGTACGGAGCGAACGCCTCCTCCATCTCGGCAGCGGAGTACCCCTGCGCCCAGGCGATCCGTTGCTCAACGCCCGCGCGCACGTCCGTGCGGTCGACGTCCACCTGGTCGTAGGCCATCGCGTTGGAGCCATCATCAAGCACCCGATCGAACGTGCTGCGCCACCAGTCGAAGACGGGCATGAAGTTGTAGCAGACGGTCGTCACGCCCTCGGCTGCGAGTCGCTCCATCGTTTCAATCCATGCCGCAAGATGCACGTCCCGATCGGGCCTCGCCGTCTTGATCGCTTCGGTGACGGGGATGCTCTCCACGACCGTCCACGTCAACCCGTGCTTCGCCAGCAACGCTTTTCGCTCACGAATCGCCTGCGCGGGCCACGCGACGCCGGCAGGAACGTCCAGCAGGGAGGTCGTGACATCATCGAGACCAGGAATCTGTGTGACGTGCGCGAGAGGTACGGGGTCGTTATGACCAAACCAGCGAAAGGTCCACTTCATCCTAGGTCTCCTATGCGTACAGATTGGCGCTCGGGAATGCGCTTGCATCTCGGCTTCGGATGCAGGTCATAATCGAATCCATGACGCCGATAACGCTACCAAACCTTCCCGCCGATTCCTCCACCCTGCTCTCCTTCTACCGGGATTCTCTGCAGAACGACGTCCTCCCCTTCTGGTTGGAAAGGACCGTCGACCTCGATCGCGGAGGCATCTACACGTGTCTCGATCAACGAAGTGGCGCGGTCCTGTCAGAGGACAAGTTCGTGTGGTCACAAGCGCGTTGGGTTTGGGTGGCGTCGCACGCGGCGCGCATGGTGGATCGTGGTGTGATCGACCTCCCCAAGGACGCGTTGCTCACGCACGCACGAAGCACGGCCGACTTCTTGCTCGAGCATGCGTTTCTCGAGAATGGAGCCGTGGCGTACTTGCTCACGGGGGACGGTGCGAAGAAGGAGTTCCTTCCCGGGAAAGGCCACGACCTCAGTTTCTATGGAGATGGGTTCGTCGTCCTCGGCCTATCGGCATTGGCGCGGGCGCTGAACGACGCTGCCTATCTCGAGCGCGCCATCACGAGCTACGCGTCGATTCGTGAGCGACTCGCATCCGGCAACGTCCGAAGCGAGCCGTACCCACTGCCTCCTCGCCACCGCGCCCACGGTTGGCCCATGATCATGCTGAACGTCGCGCAGGAGCTTTCTCGTGCTGCGCAGGCGATGGGTGACCCCCGCGCACCACAGTTCGCGGCGCATGCCGACGCGTACATGATGGACGTAATGGATCACTTCGTTCGCGCCGACCTCCTCGTCAGCGAAGTCACCAGTGAAGACGGAGCCTCTTCACTTTTGACGCGTCACGTCACCCCCGGGCACGCGATCGAATCGATGTGGTTCGTGATCGAGCAAGCACTCACGACCGGTCACGACGCGTATGCGGAACGCGCTCGCCACGTCATGTCTGCTTCGCTGCAGGCGGGCTGGGACGAAACGCACGGAGGGATCTTCCGGTACATCGACCCAACCGAATCCGACAAGCGACCCCGCGGCGAACCGAATGGCCCGTTCGAAGCACTCATTCTCGACACGTGGGACACCAAGATTTGGTGGCCTCACTCCGAAGCGCTTTACGCCGCCCTTCTCAGCGATCGCCTCGCCCCAGGCGAACACGCCGAGGAGCATGACCGCGTTTTCAGCTATGCGTACGCCACCTTCCCCAACCCAGACCGAACGATCGGCGAATGGGTCCAAATCCATGACCGTCAGGGGCGCGCGATCGACAAGGTGGTCGGACTTCCCGTCAAGGATCCCTACCACCTCAGCCGCAACCTGCTCCTCATCGTCGAATTACTCGCGGAAGGCATTGAGCGTCGGACGACCGACGCCTGACCTCGTCTCCCATGGAGGGCGGTCGGCGACGACACCGCGGGGTCGCATTTGCCGTGTTCGTGTACCGGCATTGGGGGCGCTGGATCACGATGCGCGCCGTGTCAATCACCAATGCAAGGAAGGTGCGTCCCCGTCCCCATGGAGCCTTGACGTCCGCAAAACGCACGTGCTAATTTCTCGTCACGACACACGTCGTTATCGCTAACGTAACGGGCCGTAGGCGCGTTGCGATCGCGGTGATTCATTCGGGTTCTACGGACCGCATTGGTGGTCGTGGTGAATCTACTCACCACCACGTCTGACTCGCGCGAGCCGTTTTGCCGAACGTCCGGTACCTTCGTACGAGGTTTCATGAAAGGAGCCACCATGGTGATCTCAGCACGGAAGCAACGCACCGTACGCGCATGGCTCGTCGCGCTCGCTGCGAGCTTCCTCCTTCCCGGAATGGTGTTCGCACAAAGCTATTCCGAGGCACCCGCACTCGCCGAAGCCGTTGCAGCGGGCGATCTTCCTCCAGTCGAGGAACGTCTCCCCTCCAACCCCCTCGTGATTCAACCCGTGGATGAAGTGGGTACGTACGGCGGCACCATCCGTCGCGCCTTCACGGGTCCCGGCGACTCGAACAACTACGTGCGCTGGGTGTACGACGCCCTCGTCCGCTTCGACAGCGAAGGTGCGGAAATCGTGCCTCACCTGCTCGAAGGATGGGAATCATCCGACGACTTCACGACCTGGACGCTCAACATGCGCGAAGGCGCGAAGTGGTCCGATGGCGACGACTTCACCGCCGACGACATCATGTTCTATTACAACGGCGTCGTCCTGAACGAAGACCTCACCCCGTCGACCCCCGCATGGCTCGCGAACACCGACGGTACGCCAGCCACCTTCACCAAGGTCGACGACTACACGATCCAAGTCGAGTTCGACTTCCCGAACACCCTGTTCCTCACCGAGCTCACTTTCCGTGACGGAGCCGACCGTACGCTCGCCGCGTTCCTCCCGAGCCACTACCTCGGTCAGTTCCACCCCGACGTGGCCGGCGAAGAAGCCGTGCAAGCACTCGTGGACGAAGCCGGCCTCTCCAGCTGGGTCGACCTGTTCATGCAGAAGGCCATTCCGCCCGACAACGCCGACCGCCCCACGATGGCTGCCTGGGTCGCCGAAGACTCCACCGTATCCGATGACGTCTTCGTCGTTCGCCGCAACCCGTACTTCATCGGTGTGGACACGGCCGGCAACCAACTTCCGTACGTCGACGAAGTGCAGTTCCGCTACTTCGCCGACGTGGAAGCCCTCAACTTTGCTGCCGTGGCAGGCGAGTTCGACTTCCAAGCACGCCACATCCAAATGCCCAACTTCCCCGTGCTCGTCGAGAACTCGGAGCGCTCGGGCTACCGCGTGATCACCTGGCCGACGTTCGGTGGAAGCGACGCCGCATTGTGGGTCAACCAGAACTACACGCTGGACGAGGAACTTGGCGAGCTTCTCGCCAACCGTGACTTCCGCATCGCCCTGTCGCACGGCATCGAGCGTGAAGAGATTCGCGAGTCGGCCTTCCTCGGCCTCGGCGAGATTCGCCAACCCGTCCCCGCACCGTGGCACCCCTACTACCCGGGTGACGAAGCAGCGACGCGCTACACCGAATTCGATCCCGACACCGCGAACGCGATGCTCGACGAGCTCGGCCTGACGCGCGGCAGCGACGGCATGCGCAGCCTCCCCAGCGGCGCACCGCTCCGCCTCGAGATTTCCGTTGTCCCTGCGTTCGGCCCTTGGCCCGACGTCGCCCAGCTCATCGCCTCCGACTTCGCCGAGCTCGGCATCACCACCGACGTGCAAGTCCGCGAGCGCACCGCGCACTTCACCATGCGCGACAGCAACGAGCTGATGATGGAAATCTGGAACGAAGACACCACCGCGTTCCCCTTCACCGGCAACCCGAAGATCGATCCCCGCAGCAACCCCGCCACCATCTTCGCCGTCGAGAACCGCACTTGGTACGAGACCAATGGAGAGCGCGGCTGGGAGCCTGAAGGCAGCATTGCGCGGATCGTCGAAATCATCGAAGAAGCGAAGACCGTCGGCGTCGATCGCCAGATTGAACTCGCGCAAGAGCTCTACACCCTTGCGTCCGAAGAAGTCTTCGCCATCGGTACCGTCGGCCTCACGCCCATGATCCAAGGCGTCGTCGTCATCAACGAAAACCTCAGGAACGTGCCCGCCGTCGTAGCCAACGACTGGCCGCTCCGTACGCCAGGAGATGCTCGTCCCGAGCAGTTCTTCTACGGCAACTAACGCCTGACCTTAGGTGGCCAGCTGCACCGCAGCTGGCCACCTTCCCCTCCCGCACGTGCTCTCTTCATCCCCTTCCACCCCGGGCGACTCTCTGGAGCGTTGATGCACTTATTTATCCTCAAGCGACTGTTAATCGCACCATTTCTTCTCGCTATTTTTTCGGTCATTGCGTTCGTCCTGATTCAAGCTCCCCCCGGCGACTTTCTCACCAGCTACATCGCGGAGTTGGCGCAAGGTGGAACCAGCATCGGCCAAGAACAAATTGAAGCCCTCCGTCAACAGTACGGACTCGACCGCCCCACCTACGTGCAGTACTTCGTGTGGGTCGGAAACCTCCTGCAGGGCGACCTAGGCACATCGTTCGAATGGCGACGATCCAACGCCGAACTGATTGGTGAGCGCCTTGCCTTGACCCTGACGATGACCACCATCTCGCTCATCTTCACGTGGGCCATCGCCATTCCCGCCGGCATCATATCCGCCGTCCGTCAATACTCGGGCATCGACTACGTCATCACCGTCCTCAACTACATCGGTTTGGCCACCCCGAACTTCCTGCTGGCCCTCCTCATCATGTGGTTCGCGTTCGACCAATTCGGTGTCACCGTCACCGGCCTATTCAGCCCCGAGTACGTCGCAGCCCCTTGGTCATTGGCGCGCGTCGCAGACATGATGTCGCGCATCTGGCTTCCTGCCCTGGTGCTGGCCGTAGCCGGAACGGCCGAGGTTGCGCGCGTCGTTCGCGCCAACCTGCTCGACGAACTCGACCGCCCCTACACGGAAATGGCCCGCGCCAAAGGGTTGCCCGAATGGCGCCTCGTCCTCAAATACCCGACCCGCGTTGCCATTGCGCCCGTCATCAGCACCCTTGGCTGGTATATACCCCGCCTCTTGTCTGGCGGTCTGGTCGTGTCGGTCGTCATGAGCCTTCCGACGATTGGCCCCCTTCTGCTCCGTTCCCTCATCGGCCAAGACATGTACCTCGCGGGCACGATCATCCTGCTCTATTCCGTACTCACCATCGTGGGCACGCTCCTGTCCGACATTCTTCTCGCCCTCCTTGATCCCCGCATTAGGACTGCCTGACCGATGAGCCACGCAGCAACCGACCCCGCAACCACCGCGCCGTCGACCAGCCACGACGATCGCGGAAACCAGGTGTACGTCGCACCCGGATGGAAACTCACGTGGCTACGTTTCAAGAAGCACCGCCTCGCATTGGTCTTCCTCTGGCTCATCGGCCTCATCACCATCGTGGCCACCATCCCCGCCTTCTTCGCCACCATGGACCCCGATGACTCGCGGGCTGCGCGGGCATTCCGGCCACCACAAGTGATTCGCATCGTGCATGACGGCACGCTCACGCTTCCGTTCGTGTACGCCGCCGAGAGCGCACGCAATCCCCGCACCCTCAAACTCGAGTGGACGGTGGACCGCGAGACGAGACTCCCCGTGCGCATGTTCGTCAAAGGCTTCGAGTACGAGCTCTTTGGATTCATTCCCGTCGATCGGCATTTCGTGGGCATCCCACCTGCGTACGAAGGAAGCACCGTGCACTTCCTGGGGACCGACCGCCTCGGCCGAGACCAGTGGTCACGCCTCATGTTCGGCACGCAAACGTCGCTCTCCATCGGCCTCGTAGCCGTCGCCATCAGCACGCTTCTCGGCATTCTGCTCGGTGGCATCTCGGGCTACTACGGTGGGCTCGTCGACAACGTCATTCAACGCATCATCGAAATCCTGCAATCCTTGCCGCCCATCCCTATATGGCTGGCGCTGTCCGCCGCACTGCCGCGGACGTGGTCCGTCACCACCGTCTACTTCGCCATCACCGTCATCCTTGCGCTCCTCGGCTGGACCCGCCTGGCGCGTGAGGTGCGAGGACGATTCCTGTCCCTCCGCGAAGAGGACTTCGTATCCGCCGCCCGGCTCGTCGGCGCCAGCAAGATGCGCATCATCTTCTCGCACATGGTCCCCTCCTTCATGAGTCACATCATCGCCGCCGTCACCCTTGCGATTCCGCTCATGATCCTCAACGAAACGTTCCTCAGCTTCCTCGGCCTCGGGATGCGGCCACCCGCCATCAGTTGGGGCGTGATGCTGCAAGAGGCCCAAAACCTGCAATCGGTCGTGAACGCCCCGTGGCTGATGATTCCAGGCCTATTCGTCATCCTCACGGTCCTCGCCCTCAACATCATTGGAGATGGATTGCGCGATGCAGCCGACCCCTACGCAAACTAACGACGCAACACCGATGAACGAAGACCGAGGCGACGTCGTCCTGTCGGTACGCAACCTCAAGACGCACTTCCCCACCGACGACGGTGTCGTGAAGGCCGTAGACGGTGTCACGTTCGACTTGCATCAGGGCGAAGTCCTAGGCGTCGTGGGGGAGAGTGGATGCGGCAAGAGCATCACCATGAAATCGGTGATGCAACTCGTCGGCAAACCCGGCCGCATCGTCGACGGCCAAATCCTCTTCAAGCGCAATCGTGACGGCACGAACACCGAAGAAGTCGACATCGCCAAACTGCGAACCAACGGAAAGAAGATCCGCGAGATCCGCGGTGGCGACATTGCCCTCATCCCGCAAGAACCCATGGCGTCGTTCAGCCCGCTGCACTCCATCGGCTCACAAATCGTCGAGGCCGTCATGCTGCATCAAGACGTCAGCAAGCAGGAGGCGAAACGCATCGCCATCGAAAAACTGAACGAAGTTGGCATGCCCAGCGCCGAGCAGCGCTTCGACGCGTACTCGTGGCAATTGTCGGGCGGCCTCCGGCAGCGCGCCATCATCGCCCTGGCGCTTGCGTGCAACCCCTCGATTCTCATCGCCGACGAACCGACCACTGCGATCGACGTCACCACGCAAGCGCAAATCCTCGAGCTTCTCAAGCGCCTGCAACGCGAGCACGGTTCCTCCATCCTGTTCATCACGCACGATCTCGGCGTCATTGCCCAACTCGCGGACCACGTCGTCGTGATGTACCTCGGCCGGGTCATGGAGCAAGGCGCCGTGTCGGACGTCTTCACGCATCCACGCCACCCGTACACGCGCGCGTTGCTCGCCAGCATTCCAAGCTTGCACTCCGAACCACGCATCGAACTCCCCACCGTCGCCGGAGGCATTCCACACCCGCTCCAACGCCCCAACGGATGCCCCTTCCATCCACGCTGCCCCGACGCCATTCCCGGTACGTGCGACGTAGCGATGCCCAAGCTGCTCGACGTCGAACAGTCCAAGGTCGCGTGCTTCTTACACCATGACGAAGCGGAGGAAGCGGATGCCTGAGGAAGTACTCGGACCCAACATTCTCGAAGTCGAGAACCTCAAGAAATACTTCCCCATCAAAGGTGGGTTCTTCGGCTCGACGGTAGGCGAAGTCCGCGCAGTCGACGACGTCAGCCTGTACGTTCGCGAAGGCGAGATTCTCAGCCTCGTTGGGGAAAGCGGTTGCGGCAAGACCACGACCGCTCGCTGCATCCTTCGCGCCGTCGATCCCACGAGTGGCAGCACGCGCTTCCGCATGAAAGACGGCACGATGGTCGACATCGCCAAACTGAAGGAAACCGAACTCAAGCCCGTATGGCGCGAGGTTCAAATGATTTTCCAGGACCCCTTCGGCTCCTTGAACCCGCGCAAGAACCTGCTCGAAATCATCGGCGAACCCCTCTACGTCAACGGCATTCGCGACCGCCAAACGCGCATGAACCGCGTCGCCGAACTCCTCGAGCTGGTGGGATTGCGGCCCGAATACATGCACCGCTACCCCCACGCGTTCAGCGGTGGGCAACGCCAACGCGTCGTCATCGCCCGCGCCCTCGCCCTCGAACCGCGCCTCATCATCGCGGACGAAGCCGTCTCCGCGCTTGACGTGTCGGTGCAAGCACAAGTCCTCAACCTGCTCTTGTCGCTGCAGCGACGCTTGAACCTCTCGTTCCTCTTCGTCGCACACGACCTCAGCATCGTCAAACACATCAGCCACCGGGTCGCCGTGATGTACGTCGGCAAGATCGCGGAGATGGCGCCCACCGAAGAGCTGTTCCGCCGCCCCAAACACCCCTACACGGCCGCATTGATGAAGGCCGTCCCAATTCCCGATCCCACGCTGCGCAACGAACTCAAAGGCCTACCAGGCGAAGTGGGCAACCCTGCCAACCCACCCAGCGGATGCTACTTCCACCCGCGGTGTGCGTACGCCACCGAAATCTGCAAGACGAAAACCCCCGAACTCCGCACCGTGGGTCCCGACCACTCCGTCGCATGCCACCATGCTGAAGAATTGAACCTCGACGGAATCGGAGAACTCAAGTCGTCGCCCATGACCGAAGCCTTGAGCCAACCGGACGCTTCGACAGGCAACGCGCCCCCCTCATGACCTCGGACGCTCCACGCTCCTACGTCCTTACGGGTGCGCCCGTCATCCTGCCCCACGAAATCGTGCACGGCACCGAAGTTCTCGTGGAGGCGGACTCCATCCGCGCCGTCGGCGCCGGCATCGACATGCCCTCAGGTGTGCCGCGCATCCGTGCACCCGGCAGTTGGATCGCACCCGGCTTCGTGGACATTCACACGCACGGCGCACTCGGCGCATCCTTCCTCGAAGCCACCGATGATGCCTTCGAGGTCATCCTGCGCGAACAAGCTCGACACGGCGTCACGACCCTTCTCCCCACCACCTCCACCGCACCGTTCGATGCCATCCTCGACACACTGCGCACCACCCAGCGGTGGATGCAACACGATCATGCGCTACCCGAGATTCCCGGAGCCCACGTCGAAGGCCCCTACTTCGCCTCCACGCAGGTTGGGGCGCAAGACCCTTCGAACCTCCGCACGCCTGACGACGGAAGCGTCGAGCGCCTCATGGAGCATGCCAACGCCATTCGCATCGTCAGCTACGCACCCGAACTTCCCGGCTCTATCGAACTGACGAAAACGCTGGTGCAGCAAGGCATCGTGGCCGCCGCAGGGCACTCCGAAGCACGCGACCGGGACCTCCAAGCCTGCACCACCTGGGGACTCAGCCACGCCATTCACCTCTGGAGCGCCCAGTCGACCACGTGGCGCGAAGGACCCCACCGCCAGCCAGGGTTGCTCGAAGCATCCCTCGCCTCACCGCACCTCACCGGCGAAGTCATCGGAGATGGAAAGCACCTCCCCCCCACCCTGCTCCGACTCGCTCACGCCGCCCTCGGACCCGACCGGCTTTGCGTCGTTTCCGACGCCACGAGTGGCGCCGGCCTGAACGAGGGCGACACCTTCACCATGGGAGAAATGTCGTACGTCGTCTCCGAAGGGGTCGGCATGATGCTCGACCGCTCCTCCTTTGCCGGCAGCACCACGCTGCTCGGCGGCATGATCGCCATCCTCGCCTCGACCGGCATCCCCCTCGTCGACGTCGTGCGAATGGCCAGCACCACGCCAGCGCGCGTCATTGGACTCGACCGCTCCCTCGGCAGCATTCGACCTGGCCTGCAAGCTGACTTCGCCATCCTCGACGACCACCTTCGGCCCGTCCAAACCATCAAGCGTGGCGTACCCATTTGGACCCACGGAAAGGAATCCTCCTCATGACCACCACCCCTCAACGCGAAGACCGCATCGACCACCTGCCCCTTCGCGTCTACCAAGACGAAGCTTCGATGGGGGCCGCAGCTGCCGACGACATGGCCGCCATCTTGAAGAACGCCATCGAAACGCGTGGCCAAGCCAACGTGATCCTCGCCACCGGCAACTCTCAACTCGCCTTCCTGCGGGCACTTCGCGCACGCACGGACGTCGACTGGTCGAAGGTGCACATCTTCCACATGGACGAGTACGTCGGCATCGACCCCAACCATGATGCAAGCTTCCCGAAGTTCCTCCGAACGCACTTCCTTGACCACGTCGACGGCGCGACGTTCCACCCTATGAGCGGTGATCCCGACCGCGTCAGCGCCATTTGTGCGGAATACGAAGCAGATCTACGCGCCCACCCGGCCGACGCCGTCGCACTCGGCTTCGGAGAGAACGGTCACCTCGCCTTCAACGATCCACCCTACGCGGAGTTCGACGACCCCGTTTGGGCCAAGGCCGTGAAGCTCGACGACGTCAGCCGCCGGCAACAGGTAGGCGAAGGACACTTCGCGAGCCTCGACGAGGTACCCACCCACGCCATCACGCTCACCGTGCCTGCGCTGCTCGCAGCAAAGCACGTGCTCTGCATCGTTCCGGAAGCCCGCAAGGCCAACGCGGTCAAGGAGTGCCTCACGCTTCCCGTGTCCGAAGAGCGACCCGGGTCCCGCCTCCGCGAAATCGAGCACGCCATCCTGTACCTCGAACCCGCCTCGGCCGCGTTGCTCTAACCCACGCATCCCATGCCTGACGTCCCGCCCAACGTGCTCGTCATCATGGCCGACCAGATGCGGGCGACTACGAGCCACGTCTACGGGAATCCCTACTGCACGACACCTGGGTTGGCACGCCTGGTGCGCGAGGGGGTGCAATTCGACACCGCAATCACACCGCACCCTCTCTGCGTGCCCGCCCGCACGTCCTTTTGGACGTCACGATGGTCGCACGCACATGGCGTGCGCCTAAACCAAGACTTCATGCCCTTAGACGCCCACCACGCCTTTCAGACGTGGCACGAAGCCGGCTTCCAAACCGCGTTGATTGGCAAGGACCACTGCTTCGAACGACCCGAACACCGCACCCACTTCGACGTACGTTGCACGATTGGGCACGAAGGCCGCATCGAAAACGATCCACCCACCGGATTCTCATGGAGCCAACCCAACGAAGCGATCGACGCCGCCCACCATCGGCGACGCGCCATGCCGCAGCAGGCAGCCGCCGTGTCATACGCGATTAGCGGCGTCGACCCAGCAGCTACGTCCACCGGCCTCGTCACCGACACGACCCTCGAATGGCTCGAGAACGGCATCGACCACGAGCGGCCGTTCGCCGCCTGGATTTCCTACCCAGACCCCCACACGCCCTACGAAGTCCCACGCGAATGGGCGGCTACCATCGATCCCACCTCGATCGTCGTGCCGGAACCGCTGCACCACGACCTTCCTGGCCTACCTGAACGCACCGGAATTCTCATCGACCTCCTCGGGACGAGCGACGCCTCACACGAGGACGTGCTCGGCCTCATCGCCACCTACCACGCCATGGTGAAATTCCTCGACCACGGGTTGGAACGAATCCTCGCCACGCTGGATCGCCTGAACCTCCGTGAACGAACGATCGTCGTGTTCTGTTCCGACCATGGTGACTTCACCGGCGAGCTTGGTTTGACGCGCAAAGGCGGTGCCTTTTACGACGCGATGGTGCGCGTACCCCTCATCGTGTCCTGGCCAGGACACGTTCCCCAAGGTGCACGCGACGCCTCCCCCGTCAACCTCATCGACGTGGTTCCCACCCTCCTTCACCTGCAAGGGATCGACGCGCCAAGCAGCATGCAAGGCCGCCTCCTGCCAACCATCACCCCCGCCACCCCCGCACCGCACACCTTCAGTGAGTACGGCGCGGGCCTTCCCCTCATGACGCGCACGGACCTGGGCGACCTCACCGGCCTCCGTGGAGCGAAAGCCAGCCTCGCGTGGCGGGAGGCCGAAGGACGGAGGCGCATGGTCCGCACCGTCGACCACAAGTACGTGACAGACCCCATGGGCGATCTCGACGAACTGTACGACCTGCGCAGCGACCCGCACGAACGCATCAACCTCGCTTATGACCCGGCCTACGCCACCCTCACGCAATCCCTACGTCGCGCCCTCGATGACTGGAGGGTTGACGCCGTCGAGCGTCAGCCCACGCACCTTCCCGAAGCCACCCTCCACACTCCTCCCCCGAAAGGACATACGACATGAACAGGTACGTCTTCTCCACCACCAAAACCACGACCTACCGCTTCCCGACGCACACGAACCTTCTGGTCATGGACCGTGCGGAAGCCACCACGAGCGAATCGTTCATCACGGTCATGGAACCCGGCGAGTCCCCACCCCTGCACAAGCACGACGATACGGAACAGGTGTTCTACGTCCTGTCCGGTCAAGGGCGCCTCGAAATTGGCGAGGACGCGCACGACGAAGGCCTGCTGAACCCCGGCGACCTCGTTCGCATTCCACCCGGCACGCTCCACCGCGTCCCCTGTGTCGGCAACGCGCCCCTGCGCTACCTCGTCATCGATTGCTTCCCCGGGGGCCGACCCACCCACGAACCAACGTGGGACGACCATGTGGCCGTCATCTGCCATGAAAACGGCTGGGACGTCGACACCGTCAAGAAAAACTGACGAAAGGACCTCTCCCGACATCATGCACATCACCCGTATCGAAACGTTCGTCCTTCACGTGCCCGTCAGTGGCGGCGGCATCGAAGACGGCATGCACACCGTCGCGCATTGGGGCGCACCTTTCGTCCGCATCCACACCGACGTCGGACTCATCGGTACGGGCTACACCGGCACCCACGCGCACCTTGGAACCGACCGCGCAATCCTCACGGTCATCGACGAAGCCTACGGCCCCATGCTCATCGGCAAGGACCCACGCGAAGTTCTCGCGTTGTGGGACGAGCTGCAACATGCAGGCCCCCTGCAATGGGTGGGCCGCAGCGGCATCACGCACCTCGCCCATTCCGCCGTGGACGTCGCCCTTTGGGACCTCAAGGCAAAGGCGGCGAACGAGCCGCTGTGGCGTCTCCTCGGTGGGTCTGCCCAAACGCGCTTGGAGGCGTACGACACGGACGGCGGTTGGCTTGACCGAAGCGACGAAGACCTGGTGCGCGAAACCCACATGCGAATGGACGAAGGCTACAAGGCCGTCAAGATCAAGGTGGGAAGCCCCGACATGATGCGCGACGTCGGCAGGATTCGGCAGGTGCGTGCAGCCCTTCCCGACGACGCCCGCCTCATGGTCGACGCGAACGGCGCATGGACCGTCGATCAAGCCCTCGCCATCAGTCCCTACCTCGCTGAACAGAACGTCACGTGGCTCGAGGAGCCCATCTGGTACGACGATCTCCCAGGCCACGTGACGCTCGCTCAGAAGATGCACACCCCCATCGCGCTCGGCGAGCAACTCTATACGCTCGATGCCTTTCGCGATTTTCTCGCCGTCGGCGCCGTGCACTTCGTTCAGGCAGACGCGGTGCGACTCGCAGGCATCAGCGAATGGTGGCAAGTCGCGGACCTGGCCCACGCCTACCGCAAGCCCGTCGTGCCACACATCGGCGACATGATGCAAATCCATCTCCACCTCGCCATCGCCCACCCCGCCTGCAGCCTGCTCGAACGAATCCCCTGGATGCAAACGTGCTTCGTCGAACCCGCCGCCGTCAAGGACGGGCACTTCGTCGTACCGCAACATCCGGGGGCGGGCACCACGCTACGGGACGACGCCATCGAGCGATTCGCGGTGAGGAACGTGGGAAGCTTCGGCAGATCGTGACGGATCAGGGGACCGCGTCCATCCCACCACCCGCCATCACGCAAGCGGACGTCTTTCGGCGCTGGTGGCCCCTCGGCCTGAGCTGGTTGATCATGACGCTCGAGTTGGTCGTGATCACCGCCTTCGTCGCACGGACCGCGGCACCCGAAATCCAGTTGGCCGCCTGGGGCGTCGCCTTCGCGATCTCGACGCTCATTCAAGCACCCGCCACGGCCCTGCTTCCAGCGAGTACCGCGCTCTCGACCAACGTCGCAAGTTTCGTCAGGTTGCGCGGCTACGCCGGTTGGATGCTCGGGGGCCTCACGGCCGTGCACCTCGTGATTGCGGCCACCCCCATGTTTTCGGTAGTGACCGACGGACTCATGGGGGTCCCACGAGACGTCATGGAGGCTACGCAGCCTGCGCTCCTCTTCATGACGCCATGGGCGATCGGCACGGGATACCGGCGGTTCCTCCAAGGTGCCCTCATCCGTTTCGGGGAAGTTCGCATCGTGATTGCCGGCTCGCTTCTGCGACTCGTCATCGGCACGATCATCCTCGCCATCGGCATCTCCACCGCCGTTCTTCCCGGAGCGCAACTGGCGGCCATCGCCATCATCGTCGGCGTCCTCACCGAGTTGCAGTACACACGCATGCGCTTCGCACGCGCGCTCGTGTCGCACGGATTGATGCCCGACGAAGCCAAGGACCGCCTCACGTTCGCTCGGTTCGTCCACTTCATGTACCCGCTCGTCGTCATGACGGTACTCACGATGGTGGTCCAATCCCTCGTGACGATCGTGCTGGGCCGCATGCCAGAGCCCCTGATCGCGCTTGCCATCTGGCCCGTCCTCTTTGGGTTGCTTGCTTTCCTCCAAAGTGCCGGGCTCTCCTACACGGAGGTGGTGATCAGCATGATCGGGCAGCCCGACGGCGCTCTCGTTCTACAGCGGTTCACGTGGACGCTCACGGCCGTCGTCACGGCCGTCATCGTGATGATGACCATCACACCGCTTGCCGACCTTTGGTTCACGACCGTCGCGGGGCTGTCCGATCCGCTCGCCCGAACCGCGAGCGTGGCCCTGCTCGCCGCCGCCGCCGTGCCGGGATTACGCGTCCTGCAAGGTTGGTACCAAGGTGTCATCATGCACCGCGAGAACAATCGAGGGATCCTGGAATCCGTCCTCGTCTTTCTCGCCGTCGCGAGCATCGTCTTCATCGCCGGAATCGTTACGAAACTGGCACCTGGTCTCTACGTCGGCGTGTTCGGTCTGACCCTCGGCATGCTCGCGCAGGCGGCGTGGCTGCGGCACCACGCGATGCCGATCTTGCGCGACGCTCGCCCGCCCCACACTCTGGAAGGGATGGCACGATGAACCCAGACGCTCAACGTCCAAACCTGCTTTTCATCATGACGGACCAACAACGCGCCGAAACGATCGAGGATGCGAGCGCATGCCTGATGCCGAACGTCCGCGCCTTGGCTCGCCACGGAACGCGCTTCGAGCGTGCCTACGCGCCCAACCCGATCTGTTCTCCTACGCGTGCCAGCCTCTTCACGGGCGTGTTCCCCCACTCGCATGGCGTGACCGACGTGACGCACGCCCTCCCACCCGGGCGAGGAGAACTGGATCCGTCGTTGCCCCTTTGGCCGCGGCACCTACAGGACGCGGGGTACGCCACGGCGTACTACGGCAAGTGGCACGTCGAACGGACCGATGCGCTGGAGCGCTTCGGCTTCGATGAGCATGAAGTGGAGTTGAAACTCACGGGTGTTCAACAGCATGACGGTCCCCTCGATCCACGCGTGGGAATCGAACAGCCGGGCTATGCGCCGTTTCTGCTCGCGGGTGTGCCGTCCGATGCATCCGAGGGACCCACGTCGGAGGACGCGCTGTTCGCCTCGGCCATGGACTTCATCGACCGTGCAGAGCGACGCGGTCAAGCATGGGCAACCTTCATCAGCGTCGAACCACCGCACGACCCCTACGTGCCAAGCCGCGAGGCATACGACCGGTACGAAGGTGTCGACCTGCCGGTCCCCGTCACATGGCGTGCCGAGAGCGAGGACGTCCCCGAGGTGTACGGCAGGATTCGGGAAGCCTGGAGCGACCTGTCGGACGAGGACGTCCAACACGCGATTCGCTGCTACTACGCGGGATGCAGCATGATCGACGATCAGGTGGGGCGCGTCGTGGAGCACCTCGAGCGTCTTGGGGCATGGGAACGCACCATCGTCGTCTTCACGTCGGACCATGGCGACTACTTGGGTGCGCACGGTCTGTTTCTCAAGGGCGTCGCAGCGTACGAGGAGGCGTACCGCGTTCCCCTCGTCATGGCGGGGCCTGGCATCAGCCAGGGACATGCCGTGACGGACCCAGTCAGTTTGGTGGACGTCGGAACGACCGTGACGCGGCTGCTGCTCGATCAGGACTTCGGGCCGCACGGCCGCGACCTGACCCCGCACCTCACGCGGTCACCCGGCGCTCCAACCGGTCCCGTGTTCGCGGAGTTTCACGGGCAACGGTTCGGGTATACCCAACGAATCGTGTGGGAAGGCGCCCACAAGTACGTCTTCAACGGTTTTGCCCGTGACCAACTCTACGACCTTGCGTCCGATCCACACGAGCAACGAAACGTGATTGACGACCCTTCCTACGCGGAGATTGCCGAGCGTTTGGCCATGCGCATGTGGGCGCATGCCAAGAAGACGGGCGACTGGACGTTCGCCGATGCGCAGTACGGCATGTTCCGCTTTGCACCCGTAGGTCCCGAAGGCACGGTTGCCGACCCACCTCGACAGAACGGAGATCCATCATGACGACGTCCCTCGATTCGTACCGACCCGACTTCTCCCTGACCAACCGCACGTGCATCATCACGGGGGGCACCGGCGTGCTCGGCACCGTCATGGCGCGTAGCGTGGCGGCCGCTGGCGCCAACGTCGTCATCGTGGGGCGCAGGGCTGAGGCGTGCGCATCCGTGGCGAACTCGATCGAAGCGGCGGGAGGGTCTGCCTTGGCCGCTCCAGCCGACGTGCTGATTCGAGAGCAACTCGAAGAGGTGCGCGAGCGCACGCTGGAACGTTTCGGAGCGATCGACGCGCTCGTTAACGGCGCAGGGGGCAACGTTCCAGCGGCCACGCTCGGTCCCGACGACACGTTCACCGCTCTCGATGCGGACGCGATGCGTGACGTGATGGACCTCAACTTTCAGGGCACGTTCCTTCCGACGCAGATCTTCGTGCCGCCGATGATCGAACGCGGAACCGGATCGATCGTGAACATCTCGTCAATGGCGACGGTGGGTGCCGTCACCCGCGTCGCGGGCTACTCTGCAGCGAAGGCGGCAACCGAGAACTTCACGCGATGGCTTGCCGCGACGTTGGCGCTGCAGCATGGCGATGGCCTGCGCGTCAACGCGCTCGCCCCTGGGTTTTTCGTGGCGGAGCAAAACCGCCGATTGTTGCTCAATGAGGACGGCAGCCTCACCGAGCGGGGAACGGCCATTATCGCCAACACGCCCATGCGACGCTTTGGCACACCTGACGAACTGTTGGGGGCCCTGATATGGCTCCTCAGCGATGCGAGCCGCTTCGTGACGGGCTCGGTCGTCACGATCGATGGTGGATTCGCTTCGTTCACGGGGGTGTGACGCCGGTTCGACCCGCCCAGTTACGCGGTTGCGTTGGCGCGTTCGTCATGCACGACGACCCCACCACGAATCACCATCATCGGGCGCGTCAACACCCGCATGTCCCTCCGCGGGTCTCCCTGCACGACGAGGACGTCCGCATGCGCTCCCGTCCGCAGGTGGCCCACGTCCGCGAGGCGAAGCAACTTGGCAGCGGAGGACGTCGCGGCACGCAATGCATCGTCGGTCGGTACGCCCGCTTCGCTCATCAGGCGAATCTCATCTGCAAGCGTGCCCGGAGCGTAATCGGTCCCTGCCACGATGTGGAGTCCAGCCGCCAACGCATGCTGCATGCTTGCGTGCTGCGCCTCGCGTGCCTCACGAGCAAGCTGGGCCATCGCTTCCGATGGCGTGGCGTCACCAAACGGCACGCGCTCAGCCACCAGCCACGGAACCGTCATCGTCGGCACCCACATGACGCCATGCGCTGCCATGACGTCCGCATCCTCGCGCGACATCCAGTAGCCATGCTCGATGGACGTGACTCCCATTCGTGCGGCGGTCTGCAAGCCCGGTCCACCCATGACGTGGGCGGCGACGGGCGCGGATCGATTCCTCGCGACGTTGCACGCGGCCTGGATCGATGCGGCGTCCATGAGCAACCCGCGTGCGTCGGTCCCTTGCGAACTCAGTCCACCACTCACCATCAGCTTCACGCCGTCTGCACCCAGCTCGAGTTCCCTTCGGGCTGCCTGGTCGGCAGCGTCCGGACCGTCACACGCATGCCCCATCCAGGCGCAGTGCCCATCGGTCACCGTCAACGGCGTTCCGTACTGGACGATGCGCGGTCCGGTCCAGTCGGACGCGTGTTGCCGTTCCGCCCAGACGTGATTCCGGCCGCGAAGTTCGCCCAGGTCTCGGACCGTGGTGACGCCCGCCTTGATGTGGATGCGAGCGCTCTGCATCATCACGTCATCCAACGCGACATCCGTCATGCCCGCAGCATTCGGGTGGAGGGGTGGAATACCGAGGTGCGTGTGCGCATCGACCAGGCCAGGAAGAATCGTGGCGTCTTGATCACGAAGATCCACCACGACGCCGTCTCGTGCCGGTCGCTCCACCACCAAACCACCCTGCAGGTGGATCGGTGCATCGATCCACGCATCGCCATCCCAACAGCGCGCCCCGAGCAGCGTCATGGAGGACGGCGTCATGCGCACCTGGGTACGGTCCCGCTCCGAGCAACGGTGGTGAGTTTGCGGTGACGAACGGGGCGAGGTACGTACATCTCAGTATCGACGATACCTTCCAGTCGCTCTTCGACCTCGCAATGATGCGCGGATCGTCCCTCGCTGATCACCCGACGCTGGGGTTCCTGCACCGCCTTCATGAGCGGTTTGGCGCCTGCATCACGCTGTACGTGTTCCAAGAGGTGAACGGCCGGTCCCTCTGGGAGCTGCCCGCCTATTTGATGGACCTGTTTGCCGAAACACCTTGGTTGCGGCTCGCCTTTCACGCGACCTCCGAAGCGACGCACGCTCCAGGATGCAGATTGGCTCCTGACCGCATGGCGCGCGCCGTGCAGGAGACCCACGAAGCGATTGCCCGCTTCGCCGGGCCGGCAGCGGTGGACGCCACGTTCCGGCTTCACCGCTTTGCTGGCCCTCGCGCTGCCCTGACGCCAGATCCACCCGAAGGCTGGCGGGTCGTCCTGACGCCGGACGACGATCGCGCGGAGGTGTACGACATGACGCCCCGAGAACGAAACCTGCTCGCAGCGCAAACGGAGTTCTTCGATGAGGTGCATCGACTCGCGTTCCTTCCGAGCCTGCGTCGCTTCGAGTGCGACGCGCAGCCTGAACGCACAATCGAGGCGTGGTGGTCGCGCATGGACGAGCAGGAGCCGCAGCTTCCGGTGGCATGCGTGTTCACGCACGAGCAGCACCTTTCCGACCCGGTCGTTCAGGACCGAATCGAGCGTGCCATGATGACCGCTACTGCGGCTGGCGCACGACCTGTGTTCCCATCGTCGCTGGTGCGACATGAGAGAGGAGACCACGCATGACGCACGCATCTGCGTCCAACAAGCAGCGCCTGCTCGTCACGGGTGCGGCCGGTCGGGTAGGCACCGTTCTTCGGCCGTACCTTCGTGAACGATTCGACCTGGTGCTTTTCGATCGCGTCGCTGCGCTGGACGCCACGCACGACGAGCAAGTCGTCGTGGGGGATCTCGGGTCGTACGATTCGGTTTCGAGTGCGATGGAGGGTTGCGACGCGGTCGTGCACCTTGCGTGCGTGCATGGACTCGACTTGACGTTCGATGCGTCGCTGGAGGGGAACGTGCGAGGCACGATGCACGTGCTCGATGCTGCCGTGGAGCACGGGGTGAGGCGGCACGTGTACACGAGCAGCCATCACGTATTCGGACTTCACGACGCAAAGACGTTTGACGCGTCCCACGCTCCCTTCGCGCCCGACGGTCACTATGCACTCGGCAAGGCGTTCGGGGAATTGGCGTACCGCAGCCACGGCATGCGTCACGGATGGCGCACCATGGTGATTCGGATTGGGAATGCGGCCCCCCGTGTACCGGATGCTCGCGCGGGGCGCATGTGGGTCAGCGCACGCGACTTGGCTGACCTCGTGCGCATTGGCTTGACCTCACCCGACGTGGAGTTCGACGTGGTGTACGGCGTGTCCAATTCGCAGCACCCGCTCTTCGACAACGATCGCGCGCATGCGCTTGGCTACGAGCCACGCGATTGGGCCGAGGATCATTGGGCGGACGACTTCCTCTCCGATGCAGACATGCCGGACGAGCTCGGTGGACGCTTCGTGGGTGGGGCGTACGCCGCCCATTCACCCGTTCCAACGGGGACGAAGTGATGAAGATTCAAGCCGTCAAGACGCACCTGCTCGAAATCCCGTTCCATGATGGCGGAAAGGGTGAGGGTATTGGGCCGACCACGTGGAAGCAGCTGGACCTGCTTCTCGTGGAGGTGCACGACGAGCAAGGGAACGTGGGGTGGGGCGAGGGATTCGGATACTTCGTCACCCGGTCGACGCGCGGAATCGTGGATCGGTTGATTGCACCCACGCTCGTGGGCGAAACGGTCGTTGACGTGCCTGCGTGGAACCGTATGGCGCAGCGCCGGTTACACCTGTTTGGGCGATACGGCGTCACCTTGTTCGCCATCTCCGCGGTGGACATCGCCCTGTGGGACCTCGCGGCCAAGCGTGCGGGCGTGCCGTTGAGCCACCTCTTGGCGCGAGGGGGGGTGCGCCCGAGCGCACCGTTCTACGCGAGCCTCGTGCGTTATGCGGATCCCGCCTTGGTGGCGCGCATCGCGCGGGACGCCCTCGATGACGGGTTCACGTCGTTGAAGTTGCATGAGATTGCGATGCCGGAGCTGGACGCCGTTCGCAGCGCAGTCGGTCCGGACGTCCCCATCTCGGTCGACGTGAATGCGAACTGGTCGTTCGAGGAGACGGAGGCGTTCTTGCCCACGTTGGAGCGTCTGCCTACCTGGTGGCTCGAGGAACCCATCTTCCCTCCCGAGGACGGTACACGTTTGGCGCGGCTGCGCGGTCGCGGCGTACCCATCGCGGCGGGCGAAAACTGGTCGACGTCGGTGCAGTTCGAGGAAATGGTGCGGTTGGGTGCGGTGGACGTGCTGCAACCGAGCGTGACGAAGGTAGGTGGGATCAGCGAGTTTCTCGCGATTGCCGACCTGGCCGAGGCGCATGGCCTACCGTTGCTGCCACACTCACCGTACTTCGGTCCCGGCTTTTTCGCGAGCCTTCACCTGGCTGCGGCACTGGACCAGGTTCGTGAACTCGAGTGGTTGTACGTGCAACCCGAAGCGTGGATTGCACCCATTGCACGGTCGCAACGTCAACCCTGGCACGTGGACGTGCCCACCACCCCAGGCATCGGGTTCGAACCCGACCCGGTCGTGATGGAACGGTATCGCGTCGAATGAACGGGAAGGGTTCCGAACTTGTCGGGATTGCAGCGGACGCACCCGAAGCGGGCGCATGCTGCGGCCCGTCTCGCGATTCCTGCACGGGACCTGTAACGGAACCGTCCCATCTCTCGGGCGAGCGTGGTACCTCGGGTCCGATAGGTGGCGAGGGGCCTGAGATGCACGACGTGGAGGCGCACGCACGGCGTGGGCTTGCCGACCGCGTGGCGATACCAGCCGGTACGTTTTGGATGGGGACCAATGAGCCAGGTTTTCCGGACGATGGAGAGGGCCCTCGTCGGCGGGTGCGTCTCGATCGTTTCTGGATCGATCGCCATGCCGTGACGAACCTTCGGTTTCACACCTTCGTGCAGGAGACGGGGTTCGTGACGGATGCGGAGCGGTTTGGTTGGTCGTTCGTCTTCGCGTCGTTCCTGCCTCCAGGTGTTCCCGTGGGGCCATCGCCAGCGGCAACGCCCTGGTGGCGCAAGACGATGGGAGCGGATTGGCGTCACCCGTTCGGTCCCGGAAGTAGCCTCGAGGGGCGCTGGGATCACCCGGTCGTGCACGTCAGTTGGAACGATGCGCGTGCGTTTGCGCAGTGGGCTTCGGGCGCACTCCCGACGGAAGCCCAGTGGGAGTACGCCGCGCGAGGTGGGGTCGATGGTCGCGTGTTTCCTTGGGGAGACGCCCTCGAGCAGGACGGGGTTCATCGGGCGAACGTCTGGCAAGGCGTATTTCCCACGATGAACAGTGGCGAGGATGGGTTTGTGGGAACGGCACCCGTGGACGCGTACGAACCCAACGGGTTTGGTTTATGCAACGTGGTGGGAAACGTGTGGGAGTGGTGTTTCGACGCATTCGAGACCGTACATGATGGGCGGCCGGCGTCGAACCCGCGCATCGATGCACCCCACGGCACGCGGGTCATGAAGGGCGGTTCGTACCTGTGCCACGACAGTTACTGCAATCGCTACCGGTTGGCTGCGCGCACGCACGGAGAGGTGGAGGACGGAACGGGCCACGTCGGGTTTCGCGTGGCGTACCCGGCTACCTCCTGACCCCGGGCCATGGGCGTCGGGTTTAGCGCTGCACGTCAGCCGCGAGTCCGTCCTCGAGTAGGCGCGCGATGACGTCCCCGTCGAGGCGTGGAAGGTCTCCATCCAGCGTGCTCTTGTAGCTGGCGCATGCGACCCCCCAGCGCAACGCGCGGGGTACGGCGTCGTTCGGGTTGGGCGCCTGCGAGAGGACGTGCAGAACGCCGGCAGCGAACGCGTCGCCCCGACCGATGCGGCCGCGCTCAAGGCTTTCGAGCGCGGGGACGTCCGTTCGCTCACCAAGAACGTTCACGCCGGTCGCACCACCTGCACCTCGGGTGACGATGCGCACCGCGTGGGGTGCCAGGTCGCCGAGCGTGGCAAGGATCGCCTCCATGGATGCGCGTGGTTGGCCCATCCACGTGCACACGTCGCGTTCGGCGACGAGCACGACGTCCGCCTCGCCCAGCATGGGGGTCGCACGCTCGAGCAGTGCGCTGGCTTCTGGAAGGGACGCTCGTAGATTCACGTCGAAACTGCGCTTCACGCCGCGCCGTCCCGCTTCGTCCCACATGCGCTGCACGGCAGCGACGGGTGCATTGGCGATGGAAAGGTTGATCCCCGTCGTGTGAAACCAGGTCGCGTCCTGGAAGACCACATCGAGCGTTGCATCGGTGAGGTGATCGACCTGGAGCCTCGAGAAGGCGGATGCTTCGCGATCGTAAATGACGGAACTGGGCCGGATGCCCGCGCCGGGCTCAAGGTAGTACGTTCCGAGTCGCCCGTCACCAAGCAAGACGGTCGACGTATCCACGCCGGTGGCGCGCAGATCATGGAGCAGGGAGCTGGCGAATGCATGGCCAGGAAGACGCGAGAACCACCGGGCGTGAGTCCCGAGGCTGGCAAGGCCCACGGCGACGTTCGCCTCGGCGCCGCCAGGATGGGCCGTGAAGCTTCGCGCCTCCGTCATTCGCGTACCGCCGGGTGGCGTGAATCGGATGAGGCCTTCTCCGAAGGTGACGACGGTACCGCGGCCCATGCTTAGGCGTGCTCCATCGTCACGACATCGGTGCGGCGCGCGTCCCGGAAGATTTGGATTGCGTCACGGCAGCGTGACTCGAAATCGGTCAACGCGCCTGCTTGCAGATCTCCCGATGGGACGAGGCTCGAGCCCAACCCAATGGCGGCGGCCCCGGCTGCCGCCCACGCCTCTAGGTCGTCCAACGTGGCGCGAATCCCACCAGTCGGCATGACGCGCAGGTACGGCATGGGTGCGAGCAGATTCTTGAGGTGGGCGGGGCCGACGCTGCTGGCTGGGAACAACTTCACGACGACGGCGCCACCACGGTACGCGTCACGCGCTTCGGTCGGCGTCATCACGCCAGGCACGTACACCACGCCTTCCCGGTGGCAGAGGTCCGCGATGGCCGGATCGAGAAAGGGCGTGACGAGGAAGCGCGCACCGTCGCGAATGAGATCCGCGGCTGCATCGACATCAGGAACGCTTCCCGCCCCGACGTGCAGCGTTTCGAGGGGAGCGAGACGCTGGATGGCTTCACGGAGCGCTGCGGCGGCACCCGTCCGACGCTGCGTGACTTCGAAGAGTCGAATGCCGCCACGGTGGGCTGCCTTGGCCAGGTCCACGAGCGCATCGACGTCGGTCTCGTCGACCACGGGTACGACTGGCGCTTGCTGCAAGGCATCGAGGATCATGCGTATGGTTGGAGATCGCTCGCTGGTTGGGTCGCTTGGCACGGATCGTCCTTTCGTGTACCCATCGTGCGTTGACCGCATGGCACGGCGTTTCAACGTGTCACGCACGTCTTATGGCGCAACGATAGCAGGGTGTGGAAGTTGCCGCGCACGCCGCGAGGTCGGTGTCGTCGGCGCCTGGACGCTGCAGCTTTCATGCCACGACACCGCACCCATGTGGTATGACCATTTGACCAATGCGCCAATCGTGACGATGGAAACGGAACGCATGCCATGAACCCACACCCACGCACCCCTCAACCCCTCCAACCAGCCCGCCGCACCTCCCTCGCGGAAACCGTTGCGGCGCAACTCGAACGTCTCATCCTCCACTCGCTTCAACCTGACGAGCAACTGCCCCCAGAACGCGAACTCGCGCAACACCTTCAAGTGAGCCGCCTCGTCGTCCGGGAAGGCCTCAAACTTCTCGCGGAACGCGGTCTCGTGACCGCACGCCAAGGTGCAGGCACGTTCGCCAAGCGCATCGACGATGCCGCCTTCCGAAAACCGTTTCGCCTCTACGTCGCCCAACACGACCTCCGCACGAGCGATCTCTTCATGTTTCGCGTGGATCTCGAAGGATCCATTGCGCGCCACGCCGCCGAGCGCGCCACCACAGACGACCTCCACCGCCTCCGCGCCAACCTCGACGAAACGCAAGAAGCCGTTCGACAATTGCGCAACGACCCGACGTCACCCGAAGTGCATCGCGCATACGCCTGGTGCGACGTCACCTTCCATCAGCTCCTCGCCCAAGCCACGCACAATCCCCTGTACGAGGCAATGCTCATGCCGCTCGTCGACACCCTCCTCGAGGTTCGCCTGCACGGCGTCCGCGTCGAGATCGAAAACTCGGCCCGCGCGCACTCCGATCACGAAGCCATCTTGGAAGCCGTGGAACGACGAGACGGAACCGAAGCTCAAGCGCGCATGACCCAGCACCTCGATCAAGTCCGTTCCTGGGTGGAACGCAACGAACCAAGCCCCCGATCGACCATCATCGACAATCACCCCTCGTCACCGCCCCGCGCGAGCCGCACTTCGCGAAAGGATCCTGCATGAACCCACCCAACCTCGAGGCGCGCAGAGCCCAACTCATTCGCAGCGTCGAACTGTATTTCGAGGCCTGCAACGAAGCAAGCCGTGCCAAGTTCGAAGAGGCACTCACCCCAGGGTGCACGCACTACTTTCCTCCTGGCATGGGCAGCCCCTACCTCCACCGAGACGCCATCATCGAGCTTTGGGCGAAATGCGTTCGCGACTTTGGCTCGCGCTGGACCATCGACCGCCTCGTTTGCGACGAGCGTGCCGACCTCGTCGTCATCGAATGGACGCACTGGAAACCGAAACTCATCGAGCACATTCGCGGATCGGAGTGGTACACGTTCGACGAGGACGGTCGCATCACCTCCATCTGGGCGCATTACGCCTCCCCCCGCGACCCCAATCGCCCCGCCAACGAACTCGAAGGATTCCCTTACGCAGCGAAGCAATACCCGATGCTCCCCCCCGACGCGCCTGACACGCCGACACGTCGCGCCGCCGAAGCTGGGGAGCCAGTCTAGTGGCACCGGGTCCGGCCCACTTCTCGCTGGAACCGATCTCGCGGCGCACGGACGACGCCCTTCGTCTCGCATCGACCGCCACGCTCGCCACCGTGCTGTTCAAGCGTGGCTTACGGAACCAGGTGATTGCAGGCGTGCGTGCCCTTCGGCCGTCTCTGAAGATGGTGGGCATCGCCCGCACCCTTCGCTACCTCCCGAACCGTGAGGACCTCGACACGCTCGAGAACTGGCAGACGATGGACAATCCGCAACGGGCCATCATCGAAGGGATCGAAGCCGGACAGGTCATCGTGATCGATGCGCGGCAGAGCCTGGCTTCGGGCACGATGGGCGGCATGCTCGTCGCGCGGGCCATGGTCCGCGGAGCGGCCGGCATCGTGAGTGACGGGCCCTTTCGCGATCATCCGTTCCTCGAAACGCTCGCGTTCGCGAGCTATGCGCCCGGAGCAAATGCGAATACAAACCTTGTGGCGCACCATCCAGAGGACATGGACGTGCCGATTGCATGTGGGGGCGTGCAGGTACGCCCAGGTGACGTGCTCGTCGGTGACGCGGAAGGCGTCATCGTCATTCCGCGCGCATGGGCGGACGATGTGGCGCAAGAAGCAGCCGCACAAGAACACCGTGAAGCGTTCATCGAGAAGAAGATTCTCGAGGGGGGCCGCATCCAGGACTGGTACCCAATGACGGCCGCCATGACAGAGGAGTACCTTCGCGCCCGCGCGAACGATGAAGACGCCTCGTGACGGCCCGTCCCGACGCCTTCGCCGTTCAAGAGTGTCGTGAGACCTTGGGTCGACCGTGAGCTGCGTCGCCCCCGACCTGCGGCTCCGTCGGGTGCAACGTCCCGGGGTGGGTGCGAGTACCCACCCCGAACGAAGTGCGACGAACGGTCGCAGAAGCGGACCGGATGCGAAACGCACGGAAGATGTTGCCGAGTTCACAGCCTCTCGCATAAACTAGGGTGTCCGCTCGTTATCGTTACCGGCGCTTGTGGCGCCTACACGCTTTGGAGGCGACGCCCACGTGACGCAACCCGTACCGAGCCGCGACTCCGAGACGCCGCGGTTATCGAAGACCACGCTGCAAGACGTTGCCCGAGATGCGGGCGTGTCCGCCATGACCGTGTCGCGCGTCGTCAACGAACAGCCTGGCGTGAAACCTTCGACACGCAGGCACGTCGAAGGCGTCATCAAGCGCCTCGGGTATCGACCGAACATCGTCGCGCGCGGCCTGAAAGCGTCCCACTCCAACACCCTCGGCCTTCTCGTACCCGACGTCACGAACCCCTACTTCCCCTCGCTCGTTCGTGGCGCTGAAGACGTCGCGTTCGAAGCGGGCTACACGCTGCTCTTGCACAACGTAATCGAGGATCGTGAGCGGGAAGCCGCTGCCCTGACGATGTTCGAGGAACGTCGCGTGGATGGCGTCATCGTGTGCAGCCCACGCCTGCCGGAGGACCGCCTCTACGATCATCTCGCCCGCCATGCGTCCGCCGTCGTCGTCAATCGCCGCGCACCGGCCGACCTGGCCGGCTCGGTCCGCGTGGACCACGAAGTCGGTGCTCGCCTTGCCGCCCGGCACCTGCTCGACCATGGTCACCAAACCATCGCCGTCCTCGCAGGTCCGAAGGAATCCAGTGCAGGCGTGGAACGCCTCGAGGGCATCCGTGCAGAACTGGGTCTCGATGGCCTCGAGATTCCAGGGGAACGCATCGTCTCGTGCCCACCCACCATGGAAGGTGGTGCCGCAGCCGCGCGCGATTTGCTCGAACGCGTCCCGAACGTCGATGCCGTCTTGTGCTTCAACGACCTAGTCGCTACCGGCACCCTACTCACGGCACGCCAGAAAGGGCTCTCGGTACCGTACGACCTCTCCGTCGTCGGGTACGACGACATTGCCTACGCGAGGATGTTCTCACCCGCGCTCACCACCCTCCGCGTCCCGACCTACGACATCGGCGCGCATGCCATGCGGATGCTGCTGAGCCGAATGAACGGCGAGCAGCGCACCATAAGCATCGTGGTCCAGCCCGAACTAATCATTCGCGAATCGACGCGCATGCGTCCCTCCTCCACGTTGCTTCCTACCTCATGACCCTGCGCCGAAGGCTCCCCTTCAGCCCTACGCCAACGCAACCAAGCTCGTTGGAGCGACCGTGAGCCTAGTGCTGACCCCACGAAGCATCCCAACCCCTCCACGACTCCGCGGAAGGCGGACCGACCCGTGAATACCCTGACCCCTACCATCACCGCACGCGCCATGGCAGCCACCGGCACCACCTTGCCACACGAGCAGGTGCAGGCCACCCTCCACGAGGGGCTTGGCTCGGCATTCGACGGCAAGCGCGTGCTGGTCCTCATTCCCGACCACACCCGCTCCCTGCCGCTCCCTGCCCTGTTCCGCATGACGGTCGATGCGCTCGCAGGTGCATCGTCGCTGACCTTCATGGTCGCCCTCGGCACGCACCCACCCCTCCCGCAAGACCGGCTCGACGCCCTCGTGGGTATCACGCCCGAGGAGCGCACCACGACCCTCCGGCACGTGCGCATCGTGAACCACGGGTGGGACGACCCGAACGAACTCGTCACCCTCGGCACGCTCCCGCAAGCGCGCATCCAAGAGATCGCCGGATCCCGCTGGCACCCCACCCTCGGTGGGGACGCCACCGTCCGCATCAACCGCGCCGCCGTCGAGCACGACGCCATCCTCATCCTCGGGCCCACCTTCCCGCACGAGGTGGTGGGCTACTCCGGAGGCGCGAAGTACTTCTTCCCCGGCATCAGCGACGGCGACATGATCAACGTCACGCACTGGCTCGGAGCGCTCGCAGGCGTGCGCGGCACCATCGGCGTGGCTGACACGCCCGTCCGCGCCATGATTCACGCAGCCACCGAACTGCTTGACATCCCCACCACGCTCGCCGCCCTCGTCGTCGAGCACGGGGAACTCGCCGGCATGTTCGTCGGCCATCCGTTCGACGCGTGGCACGAAGCCGTTGCGCTCAGCTCCAAGCGGCACGTCGAATGGGTCGACCAGCCTTTCCACCGCGTCCTCTCCGTCGCGCCCCCCATGTACGACGAGCTGTGGACCGCCGGGAAGGCCATGTACAAGCTCGAACCCGCACTCGCCGAAGGGGGCGAACTGATCATCTACGCGCCCCACCTCGACGTGATCAGTCACGTGCACGGCCGTTGGATCGAAGAGATCGGGTACCACGTGTTGCCCTACTTCCTCGACCAGTGGGACCGCTTCAAGCACGTTCCGCTCGGCGTGCTCGCGCACTCCACGCACGTCCGCGGTGACGGCGCGATGGTGGACGGCGTCGAGAAACCGCGCGCACGCGTCACGCTTGCCTCCCGCGTTCCCAAGGAGACCTGCGACGCCCTCGCGCTCGGCTACCTCGATCCCGACACGATCGACGTCCGCGACTTCCAGGGCCGGGAGGATGAGGGCATCCTGTACGTGCCCAAGGCCGGCGAGACGCTCTACAAGTTGCGGGAATCCTCATGAGCGACGGCAAGGTCGGCCTCCCCTTCACCCGCATCGCAGAGCGACTGCGCACCGCCGACCTGCCGCCCCGCGAGGAGGTCGACGCGGTCGTCGCCATTGCGCGCGGGGGAACGGTGCCCGGCGCACTCGTCGCCTACGAACTCGGACGTCCCCTCCGGCTGCTTCAAATGAACTACCGCGACGATGACAACACGCCTCGCCATGAGGCCCCCACGCCCCTCGCGGACGTCCCAAGCGTGACGGGGCAACGCATCCTGCTCGTCGACGACGTCAGCGTCAGCGGCGCCACGCTGAGCCGAGCTCGAGAACTCCTCGATGCGGCGCACGTCACGACCCTCGCCTTCAAGGGTCGACCCGGCGCCGCCGACGTGGTGCTGTTCCCCGACGTGCCCGGGTGCGTGCACTGGCCCTGGTTCGAGGACGTCACCCCCGCCCCCGCACCCCACGCGTCCCCGCGCGCCATCATCGTTGCCGGCGTCTCCGGCAGCGGCAAGTCGACGGTGGGTCGCATGCTCGCCGATCGGCTGGCCTGGCGGTACGTCGAGGCGGACGATTACCACCCACCCGAGAACGTCGCCAAGATGCGGCGCGGCGAACCGCTCAGCGACGCTGACCGAGCGCCCTGGCTCGCCGCCCTCAAAGCCGAACTCGATGCCTCCCTCGCGCGTGGCGAGGGCGTCATCCTGACGAGCAGTGCCCTCAAGGCGCAGTACCGGAAGATCCTCACCGGCGACCGCGAGGACGTGCAGATCGTGCTCCTCCACGGACCCGCACGGTTGCTTGCCGACCGTTTGAACGCCCGCACCGGTCACTTCTTCGACCCGCACCTGCTGCAAAGTCAACTCGATACGCTCGAACTGCCTGCACCCGGCGAACGGATGCTCGTGCTCGACATCGAACCTGAACCGGATCGCATCGTGGACCGCATCACCCGCGAGCTTGCGCTCACCCCGACGACGCCCCCCACCCCTTGACCTGGCCCCTCACTCACTGACCTGGAGGTCTGCATGCCCACCCCATGGACGCTCGATCCCGACCGCGTATTCTCCCCCGTACCCAACGTGCGTGCGCGTGCGCGCGACCTGTACGCCGGCATTGCCGACCTTCCCATCCTCGCGCCGCACGGGCACGTCGAACCCGCCCTCCTCGCGAACCCCGATGCACGCTTCGGCAACCCCGCCGAGCTGTTCATCATTCCCGACCATTACGTCTTCCGCATGCTGTACAGCCAGGGCGTTCCCATGGAGTCGCTCGGCGTACCCCGCCAGGATGGTGGACCGGTCGAGACCGACCCCCGCAAGATCTGGCGCACCTTCTGCGAGCATTTCCACCTCTTCCGCGGGACGCCCACCGCCCTGTGGCTCAAGGCGGAACTCGTGGACCTGTTCGGCGTCGACGTCGCGCCGAGCGGCGAGACGGCAGACGCGATTTACGACGTGATCGACGCGCACCTGCAGAGCGACGCGTTCACGCCCCGCGCCCTGTTCGAACGGTTCGGCGTGGAGACCCTCGCCACCACCGACCCTGCAGCCGGCGACTTGAGCCTGCACGCGCAAATGCAGGCCGAAGGCCTGCCGGTCATTCCCACCTTCCGCCCCGACGCAGCCATGAACCTCGCCGACCCCAGCTGGCGCACCACGCTCGACGTGCTTGGCGAACGCGCCGGCGTAATGATCGACTCGCTCGACACCTTCCGCGAAGCACTGCGCGTTCGGCGCGCACACTTCGCGGCGCACGGCGCGAAGGCCAGCGATCACGGAATCATCTCGAGCTTCGTTGCACCCATCGAGGAAAGTGACCTGCAGGAACTGTTCGACCACGGGCTCGCAGGCACCGCCACGCAGGAGGAGGCCGAGGCGTTCCATGCCCACATGGTGTTCGAAATGGCGGGCATGGCGGTCGACGATGGTCTCGTCATGCAACTCCACGTCGGCAGTTCACGCAATCACCACCAGGCCGTGTTCGACCGGTTCGGGCTCGACAAGGGTGCCGACATTCCCGTCGCCATGGACTTCACGTACGGCCTGCACGCCCTCCTCAACCGGTACGGCAGCGAACCCAACTTCCGTCTGATCACCTTCACGCTCGACGAGTCGACGTACGGCCGGGAACTCGCCCCCCTTGCCGGTCACTACCCCGCCCTGCGGCTCGGGGCGCCCTGGTGGTTCTTCGATTCCGTGTTGGGGTTCGACCGGTACCTCGACGCGGTCGTGGAGACTGCGGGCATCTACAA
This sequence comes from uncultured Trueperaceae bacterium, assembly GCA_913062675.1. Lineage (GTDB taxonomy): Bacteria > Deinococcota > Deinococci > Deinococcales > Trueperaceae > SLSQ01. The sequence continues at coordinate 44,802 of CAJXWR010000003.1, forward strand.
CCTTGCGGGATTCAACGACGATACGCGCGCCTTCGCGAGCATCCCCACGCGGCATGACGTTTGGCGCCGCGCGGTCGCGAACTGGCTGGCCGGGAAGGTGGAACGCGGACTCGTGGAGGCGGAGGACGCTCCGGAGATGGCGCACTGGTTGGCGTACGGCGCGGCGAAATCGGCATACCGGCTGGACGACTAGCGCTCGCCGCTCCACGCGGCGTAGACGGGCCGAAGCGCCTGCGTGGCGGCGAGGAATGCCTGGTAACGGGCGATCCTCGCCGCCTTTTCTTCGGCGGGAACGTCGCGCGGGGTGACGGGCTCCCCTGCATCGGCGAGGGACGCGTCGGGCACGATGCCGAGCGCGAGGCGGGTGGCGTGCCACGCACCGCGCACCCCGACGTTCGATGCGTCCTCGAGCCGCAGCAACGGCCGGTCGAGGACGTCGGCGAGGAGCTGCATCCATGCCGCCGAGCGGGCACCTCCGCCCGATACGACCCACGCCGCTTCGGTCTCCCCGCCGCTCGTTAGGCCAAGCGCGTCCGCGGCATGTCGGTAGGCGAAGGCGACCCCCTCGAGGACGGCGTAGGCCATGTCGCGTTGCGTCGTGTCGGCCGTCAAGCCGAGGAAGGCACCCCGAATCGTGGGGTCCCGGAAGGGGGAGCGTTCCCCAGCGAGGTACGGGAGGTACACGAGGTGCGGGCGCGCCTGCAGGATCGCGCCTTGGACCAGGTCATCGAATGGGACGTCCGGCGTGACGGCATCCCGGAACCAGGCGAGGTTGCCTGCCGCGGTGAGGAGCGGTGCGACCTGCACGTACCGGCCGGGCGTGGGGTGCGCCAGGGTGAACACACCCGCATTGGGGTCACCGACGCCGAGGCTCGTGGTGGCAAGCCAACCACTCGTCCCAAGGTAGATCGATGCCACCCCGGGGATGCCCGCACCCGCCCCAATCGTCGTGGCACCCGCGTCGCCCGGTCCGACGTGCACGGGCGTTCCCTCGGGAAGACCCCAGGAGGTCGCCGCGTCGGGCGTGACGGTACCGACCTGCTGGCCGCCCGGCACGAGACGCGGGAGGCGCGTCAAGAGGTCCGAGAGGTCGAGCGATTGCAGGACGTCCTCGGTCAGCGGCGATCGCGTCTCAAGGTTCATCAACCCGGTGGTGGAGGCGGTGGTGACGTCGCACGCGGCGACGCCGGTCAGGTCGAATGCAAGGACGTCGGCTGCGCCCAGGAACACGTGGCGAGCGGCAGTCCAGACGGCGGGTTCGTGCCGCTTGAGCCACAGGACCTTGGCAAGGAGGGAGGAGGCGTCCTGATCGTTGCCGGTCCACGCCTGCAGCGGCTTCACGCCCAGCGCGTCCTGCACGTCGCGCGCCTCCTGTTGCGCGCGGACGTCACCGTACAGGAGGGTGCCGCGCAGCGGGCCGCCGTCGCTCGCAAGGAGGGTCAAGTCCTGCATTTGGCCGGTGAAGACGATGCGGTCTGGGGTGGTTGCGTGGTGCACCACGTCTCGCGCGACCTCGCGGGCCACCTCCCGCCAGTTGCGGGCATCCTGTTCCATCACCCCGTCCCGGCCTGTGGGCGCATCGAGGGGTCGTTCCGTCACGTACGCGAACTCGCCGTCCTCCGTCACGAGGGCGCCCTTCACGGCGCTCGTTCCCACGTCCAGAACGAGCGACGATCCCATCCCGCGGGAGGCTTCGTCGCGCCTCACGCCTCGCGCCTCCGGAGACTCCCGACCGCCACGGCGCCCACGACAATCACGCCGGTCAACACCTGCTGCACGTACGTGTCGATCTGCAGTTGCGTCAAGCCGTTGGCGAGCACCCCGAGGATGGTCACGCCCACGAGCGTCCCGAGGACGCGGGGTTCTCCCTCCTGCGAGAGGGTGACGCCGAGGAACACCGCAGCGATGGCGTTGAGCATCAAGCCGTCGCCCTGCGTCGGGTTGGCCGACGCGAGCCGGCTGGCGAGCATCAACCCGCCAATCCCGGCACCCACGCCACTCGCCACGAACGCGCCGAGCAGCGCGAGGCGGGTGCGGACCCCTGCGAGGCGGGCCGCCACGCGGTTGCCGCCAATCGCATAGAGGCGGCGACCGTACCCGGTGTGTTCGAGCAGCAGCCATGTGACGATCAGCACACCAGCAGCGACGAGCGTCAGGTTGGGAAGCAGGACGGCGCGACCATCGATCGTGCCGAGCGGAATGCCACCCCGTCCGAAGCCCCCGAACGCCGCGGGGATGGCGCGACCGTAAATCGTGCTGCCGTCGGAGACGAGGAGAGCGAACCCGCCGAACATGGTGAGCGTGCCGAGCGTGGCGACGAACGGCACGATGCGCAGGTACGCCACGAGGAACCCGTTGAACGCACCGCCCACCGCCGCAGCGGTGAGGGCGAGCGCAAGGGCAAGCGGAATCCCCAGGTCAGCCTGCATGGCGGCCGCAGCAATCATGCCGGCCAGGCTGGCCATGGTGCCGACCGACAGGTCGAACGCGCCGGTCACCATGACGATCGTGCTGGCGAACGCCACGACGGCGAGGATGGACACTTGCTGCGTGATGTTCAACCAGTTGGGCACCGTCATGAACGTGTCGGGCCGCAGGACGGAGAACGTCGCGATGATGGCGATCAAGCCGAGGAGCGTTCCGAACCGGCGAATCATGCGGCCACCGCGCCTTCGTCGAAACTGGCGCTGAGGATGGCCGCGCGGTCGAGCGTCGCGGCGCGGGCGTCGAGGACGAGCCGGCCACGCGCCAGGACGAGGACCCGGTCGGCAAGCGTGAAGACCTCCTCGAGGTCGCTCGTCACGGCGAGGATGGCCGTGCCGCGTGCGGCGGCATCACGAATCAGGTCGTACATCTCGTTCTTCGCGCCGACGTCCACGCCGCGCGTCGGTTCATCGAGCAGCAACACGCGGGGGGACGCAGCCAGGGCGCGTGCAAACACGACCTTCTGCTGGTTCCCGCCCGAGAGTTCGCGCACCACCTGGTGCAACCCACGGCTCCGCAGGTCGACACGTTCGGTCCACTGCGCCGCCTCGCGCCGTTCGAGACTGCGGCGCGCCATCCCGAACCGCGTGACGCGCTGCAGGTGCGGGAGGAGTACGTTGCTGCGCACGTCACCCGACATCCACAACGCTTCGCTGCGTCGCTCCTCCGGCACGTACGCCACGCCCGCCCGCCAAGCGGCGTGCGGATCGATTCGTTGCCGCGGTGCATCGATGAGGGTACGGCCAGCCAGCGTGACGCGTCCCGCCTCGAGTGGGTCGGCGCCCATCAGGGCGCGCAGGAGTTCACTGCGGCCCGATCCGGCGAGGCCGGTGAGGACGGTGATCTCGCCTGCCATCAGGTCGAGCGACACGTCTTCGAGGTGTGCGTTGCGGAGCCCCTGGACGTGCAGCGTGACGTTCGCCGTCCCCTCCTCGCCAGGTTCCGGTTCGCGGAACGCCTGCCAGGTCCGGCCGGTCATGGCGTGAATCAGTGCGTCCCGCGTGGTCGTGGCGGTGTCGACCGTGGCAACGGTGCTGCCGTCCCGCAGGACGGTGATGCGGTCGGTCAACTCCAGGATTTCGTCCATGCGGTGCGACACGTACAACACGGAGACGTTTTGCATCTTGAGTTCACGAATCACGCGAAACAGCAGTTCCGTCTCGCGTCGCGAGAGGGACGCCGTCGGCTCGTCGAACACGTACACGCGTGGAGGGGTGGCATGCGCGTCCGACGTCACGAAGGCGCGCGCCAGCGCGACGAGCATAGCGTCCCCCGGTCGCAATTCGTACATGGGGGTGCTGGGCTCGATGTGCGTCACACCCAGGCGTTCGAGCACGCCGCGCGCTTCCCGGTGCAACCGCCGCCAGGCGATCAGACCCAGGGCGTGACGGGGGTACGGCCGCCCGAGGAACAGGTTCTCGGCAACCGAGAGGGCCGGCACGACGTTGAGTTCCTGGTGCACGAAGCGAAGCCCCATCGCGTGCGCATCGGCAGGACTCGAGGGATCCAGCACGTCGCCATCGAGGGCGGCGTCGAACATGTCGGGCGTCTCGACGCCCGCGAGAAGGCGAATCAGCGTGGATTTGCCCGCCCCGTTCTCCCCCACGAGCGCGTGAATCTCACCCGCGGCGACCTCGAGGTGCGCCTCGTCAAGCGCGCGTTCCTCCCCATAGCGTTTGCTCGCCCGCCGCACGTGGAGTCGCGCAGCGGGCGGAAGGGACGTTTCGGGGTGGTGACGCAGCGGCACGAAGCGGCGTCCAGCCGGTCAGCGCAGGTCGTCGCGCGTCAGGAGAGCGGCGGGCACGTAGATGGTGCGGCGGGCCACGTCGTCTCCCTGCAAGGCTTCATCGACGACACCGGCGACGGTGCGCGCGATCCCGACGAAGTCTTGTGCAACCGTGGCACGGAAGGCGCCATCACCGACGATGGCTTCGCGTGCCGGGCCAATCGCGTCGAGACCCACGATGACGATGCCCTCGTCACCGCGACCCAGCGACTCGATGGCTTGCAGTGCACCGAGCGCGGGTTCGTCCCACGCGGCCCAAATCCCTGCGATCGAGCCGGGTTCCGGGTTGGCCGTGAGGACCGCCTCGACGGCGTTCCGCGCATTCTCGAGCGGGCCGGGCACCTCGATGAACACCTCGTCCATCACCTCGATATCGGGCGTGTTGTCGAAGATGGCGCGAGCGATGGCACCCCGCTTCTGCACGGGCGCGTAGGGCGGGTGCACGAGCATAAGGACGCGCCCCTCCCCCTCGATGGCGTCCACGAGGTACGTCGCGGTTTGCGCCGCCATGGCGTAGTTGTTGGACGTCACGTCCACGGTGAGGCCTTGCAGCGAGCCGGCATCGAGACCGAACATGGGGATGCCTGCCGCACCAGCCGCTTCGACCGCGGCGGGAACGAGTTCAGGGTTGGCGGACAGCACGATGGCGTCCACGTCTTGGAGGATCACGTCTTGGATGCGCGCGTCGAGGGCAGCGAGGTCACCCGCCGTGTCGATCACGTCGACGGTGTACCCGAGATCTTGCAGCGCAGTCTCGACCTCGTCGACCATGATGCGGGTCGTGGCGGAGGCGAGGTAGGGGGTCATCACGGCCACGCGACCGTTCTGCGCGAAGGCGAACGACGTGGCGAGAATGAACACGGCGAGGGTGCGAACGAGGAACTTCGGCATCAGGACCTCCTGTGGCTGTGTCCCCAAGTGACGTGCATGTGGGGCGCATTCGTTGGAACGACGCGAGTGTACCCCGTGGCGTCACGCGACCGGCCGGTCCAGCTTCTCAGGACGCGTCGCGGGTCACGTCGAGTGCGTACGCCTCGGCAAGATCGAGGCGGTTCCACCACGTGTCGCCGGGCGGGCCCTTGGGTACGTCTCGCACGCGAATCTCGGGAAGGCCCAACTGGGAAGCGTGCTGGATGCGCACGCGTGCGCTTCCTTTGGACGTCACGGTGAGGTCGAACACGTCGCGTTCGCCATCGTGATACCGGCGTGAGCGTCCGTCGTCCCACTGGAAGCATCCCGTCGCCTCTCCCGATAGGGTTGGGAAGACGATCCAGTCGACGCCTGCCCCTTCCGGCCATGGCGTCCCTCCCGTCACGAGGTCGGACGCCGCCTCCGCCGTGGCGATGGGCAATGCGTGCCCCTCGCGAAGGAACCAGACGGGAATGCCCAGGGGCGCTGGCACGGTGACCTTGGATTCACCCTCGTGCACCTCACCGGTCGCGAGGTGACACCACCGTCCCGGTGGGAGGGTGAGCGTCCGCGTGTCGGCACCCGGTTCAATGATGGGGGCGATGAGGAGGGCAGGACCCAGCATGTGCACGAGGTCCTCGCGGTGCCCGGGCTGCCAGGTGGGAAAGTCGTACGCCAACGGCCTCGCAATCGGCTCGGCCTGCTCCACGGAACGCACGAACGCCGTGTAGAGGTACGGCACGAGTCGGTCGCGAAGCTCGAGCAGATTGCGCACTTGGGGAAGGACTTCCGGGTGGCTCCACGGCTCCGTGACGGTGCCGTCGTCGTTCCAGGAGTGCAGGACGAAGCGGGGCATGGCGACGCCATGCTCGAGCCAGCGGACGAGGAGTTCCGCGTCGGGCATGGGGCCAGCGAACCCACCCACGTCGTGGCCATATGAACTCCAGCCGGAGAGGGAGAGGTTCAAGCCTTGCGGCACGTTGTAGCGCAGGGTCGTCCAGTCGGTGTGGTTGTCACCGGTCCAGGTTTGCGCGTAGCGCCAACTGCCGAGCATGCCGCTGCGCGTGAGCGTCCACGGGCGCACGTCGGGTGCGTGCCGGTCTTGCGCTTCGAGCGTGGCGCGGTTCATCAGTTGGGTGAGGATGGGCCGCAATCCGCGGGTCGGTCCGGCGTGGGTGCGGGCGGCATCGTCCCAGATTTGAAACTCGTTGTTGTCGTTCCAGGCGATGTCGATGCCGACGTCGAGGATGCGTCCCGCCACGCGCTCCTGCCACCAGGCCACCGCGCCGGGGTTCGTGAAGTCGACGTACGCCCCTTCGCCGCCCCAGAAGCGGGACAGGTAGGGCGTGTCGTCGTGCGCTTCGCGAACCAGCCAGCCGTTGGCAGCGAGGTGATCGAACTCGGGGTGGCTGGTCAACACGGCGGGTTTGAGGTTGGCGATGGTGCGAATCGCGGCGTTGCGGAGCGGCTCGATCATGGCTGGCGGGTGGGGGATGCGGCGTTCGTTCCAGGCGAAGACGTAGCGGAGGCCGTCGTCGTGCATGGAGTACCCGCTCGAGAGGTGCATGCCGCTGCAGTGAATCTGGTGCGTCTCGAGGTCGCGGACGAAGCCTTCGAACGCGGCGGTGGGGTCCTCGGCGTCGGTGTAGTGCATGGTGCTCGCGAGGTACCCGAGCGTCCAGCGGGGCGGGACGGGGGGACGACCGGTGAGGAAGGCGACGCGTTCGAGGACGTCTGGCAGGGTCGGGCCGGCGAGGAACCAGGCGTCGAGGCCCTCCTCCATGACGCGCACGTGGCGGTACGGCCCGTGGTAGTTGTCCACTTCGGCACCGAGGTCGTAGACGATCTCGGCCGCGTCGTCGATGAGCCAGGTGGAGGCGCGCCCGTCGGGTTGCAGGGTGGTGAGGATGGGGAGGTGCTTGTACAGCGGGTCGCCCGACCGGGCGTCGTAGGCGAGCGCGTCGAGGGGGCGGAATCGGACGCGGCGGCGGGACCGGTCGATCGGTCCGCTCGCCTCACCGAGGCCGTAGAGCACCTCGTCGTCGTCGCGGCGCCAGTGCCACGTGACGCCCTCGCCGGGGTGGTGACCGTGCGCGCCGGTGGCGACGTCGCGGTGCAGGATCGTGCCGTCGGGCCGCGCAATCGTGAGGGCGAACGGGGCGAGGTCCACGTGGACGTGAAGCCGTTCACTTTGGAGGGTGAGGAACGGCAAACGTTCTCGTGGGTCGTGGTCGGCGTGCGTCGCGTCGAGGGTGACGTGCGTGCCGATGGCGGGTTGCGTGAAGCGCGAGAGGTCGCTTCGGTCGCGTCCCTCGAAGGGGACGTCGCCGTCCTCACCCACGATCACCCACGTGCGGGGTTGGGGGTGCACGCCGGTGGGGAGGACTTCGAGGCGGAGCAGGTCGTGCTCGGCGAAGGTGAGGTGAACGCGCAGCGGGTGCCCGTCGACCGGTTTGAGGGTGAGCGTGCTGCCCTGCACCGCGTCGAGGGTGAGGTGGCGGGTGGGGAGATCGGCACCGTGAATGCCGTGGCGGGGGGGGGGTCCTGGGGGAACCGCGTCGGGGGAGCGTTCCTTCGCCCGTCCCTCGGCAATGCGCGACGCGTGGGCGTCGTCGGGCCCTTGCGCGGGGGTCACTGCTTCACGCCCGAACTGGCGATGCCGGTCGTGATGAAGCGTTGCAGGAAGGCGAACACGAGCGTGACGGGCAGGAGCGTGAGGACGGTCATGGCGAGCACGTAGTGCCACTGCACGTTCAGTTCACCCTGGAAGGCGTTCAACCCGACCTGGAGGGTGAAGAGTTCACTTCGGGTGAGGACGATGAGGGGCCAGAGGAAATCGTTCCATCGCCACATGACGCTGAAGATCGCGAGGACGGCCATGGCGGGCGCGGCAAGAGGGAGGACGATCTGCCAGTAGATGCGCCATTCCGACGCGCCATCGATGCGGCCCGCATCGAGGAGTTGATCGGGAATGGTGAGCATGTACTGCCGGAGCAGGAACACGCCGGTCGGGGTGGCGGCCCCGGGGATGATGACGCCCCACAGGTTGTTGATCCAACCCACCTCGGTGATGACGAGGTAGATGGGTACGAGGATGACGCTGATGGGAATCATGAGCGTCCCGATGATGACGAGGAACACGGCGTTGCGGCCCCGGAACTTGTACTTCGACAGGCCAAACGCCGCCATGCTGTTCACGAGCAACGTGATGAGGGTCGCGGTGACGGTCACGACGACGCTGTTGCGGAGGTAGGTGACGAAGTTGAACCTTTGCAGCGGGTCGATGTAGTTGTTCCACGCGAAGCGAATCTCACGCACGGACTCGCGCTGGTCGATGTTCACGCCGATCGTCTCGCCCGGGTCGTTGGGGTCGACCATGGTGGCTTGAATGCCAATGCGGCGCACCTGCGCGAGGCGTTGCACCGTACCGTCCTCGAACGTCACGTCGAACAGGGGTAGCGGGTCGTCGTACCCCTCGACGAGCGTTTCGCTTTGCGAGTAGGGCAGGAAGGTGGGGGGAAACTCGAGCAGTCCGGCGGGCGTCTTGAAGGAGGAGGCGACGAGCCAGAGGACGGGACCGAACATCACGATGACGCCCGCGGCGAGGTACAGGTAGGCGAGCACGTCGGTGACGTGCACGCGGCCCTTGCGACCGCGCCGCAGCTTGAAGAGGGTGCCGAGGCTACGCAAGGTGCGACTCGCTTCCCCGCCCGACCCGGAGTTGCACGAGCGTGGCGATGAGCAGGATGGTGCCGAGCGTGACGGACGCGGCGGCAGCAAGGCCGAAGCGTTTGACCTGCCCGGCGAAGCCGACGTCGAAGATGTACTGCACGAGGAGCAACGTGGCGGTGCCAGGACCGCCGCCGGTGAGGACGTACACCTCGTCGAACATTTGCACCGCCCGAATGAGGGCGAGGACGAGCACGACGATCACGTTGGGCATGAGGAGCGGCAGGGTGATGTGCCGGAACGATTGCAGCGGGCCCGTCCCGTCGATCTGGCCGGCGTCGTACAGCTCCTTGGGGATGGCTTGCAGGCCGGCGAGAAGGATGAGGGTGTAGAAACCCATGTTGGCCCACACGGTGACGGTGATGACCCAGAACATGGACCAGTCGGCGTTGAGGAGGAACACGATGGGTTCGAGACCGAGGTTGACGAGCCAACCGTTGATCAGGCCGTTGCGTTGCAGGATCCACTTCCACACGAGCGCGACGACGACGGGTGACAGGAGCACCGGGTAGAAGTACACGCTGCGGAAGAAGCCGCGGAAGCGGATGTTGGCATTGAGGACGAGCGACGTGACGAGCGAGAGGAGGACGATCGCTCCGACGTTGGCGAAGACGAACAGGCCGCTGTTGCTCAGGGCACGCCAGAAGCGGTCCTCACGACAGGTGGTGACGTCGAGGTAATCCTCGCAGGTGTAGAGCTGCTCGAAGTTGGCGGTGCCGACGAAGGGGCGGTCCTGGGGATAGAGTTCGGTCCCGCCGGTGAACGCAAAATAGAAGTTGAGTGCCATGGGGAGCAGGATGAACGTGCCGAAGATGGCGAGGTTGGGCAGCAGGAACACCCAGGGCATGCGACGCACGCCAATCACGCGTTGCAGCGGTTCGACGATCCACCCGACGACCGTCATGAACAGCGCAACGATGGCGAACCCGAGGCGAGCCAGCGGATTCTCGCGCTTCACTTCGCTGCGCTGCACGTCACCTTGTCCTTCACGCGCTTACGGTACCGCATGGTCAGGTTCCTCCCGAGGCGGGCATCAGGCGCCGCGCGGGTGCGAAGAAATCGTGGTGTCCCCATGCAAGGCACGGGGACACCACGATGCGAACGGGGGTTACTGCGTTTCGGCGATCTGCTCGTCGATGTCGGTCTGCATACGCGCAATGGCGTCGTCGAGGTTCAGCTCACCGACGAACACCTGCGTGAGGCGGTCGCGAACGGCGTTGAACACGACGAAGTTGTTGGCGTAGCCCTGCAGTTGGTACGCGACGGGCGAGAGCCGCGGCACTTGCGCAGCGAACATCGTGAGCGCGTCACTGGCCGCCTGCAGGTCGGTGTCGAAGTCCACGCCGGACTCGGCAAGGCCGAGGTGACCGGGGATGAAGAGCGTCTTGCCGTAGAACTCGGCGAGGTTCTCTTCCTGCGCGAGGAACTCCATGAGGCGCGCGACCTCTTCGGGGTGATCCGTGTCAGCCATGCCGACCACAGCGGCACCACCCGGCATGCCGGAGCAGCCGCCAGGACCGCAGGGGTTGGGCACGGCTTGCCAGTCGAAGGCGTCCCCAATGAGGTTGGAGAACTGGCCGATCTGCCAGGAGCCGGACATGTACAGCACGACCTGGGCGTTGACGAACTCTTCGTTACCCGCGACGTAACTGCCGCCGGAACCGATCCACACGTCGGGGATCATGGTGCCGTCGGCGTGCCAGTCGACCATGAGTTGCGCCATGCGGCGGAAGCCCTCGTCGTCGATGGCGGGGTTGCCGTCGGCATCGAAGTACTGCGCGCCTTGGCTGATGGCGGGGCCGGCGAGGCGGTGACCGGTGCGGTCCATCGCCATGGCGAACGGCGTGCCGGTCGCTTCGGCCACCTGGCGGGTAATCTCCGCCCATTCTTCCCAGCTGGTTTCGCCCATGGGCACGTCGATGCCGGCCTGCTCGAACAGGGTGGCGTTGACGTAGGGGCCCGTGACGGTGAGCTGCGTCATGAAGCCGGGGATAGCGTCACTGCCGGCGGGACGCATCCAGTCGAGGAACGGTCCGAAGTTGGCGTCCCAGTAGGCAGCATCCTCGAGGTAGGGGCGAAGGTCGAGGAAGTACTCCGACAAGCCACCCAGGTCGGTGACGCGCGCAAGGTCGGGTCCCTGACCGGAGGCGAGCTGGAGGGGGAGCGATTCGACGATGCCGCTGGCGTAGGGCACCACGTCGACGGTGACGATGATGTCGGGGTTCTCCGCTTCGAAACGCTCGATGATGGCACCCATCACTTCGCTTTCCGAACCGTCGTCGTACCAGGTCATGCGCAGTTCGACCTGCGCGAGGGCGGTGGACGCCGTCAAGAGCAGAACGGCGAACAGAGAGGCGATCGACCGGCGGGCGAATCGTGTCATGGACACCTCCGAGTGTCTCGTGTCGCCATGGCGAAGGGGGTAGGTCATCCCGAGCGGTCCATGGCCCACGCGGGAGGCAACGATCCACGACGGACGTGCGCGCGGCCTGGAGGCCGGTGCGGTCGGTTGCTTCACGTTGCGTTGCCGCAAGTATCGTTCGCCCTGACACAATTCGTCAAGCATGACGGTCCAATGACGTGCCTGCTGCATGCTTAAGGCGGTTCGGGTGTTGAGCCTTCCATGGTTCCACCCCTCCGGTTCGCTTCCTCCCGCCTGCGTCGCGCCCGCAGGCCGTTCTGGCGCCCCGCCGTACCGACGGCGGGGCGCTTTCCTCGTGTGTGCCGCTCGCATGGGGCGCGTGACATGCGTCCCGGCGTGTCCCGTCTACGCTCGGGGCATACGAATGCGCTGCGCGTCGGGACGTTCCTGCGCGCATTTTGCTCCACCCTTTGGGCCTTCCGGAGGGTCGTTCCGACGCCGTTCTGCCCAAGGAGGCACGACATGCTCGACATGACCGGAAAAGTTGCCATTGTGACGGGAGGCGGCGGGGACATTGGCCGCACGACCGCCGTGACGCTCGTGAAGCAGGGGGCGAAGGTGTTGCTCGTCGATTTGAACGAGGATGCCCTCGCCGCATCGGCGGATGCGGTACGCAATGCCGGTGGAACGGTGGAGACGTTCGCCGCCGACGTGAGCGACCCGGCGCAGGCGGAGGCGTACGCGCAGAAGGCGGTGGACGCCTTCGGGAAGATCGACCTGTTCTTCAACAACGCCGGCATCGAGGGTCCCGCCGCACCCATCGTCGACTACCCGGTCGATGCGTTCGACAAGGTGTGGAGCGTGAACGTGCGCGGCGTGTTCCTGGGCCTCAAGGCCGTCCTGCCGAAGATGACGCAGGGGGGCGCGGTGGTGAACACGGCAAGCGTGGCGGGCCTCATAGGATCGCCAGGGCTCGTGGGTTACATCGCGTCGAAGCACGCGGTGATCGGCATCACGCGAACCGCGGCCCTGGAAGTCGCAGGCCGAGGCATTCGCGTGAACGCGGTGTGCCCCGCCCCCATCGAGGGGCGCATGATGACGAGCATCGAGTCGAATGCGGGCGCGCCGAAGGAAGCGTTCGAGAGCACCCTGCCGCTCGGTCGCTACGGCACCCCGCAGGAGGTCGCGAACCTCGTGCTCATGCTGCTGAGCGATGAAGCGTCGTACATGACGGGCAGTTACTACACGGTCGACGGGGGTTCCGAAGCGAGCTGATCCTCCCCCACCACGAGAACGGCTCGGGGTCTCATCGCATGCGGTGGGACCCCGAGTCATATCAGGACCGCTGAACGCCGATCCACCGTTCGCGCGCCAGGAGTGTAGGCGGGACCGCACCCTGCGCATGACCTGTCACCCCTCCTCGCAAGGTGCACCGCGCACCGGTTCAAGACCCCTCTTGACGTTCCCCTGAAAGCGTCGTGACGGGGTCCTGATGAGGCGAGGTGAACATGGCGCATGCCGCGTTACGTCCTTCTCAGAATCCTTCGCGGCTTCCTCACCCTCCTCGCCGTCGTTGCGGTCACCTTCGCCCTTGGCCGCGCCACGTGCGATCCCGTTGCCCTCCTCCTCCCCCAAGGAGCCACGGTGGAGGACGTGCTCGCCATGCGCGCGCGTCTCGGACTCGATCAACCCATGCTCACGCAATTCGGCCGGTACCTCAGCGAAATCGCTCAAGGTGAATTCGGAACCTCGCTCGTCTACAACCGACCGGCCCTTGATCTCATCCTCGAACGCCTGCCTGCCACCCTTCGGCTTGGGCTCACCTCGTTCCTGCTCGCCATCATGGTGGGCGTTCCCCTCGGCGTCCTCGCCGCAACCGGGCGTGGCAGCGGGTTCGACCGGTTCGTCCGCGACGTTAGCCTTGCGCTCCAGTCACTCCCCTCGTTCTTCATCGGCATTCTCGGCATCTTGCTGTTCGGCGTGACGCTGCGGTGGCTGCCGACCTTTGGGGACGCGACGCCGAGTCACTACGTCCTTCCCGTCGTGACGATGACGCTTCTGCCCCTTGCCCTGATTCTCCGCCTCGTGCGCGCTTCGCTGCTCGACGTACTGAGCGAGGATTACGTGAGGACGGCGCACGCAAAGGGATTGCACCGCGCTTGGGTCGTCGTGCGTCACGCACTTCGCAACGCCTTGATTCCCGTGGTCACGGTCCTCGGTTTGCAGCTCGCAAGCCTCATCGGCGGTTCCGTGGTGATTGAGACGGTGTTCGCATGGCCCGGCGTCGGCAGTCTTGCAGTGGAGGCGATCGCAGGTCGAGACTTCCCCATCGTTCAGGCCGTCGTGCTGCTGTCGAGTGCCGCCTTCGTGCTCATCAACCTGCTCGTTGACTTGAGTTACGCCCTCCTCGATCCCCGCGTGGAGGTCACGCAGTGACGTCCCGTGCGCTCCGCGTCCCGCCACGAGCTGTCCTCGCGGGCGTGGTCTTTCTCGCGATCATCGTTGCAGCGGTGGTAGGGCCCATCGTGTGGTCGATCGACCCCACGCACACACGACTGTTGGCTCGCTTGCAACCCCCCGTGTTCGCCGGTGGAGACTGGCAGCATCCGCTCGGCACGGATCCGTTGGGACGCGACATCCTGTCGCGCCTTCTGCATGGAGCGCGTGCGTCGCTGCTGATCAGCGTGACGGCGACCCTGGTCGGCGGGTCGATTGGCACGCTCAGTGGCCTCCTCGCCGGCTTCCATTCAGGGAAACCCATCGATCACCTGATTACCTTCCTTGTCGACGTGCAGCTCGCCTTGCCGTTCATTCTGCTGGCCATTGCGGCCGCCCTCGTCTTCGGTAGTTCGCTCCCCGTGCTCATCGTCCTTGGCGCGCTCGCCACCTGGCCGGCGTACACGCGCGTCGCGCGTGGCGTGGCAATCAGCCTGCGCGAACGCGAGTTCGTGCTTGCCGCACGCGCCCTTGGCGGCCACGACGTGCACCTCATGCTTCGCCACCTTCTCCCCAATCTTGCTGGCCCCATCGCGGTGCTGGCAACCCTCAGCCTCGGCAACCTCATCCTCTTCGAGAGTGCGCTCGGCTTTCTCGGCATCGGCATCAAACCTCCCGCCCCCTCGTGGGGAACCATGATCGGTGAAGGTCGCGAATACCTGTCGCGCGCCTGGTGGGTTGCAACCGTCCCCGGCATGGCCCTCGTTCTCGTCACCGTCTCGGTCGGCGTGCTTGGCGATACGTTCCGGGATCGCCTCGACGTGCGGACCGAACCTTGAGCCTTTCGCCTCTTGCCCGGACACCCGTGGAGACCCACCATGCATGACCTGACCATCCCCCGTCGCACGCTCCTCAAAGGCCTCGGCGCCGCAGGTGCCGCCGCTTCGTTCGGTGGACTGCCTTCCTTCGCGCAAGCCACGCGGCCCAACCTGCGGGTCGGCATCAACGCAGAAATTGCGAGCTGGGATCCGCACCACCAGGCCGGTTCGATCGTGGGCAACCGCTACTATGGACTCGCCTTCGATCAACTCGTCCGCAAGGGTCTTGATGGCAGCTTGCAGCCGATGCTCGCCACGAGCTGGACGTCAGAAGGGACCCTCTGGCGTTTCGATTTGCGGGACGGCGTCCGCTTCCATGATGGCAGCGTCATGACCGCAGATGACGTCGTCTTCAGCTTCGAACGCCTGCTGTTCAGCGAGTATGAGAGTGCGATTCGGCCTACCTTCCTGCCGTACATCGCCGCGATTCGTGCGACCGGACCGCTGCAAGTGGAGATCGAGACGCCCGTCGTCGATCCACTTCTCGCCCGTCGGATTTCCACGCCATTCGTTGCGATCATGCCGCGGGCAGCGGTGGAGGCGGCCGGGTATGACGCCGTTCAAACGGCACCGATTGGCGCAGGCCCCTACAAGGTGGAAGCGTGGGACGTGGGGAGCTCCGTGTCGTTTACCGCGCATGAGGATTACTGGATGGGCACGCCTCCCCTTTCGGAGTTGACGCTTTCGCTCATCCCGGAGAACGCGACACGCGTCGCTGCACTGCAAGCGGGCGAGATCGACCTTGCGACCACCCTTCCTCCCGACCTGATCGACCAGGTGGACCGCACGAACGACCTCAAGGTGGACGACGTTCTCCTTTACAACTTCATGCACATTTACTTCAACACCGTGGAAGGGGTCACGGCGAACCCTGACGTGCGTCGCGCGCTTGCCCTGGGGATCGACCGTCAACTCATCGCGGACGCCCTCTGGGGAGGCCGCGTTTCGGTCATGCGCGACTACTACTTGCCCGCCGAGTTCGGGTTCGATGCCACGCGTGAACCGTTTGCGTTCGATCCTGATGCGGCACGCGCTGCCCTGGCTGCAGCCGGATATGCCGGTGAGGAACTGGCGTTCACGCCTCCCGCAACGTACTACACGAATGGTCGCCTCGTGACCGACGCCATCAACGAAATGTGGCAGGCGATCGGCGTCAACGTGAACTACGAACCGCTCGAGCTTGCGCAATGGGCGCAGCGGAGCTTCGCGCGCGAGAACGTCGCCACCCTGCAAAGCTTCGGTACGGGCGGTGACCCAGCCACCGGCTTCATTGCGGAGTACCTCGCTGACAACTGGATTGCTCAGTACTACCCCGCAAGCGACGAGTTCAAGGCGCTGGCCAGCGCTGCGGCGTCCAGCCTGGACACGGACTTGCGGTACCGCAACTACCGGGCGATCGCCGACATTCTTGATCGCGACGTACCGTTCACGCCGTTGTACCAGAGCGTCGAGTTCTACGGCATGCGGAGCGACATTGCATGGACGCCCCATCCGAATTTCTTCCTCGATTTCCGTCCTGACGCGTTCGAGATCGGCTGATTTCGTGCCGGGTCTCATCCTCATCATGATCGATGGGGTGTCCGCAGATACCTTTGCAACGCGTCGCGGTCGCCTTCCAACCCTTTCGATGCTGGCCGATCGTGGACTGGTCGTGGAGCGATTGAAGGCAGAGGTGCCCGGTACGTCGCTGCCGGGCCGCGCCTCGATCCTGACGGGTGCGCCGGCGAGTGCCAACGGCGTGTACGGGAATCGCCTTTGGGACGCACGGCAGGGCGCGTTTCGCTACGCGAGTCCGTACGACGTGCGCCTCGAAACGCTGCCGCGCCTCGCCCGAGATGCGGGCCTTCGTAGCGCGAGCCTCGGCATGGGGATGGTGCGCCCCGAGGATGTCGACGTATTTGCACACCCGTGGTGGGTGGGGGCGTTCGTTCAACGGGCACGCGACACGAAACCGGAACCGCTCGAGAACGGCTGGGAGAACGTCGCAGGTCACCTCGACCCGTCGGGTGAACTCGCGAGGGCGGCCGCCGCTGCAGGTGTTCCTGACCGATACGATGCGATCGACATGGGGGACGAGCGGGTCGCCGCCATGGTGGGCTTCCTCGGCGATCGCCGCGTGGCGGAGTGGGTGGGTTCCCTCGCTGCGCGGGATGACGCGCCCGAGTTGATCGTGACGGAGTTTTTGATGACCGACACGATTCAGCATCGCAGCGGGTACGACACGCCCCTGTCGCAGTGGACGACGACGTTGATGGACGGCCTCGTCGCCGACGTTCTCTCGCGCTTGCGGGCTTCAGGTCGTGAGGATGCGTACGACGTGATGGTGCTTTCCGATCATGGGCATGGACCGGTGGAGCAAGCCCTGCGACCGGACGTGCTCCTACCCGACGACACGTTCATGAGTGAGGGAGGCATTCTGCACGTCGTGGCACGCGATGAGGCGACGCGGAACCGTGTGGCGGGCGTCCTGGCGGAGCATGGCGTCGTGCCCTACCCCAATGCGTACCTGCCGGCCGAACTGCAGTCGGAAATCGCGTCGTTCCTTGCGCCGGACGGCACGAGTTTCGAGCACGACGGCGAGGCGGCGACGCCCATCGCTCCACCGAGCGCGTTGAGCAGCCATGGCAAGCGTCCTGGGCATCCCGATGACGACCGCTTCATGATTCTCGCGGGTCCGAGCGTCGAGGTGGGCGTCGTTCCCACTGCACCGGCCGGCGCCGTCGCAGCGACCGCTGCACACCTGCTGGGTCTCGATCGGGCGCGGTTCGCCGAAGCGTCCTTGTTGCCCTAACCCAACCCTGCCTGCCGCGCACTGGCAGGCCGTGGAAACGCTCACCCGAAGCACTGGGTGGGCGTTTTCTTTGGCGTGAACGGTGGCCGTGCGATTAGGGCAGGTCGATGCCGAGCAGGATGGGGTCGTGGTCCGAGGCGCGGTACGCATCCGGCGCGTACAGCGCCTCCTCGGTGGGCCCCTTGTAGGTCGTGTCGGCGTCGATGAGGTCGACCTCGTCGGCGTTGATGGGCCAAGCGGCGGTGTTCGTCACGCGGGTGGCGAGGTCGGGGTGGGCGATGGCGTGATCGAGTCGGCCGAAACGGCCATCGAACACGAACGTGTACGCCGCTTCCCCCTGGTCGCGGTCGAGGAGGTCGACGGGATCGTCGTTCGTGCCGGGCGTCCCGTCCACCCCGGCGAGGAGGACGCGCATGGGGTCCTCCATCGGGTAACTGTTGAGGTCCCCGACGATGAGCCACGGGGCACCGGTACCGGTCGGGTCGGTCTCGAGCCAGTCGAGGAAGGTGGCCATGGCGTCGCTGCGCGTGCCGTTGCACGAGCCTTGCAGTGGGTGGTCGTCGCCCGCTCCGCATTCGGACCCCTTGCTCTTGAAGTGGTTCACGACGAGCGTGAACGCCGGGTCGGTGGAGCCGGTGGGGGCGAAGGCGGCGGTGAGCGCGGGCCGGTTCTTCCCGAGGCCCGTGTCGCGCGGGTCGGTGAAGTTCACGTCGTCGAGGATGGCGGTCATGCCGACAGGGGTCACGCGGTCGCTGCGGTACAGGATGCCCTGCGCGATCGCGTCGGTACCCATCACGCCGGCGGGGAGGTGCCGCCAGGCGTCGATGCCATCCCGTTCGTTCAGGGCGGCGGCGAGGTCGCGGGTGGCCCGGTCATCGGCCGCATTCTGGAGTTCGACGAGGCCGATCACGTCCGCTTGCAGGCTGGCGAGCGCGGCGGTGAGCTTGGCGCGTTGCCGATGCAGTTCGTTCGCGTCGTCCGCGCCCCGGCAGTCCATGTCGCCGTCCGGTCCGCAGGTGCGCCCCACGTCGACGAAGTAGTTCTTGACGTTCATCGTGGCGACGCGCAGGTCGCCGCCCACGTCCGGAAGGCTCCCGGGCGGAGGATTCACGACGGTGTGGACGGCGGGCGTGGTGGGGTGGACGCGCCAACGCCCGTACGCATAGTGCAGCGGACCCGTCACGCCCGTGAGCGTGTCGCCCCCGCGGAATCGGCCCTCGAGCGTGAAGACGCTGCCATCGGGGTGACGGACGGGCGTGCGGTTCTGGTCGTTGCTGCCGTCGTCAAGGGTGATGCGGCGCAGTTCCTGCGCCTCCGTCCACGCTTCGGCGCGTGGATCGTCCGGGGCGAACAATTGGGTCGCTTCGATGGGCCGCGCGAACCCGTCCTGGGGAAGTGCGAGCGTGATCTCGCCGAACCGGTCGTAGTTGAAGTACTCGCTGATGACGAGCGCTTGCGGAAGGGTGACGAGCATCCCCTCGTACCGTTCGGGCGCCTGGAGCGTGTCGAAGGGCAGGGTGAGCGTGACGGGTTCAGGGACAGGCAGGCTGACCCCGCAGTCGACGACCTCCCGCACGGCGGACAGGGTCGTCATGGCGTAGTCCTCCATCACCGTGCCGCTCGCCCTCACGACGCGACCCACGGGGACGGGCAGCGTGCTTTGCACGTACAGCCCTTCACTCGTGGCAGGGTCCGCGTCCTCCGCGCCGGGCAGGGTCCGGAGGTAGAAGCCACCGAGGTTGCGTCCGAACGGGTCGTTCGGGTCGCTTTGGAAGGCGGCAGTGACGATCCCTTCGACCGTCACGCGGCGACGCTGCAGGGGTGAGGTACTGCCGTCGCCCTGCACGACGTGGATGGGCGTGGCGACCGGATCGCCGGTCGGTCCGCACTGCGCGTCGAGCGTGACGCCGTCCCCCTGCGCGCAGGCGCTCACGAGGAGGGCGGCGACGAGGGTCGTGAGGAGGCGAGGAGGTGTCGCGCGAAGGAGTCTGGGGAGCACGGTACGCATGGCGTGACGATACCCGGCGGTCGTCAGGTACCGCTCAGCCCCGCGTGGGGTGCAGGTCGCGGTAGCGTAGCGGCAAGATGCTTCGAATCCGCATGTCCTTCACCACGGTGATCATGACGGCCTGCCTCATGCTCGGCGCGGGGTGGGGCATGGCGCAGGGCAACTGGACGGTCGAGGTGCACACCGGCACGTCGTGGAAGCCGCCCACCACGCTTCGCATTGAGCAGGCGGGGCACGAGGACGTCACGATTCGCGACGTGCGGTACGAGACGCGGCCCTGGTCGTCGTTTCAAAGCGTCGCACTGCTCACGATGAACTACTACCGCGTGCGGGTCGGGTACGCCTGGCCCACCCAACCGGTCGATTGGGGCGTTCTGGGCGTCCAGGACGTGGCGTGGGGGGCCGAGCTGGAACTGCTGCACGACAAGGCGTACTACCTGTCGGGCGACGACCCGGGTGGCGTGGTGCAGCACTTCGAGTTGAGTGACGGCATCAACTACCTGCTCGGCAACGCCACCGCCACGTGGTCCACGCCGCTCACGGGAGACGACGGGGAGGCGCTTGGCACCGCTGAACTCACCGCACGGGCGGGCGTCGGGCCGGTCATCACGAAACCAGCGGCGACGATTCGCGGTTTGGAGTACGGCGCGGACCTTCAGGGCACGCTCAACGGCTACGAACTGGCGGGGGTCGGAGCTGCCGTGGGCGTGGGCGCCCGCTGGTTCGTGACGCCCCACGTCTTCCTTGCGCTCGAGTCGACCGCGAGTTACGCGACGACGCGGCAATCGATTGCGAACGGGACGGCCTCGACGAACCTCCCCACCCTTCACGTGACGTTCGGGGTGGGGATGCGTCCTTGACGGTTCGCGGGCAGGTTAGACGTCCCCGAGGTACGCCTTCTTCATCGCCTCGTTGTGCAGCAGTTCCTGCGCCGGTCCACTGAGCACGACCTCACCCGTTTGCAGCACGTAGCCGCGGTCGGCGACCGATAGCGCGACGTTCGCGTTCTGCTCCACGACGAACACGCTGATGCCCTCGTCGTTGACGGTCTTGATGATCTCGAAGATCTTCTCCACGAACAGCGGTGCGAGACCCATCGAGGGTTCGTCCATGAGGATGAGTTTCGGGCGGGACATGAGGGCGCGCCCCATGGCGAGCATCTGTTGCTCCCCACCGGACATGGTGCCGCCCTGCTGCCCGAGCCGCTCCCCAATGCGGGGGAAGAGGCTGATGACGTAGTCCATGTCCTCCTTGATGGCCTTGCGGTCATTGCGGAGGTACGCACCCATCTCCAGGTTCTCGCGGACCGTCATCTTCGGGAAGATGCGGCGGTTCTCCGGCACGACCGCCATGCCGCGTTCGATGCGCTGCGCGGTCGAGAGGGTGTCGGCGCGTTCGCCGCGAAAGTACATCTCCCCTTCGCTGACGCGGACGATGCCGAGGATCGTCTTGAGGGTCGTGGACTTCCCAGAGGCGTTCCCCCCGAGGAGGCACACCATCTCACCGGGGTGGATGACCATGTCCACGTCGTGCAGCACGCGGATGGGTCCGTAGTGCGTGGTGACCTTGCGCAGTTCGAGCAGGGTTTCCTTCTCGTTCACGTCGTGCGTCACGCGGTTTCCTCCTCCCCTTCGTCCCGCTTCCCGAGGTACGCCTCGAGCACCTTCGGGTCGTTCACCACGTCGTGGTAGCTGCCCTCGGCGATCTTCTGCCCGTAGTCGAGCACGATGACCCGGTCGCTGATCTCCCCCACGAGGTTCATCTTGTGCTCCACGAGCAGGATCGTGTACCCACCCTCGTCGCGCATGCGGCGAATGATCTGCGTGATTTCGGTGGTTTCCTTGGGGTTCATCCCGGCGCTGGGTTCGTCGAGCAGCAGCATCTTCGCGCCGGTCGCCATGGCGCGCGCCATTTCGGTGCGGCGCCGGTTCGCGTAGCTGAGGACGTACACAGGTTGATGCAGCCGGAAGCTCATGAGGCGCGGCCCGAAGAACGACAGTTTCTCGAGGGCGCGTTCGTGCATCTCCGCTTCGGCCTGGCGGTACCCGGGGGTGCGCAGCACCGCTTGCCACCAGGGCACCTTGAGTTTGTGGTGCTGCGGGATGAGGACGTTGTCGAGCACGCTAAGGTTGGTGAACAACCGCAGGTTCTGGAAGGTGCGTGCGATGCCGAGGTCGACGATCTCGTTGGGTCGCTTCCCGACGATCGAGCTGCCTTCGAGTTCGATGGCGCCCGAGTCGGGCGTGTACACGCCGGTGATGAGGTTGAACAGCGTGGTCTTGCCCGCCCCGTTGGGGCCGATGACGCTGACGATCTCGCCGGGTTGGACGTCGAAACTGAGGTTGGTGGTGGCTTGCAGGCCACCGAAACTCTTGTTGACGTTGCGGACGCTGAGCATGGACACGTCAGGCCTCCCCGTCGTCCTTGGGTTCGTCGCGTGCCTCGTCGGGCGTGGCGTCGGGATCGGGGTGGAACTCGGGGTCCCCGACGCTGCCGTGCCGTTGCACGTCCTTGGGTTTCTTGCCGCGTTCGAGCAGGGGGTGCGCGCCGGGGGCATCCTCGTCGAGCAGCGCGCGGGGCAGGGGATCGTCGGGCGCGCTGGCGCGCACGTCGCCATGGTCCCGCTTGGCGCGCATCACGTCGACGGTTCCGCTGTCCCCCGCATCGGTCGCGGCGTCCGCCCCGTCCTTGCGGTTGAGTTCGGGGTTGCTGAGCCAGGCGTCCTGCGCGCGTTCCTCGTCGCTGGGTTGGTCCTTGCGTTCGCGCAGGAGCCACGCCCAATTGAACTCGGCGCGCCCCATGATGCCTTCCGGGCGGAGCGCCATGATCGTGATGAGGAGAAGGGCGAGCAGGATGCGACGCATGCCGAACGCCTGGAAGGTGCCTTGCAGCGGTTCCCAGCCCTGCCCGAACGCCGCCACGAGGAAGGTCACGGCACCGATGCCGGCGAGAAGGAGCACGAGGGGGTGCCAGGCGGGTCGCATGCGGCGACTGCGGCGGTACAACCCCGCGCCGATCCCAAGGGCCAGAAGGACGAGACCGATCGCGCCAAACCAGGTGGAGAGCGCGTAGGTGCGTTCGAGCGGGTCGCCGTACTGCTGGACGAAAACGACGACGGCGGTGCCGAGCAGCACGCCGGTGTACGACCCGGTCCCCCCGACGCTGATGGCGACGAGGAAGAAGAAGGTCAGGAAGAACAGGAAGAAGTCGAGGCGGG